>NZ_MDGU01000008.1:93449-271117 GCF_001705465.1 Lysinibacillus sp. AR18-8
ATTATTTTCTACCCGAAAGCGGAGTGTAACGTAGCGGCAGGGGTGACGAAGTGGAGTGTAACGTAACGAAGTCATAGCCCCTGAAAAGCAGGGGCTATTATTTTCTACCCGAAAGCGGAGTGTAACGTAGCGGCAGGGGTGACGAAGTGGAGTGTAACGTAACGAAGTCATAGCCCCTGAAAAGCAGGGGCTATTATTTTCTACCCGAAAGCGGAGTGTAACATAACGAAGTCATCGCACCTGAAAAGCAGGGGCTATTAATCAACATAAAAAAACAGGCCGTGTGTCCACTGCCTGCTTTTTAAACTTGTAAAGCTTTATTTACTTCATCACGCACTTCGAAAATATCAAACGGTTTTGTAAAGTAACGAATGGCTCCTAATTCTAACGCTTCTTGCACAACATCCAATTCTCCGTATGCTGTCATCATAAAAACAGGCAGCTTCGGAAACTTCTTTTTTAAACGTCTCAAAATTTCAATACCATCCATTCCTGGAATTTTCATGTCCAGTAAAACACAATCCATCTCTTGTTCGTCTGCATACTTTAATGCCTCTGAACCATTCGCTGCTAAATATGTAATATATCCTTCCTTTTTCAGCACTTCATTTAAAAGTAAACGAATTCCCTGCTGATCATCGACAATTAGTAATCGTTTCACATCGCATTCCGCCCTTTTTAGTTTTATTCTTACACAAAAACTTTCTTTATTATGTATAATTCTCCTTTTTCAGCTTAATACCTTCTAGTATTATAAATTATCTGCTTTTGCTTTCTACCTTTTACCCCCTATAATATGAATAGAGGTGGGAACATGTCAAAAATTCTAACAACACAATTAAGTGGATTATTACAAAGAATTACACAAAATGAAGAAGATGCTATCGAGGAAACAGCAAGGTTATTAGCACAAGCCTCAATCGGCGAAGGAAATGTCTATTTTGCTTGCTTTGGAGAAATGCAGGTTGTGGCATTAAATGCACTTCAAGCAGTCGAACCCTTTAGCAAGTTAGCACCTTGGACTACAGACACAAGCTTAACAGAAGCTGATCGGGTTTGCATTTTTACTCGGAGTGCATATGATGAAGAAGCACTTGTCTTAGCACAAAAATTAAATACACAATTTATTCCCTTTGCTGCTATAGCTAGTGAAGCAGCTAGTGTAGATAACCCTCTTGCTGATTTAGCCTATACGTATGTTTCTACACGCATTAAAGGCGGTTTAATACCAAATGATCTAGGTCAACGTATTGTTGTACCACATGCACTTGCAGGACTCTTTGTATATGAAGCTGTCAAAATTGCTTATGATGAAATGCTTGGGTTGGATGAAGAAGAATTGTAGTCATCAAATTAAAAAGAGTTGTCTCGTATATCACGAGACAACTCTTTTTGATTATTTAAATGTTGAGCCGATAAAATCGCGGAACAATGGTTGTGGACGATTTGGACGTGACACTAGCTCTGGGTGGAATTGACATGCTACAAAGAAGTTGTTTTCTGGTAGCTCAATAATTTCAACCAATTTGCCATCAGGACTTGTACCTGAGAAGACAAGGCCAGCTGCTTCCATTGCCTCACGATATTCATTGTTAAATTCATAGCGGTGACGATGACGCTCATAAACAAGCTCTTTACCATAGGCTTGGCTAGCTTTTGAACCATCCTTTAATTTACATGGGTATAAACCTAAACGTAAAGTACCACCGATATCTACAGTATCATTTTGATCTGGTAGGAAGTCGATAATTGGATACTCCGTATTTGCATCAAGCTCTGTAGAATGAGCACCTTTTAGGCCAAGTACATTACGTGCAAATTCTACTGTTGCTAATTGCATACCTAAACAAATGCCTAGGAAAGGAACATTATTTTCACGTGCATATTGTGTTGCTAAGATTTTACCTTCAACACCACGATCACCAAAGCCGCCTGGTACTAAAATAGCGTCAGCACCTTTTAATAGCGAGGCCACATTGTTAGCATCAACGTGTTCTGCATTAATCCAGTCAATTTCAATATCAGAATTAAATGCATATCCAGCATGCTTTAATGCCTCAACTACAGAAATGTAAGCATCTTGTAGTTCTACGTATTTCCCTACTAATGCTACCTTTCTTTTATTTGGTAAGTTCTTCACTTTTTCTACAAGGTCACGCCATTCTTCCATATCTGCTTCTGGAGCTTCCATACCAAAATGATCCAAAACGATATCATCTATATCTTGCGCATGTAGGTTTAATGGTACTTCATATAAATGCTCAGCATCACGAGATTCAATAATTTCATGTGGTTGAACATCACAGAATAATGCTAATTTCTCTTTCATCTCTTGTGGTACTTCTTGTTCAGTACGAACTACGATAATATTTGGCTGAATACCTAAAGAGCGTAATTCTTTAACAGAATGCTGTGTAGGTTTTGTTTTAAGTTCACCAGCTGCTTTAATATAAGGAATAAGTGTACAGTGAATATACATTACATTGTTATGCCCTAAATTTGTTTTCATTTGGCGAATGGCTTCTAGGAATGGCAATGATTCAATATCACCTACTGTTCCACCAACCTCTGTGATCACAACATCTGCATTTGTTTCACGACCAGCACGTTGGATACGATCTTTGATTTCGTTTGTAATATGAGGAATTACTTGGACTGTTCCACCATTATAATCTCCACGACGTTCTTTCTGTAATACAGATTGGTAAACACGACCTGAAGTTACTGTAGAATGTTTCCCTAGGTTAATATCAATAAAACGTTCATAGTGTCCTAAGTCTAAATCAGCCTCAGCACCATCATCTGTTACAAAAACCTCACCATGTTGATAAGGACTCATCGTACCTGGGTCAATATTGATATATGGGTCAAATTTTTGAATCGTCACTTCTAACCCACGATTTTTTAATAAACGGCCTAAAGATGCTGCAACAATCCCTTTTCCAAGTGATGATACAACCCCACCTGTTACAAAAATATACTTCGTCATGAATAAATTCCTCCTTATGATGTTCTAAAATATTAGTGCGTTTAGGGGGGATCAGAACCATTTACATTCTAATACCCTAAAAAAAGAAAAGCCGAGAATGTCTACAAAATGTAGTCGATTCGAAGCTGTAATCGGTTCTATCTCTTTTCCACTTTCCTTTAAACCATAAAACTCTAATAACTTTTCAGTCACCGTTTACTATACATCATGAATAATTAAAAACATTTATATTCATATCGGTATTAAAAGTATGGGAGAACTAAAATGATTAAAGTTAAAAACAAAAAAACGCTCCTCCTGCATAGGTTTGCAGGGGGAGCGTATTATATACACGGTCTTTCTCCTTCTTTTAAGGAGCCCAAGTAAAAGATTAAACGTAACCGTGATAGAAGTCAAGATTTTTTGCTTCTAGCTTAAAAGAAAGAAAATTCTAAGTGTACTGTATTAGATCTCTTCCTCTTCTTCCTCAAATTCTTCTTCCTCTTCATCAATAAACTCTTCATCGATTTCTTCATCAATTTCTTCTAGTTCTTCATCGTCAAAGTCGATATCTTCTTTTTCATCATCTTCTTCATCAAGTTCTTCTTCATCAATGAACTCTTCAAAGTCTTCATCAAAGTCGATATCTTCTTCATCTAAGTCTACATCTTCATCAAGATCTTCATCATCAAAGGCAGCTTTAGATTTTTTCTTTTGAGTCTTAACAGAAGGAGCTGTTTCTTCTTCGATTTGCTCAACTTTAAACCATTCACGTAAGCCCCAGCCTGCTTCTTGATTATATAAGAAGCGACCATCAATATTGATATCTGTATAAAATTGTAACAGACGGGATTTCATTTCTGCATCACTATAGCCCACAAGCTCTTGAATTAATTTTAATAAATCATTAAAAGACACTGAGGCACGTTTTTCATTTAAAATTGCATAAGCTAAGTTAATTAACGATTCTTCTGTTAATTGTTCCTTTGTCATTTCACGAAAATTCAATTCGTGCACTTCCTTTCCCTCATCACAATGGACGTTTTAAAATTACATGGTGCTTTATTCTCCAAGCGCAGCAAAAAAGGCCACGCAAAAGGTTCTTTCCATACAATAAGCATAATACCCATTATATACAAAGTTTTAGCCCCTTTGCTAGCTTCAATTACTGTTTTTTATATTACGCATTTTTTTTATTCCAAGATAAAACAAATAGACAGATAATAGTAGTAAAGGAATAGCGCCAATTTGCTTATTATACAGGAAAAAGGCTCCCAATACTAAAGCTAATATAATTATGTAGTGAATAGCTGATTTCATCCTCTACTGCGCCTCCCCTTTTTTTACATTTCTATTATAACGAAAATAAAAAGAAGTGCCTAATCTTAAGACTAGACACTAGAAATTAGAGAAGCATGATACTTGAATAGAAAACAAGAAGTTTTGATCAACCTTGCTTACATATTACGACGATATTGTCCGCCAACTTCATATAAAGCTTTTGTAATTTGTCCTAAACTTGCTACTTTTACTGACTCCATCAGCTCAGCAAAAATATTACCATTATTGACAGCCACTTCTTGTAGACGTGCAATCGCAGCTTCACTTTCCTCTTCATGGGCTTTCCAAAAAGCTTGTAAATTACGAATTTGTGTCTCTTTTTCTTCTGTCGATGCACGTGCGATTTCCATATTATCTATATCAGCATCTGAAGGTGGATTTGGGTTCAAGTAAGTATTAACACCAATGATTGGTAACTCCCCTGAATGTTTTAACATTTCGTAGTACATAGATTCTTCTTGAATTTTACCACGTTGGTATTGTGTTTCCATAGCACCTAACACACCGCCACGATCATTAATACGATCAAACTCTTCAAGAACCGCTTCTTCCACAAGATCTGTTAATTCTTCAACAATAAACGCGCCTTGTAGTGGGTTTTCATTTTTTGCTAAACCATGCTCTTTTGTAATAATCATTTGAATTGCCATAGCACGTCTTACAGATTCCTCCGTAGGTGTAGTAATGGCCTCATCGTAGGCGTTTGTATGCAATGAATTACAGTTATCTTGTAATGCCATTAAAGCCTGTAATGTTGTACGAATATCATTAAAATCAATCTCTTGTGCGTGTAAACTACGCCCAGACGTTTGAATGTGATACTTTAGCTTTTGAGCGCGCTCATTAGCACCGTATTTATCACGCATTACAATAGCCCAAATACGTCGTGCCACACGGCCGATTACTGTATACTCTGGATCTAGTCCATTTGAGAAGAAGAATGATAAATTTGGTGCAAAGTCATTGATATTCATGCCACGACTTAAATAATACTCTACATACGTAAAGCCATTAGCTAAGGTGAAGGCTAATTGGGAAATTGGGTTTGCTCCAGCTTCCGCAATATGATAACCAGAAATGGAAACAGAATAATAGTTACGTACTTTATGGTCTATAAAGTATTGCTGAATATCGCCCATCATACGCAAAGCAAACTCTGTTGAGAAAATGCATGTATTCTGGCCCTGATCTTCTTTTAAAATATCAGCTTGTACTGTTCCACGTACGACTTGCAATGTTTTTTCACGTGTCTCGGTAAACTCTTCAACTGTCAAAGTTCGTCCTAGCTCTTGCTCACGTAATTGAACTTGTTGATCGATTGCTGTATTCATAAACATTGCTAAAATAATAGGTGCTGGTCCATTAATAGTCATGGATACAGATGTAGACGGTGCACATAAATCAAAGCCTGCGTAAAGTTTTTTCATATCTTCTAGTGTACAGATCGATACACCTGATTCTCCAACCTTACCGTAAATATCTGGACGGTAATCTGGGTCTTCCCCATACAAGGTTACAGAATCAAAAGCTGTAGATAAACGTTTTGCATCATCATCTTTTGATAAATAATGGAATCGTTTATTTGTACGTTCTGGTGTTCCCTCGCCAGCAAATTGACGCTTCGGATCTTCACCCTCACGTTTGAATTGGAATACACCCGCCGTATATGGGAATTCGCCAGGAACATTTTCTTTATAAACCCAACGCAAGATTTCCCCATAGTCTTCAAACTTCGGTAATGCTACTTTTGGAATTTTCGTGCCAGAAAGACTAGTTGTTTTTAAGATGGTACGAATTTCTTTATCGCGAACTTTAGTCACAAACTCATCGCCAGCATACGCTTCTTTTAATGCCTGCCAATTATCCAATATACGCTTGGATTCTGCTGTTAATTCATCTCTAACACCTTCTGCTAAAGAAGTAAGCGATGCCACAAGCACATCATCTGGAGCTTTTTCTTGGACAGCTGCAATAGCACCTTCTAATTGGAATAGTCGACGAGCAAATGCCACCTGCTGCTCAGTTTTTTTATGATAGCCACGGACAGTGTCCGTAATCTCACGTAAATAATAACGGCGATCGTTTGGAATGATAACATCTTGCTTTTGCGTTTTCGCAAATTGCTCATAGCTTGTTTCCCAATTAAAACCTGTTTTTTCGTTAATTATTTTAACGAGGGCGGCGAATAACGCATTTGTGCCTTTGTCATTAAATTGGCTAGCTATTGTACCGTAGACTGGCATGTTATCAAGTGATTCATCCCAAAGCTCGCGGGAACGTTGATATTGTTTTTGTACTTGTCGAAGGGCGTCCTCTGAGCCTTTTCGCTCAAATTTATTGATCGCAATAACATCTGCAAAGTCAATCATATCAATTTTCTCAAGTTGTGTAGGTGCGCCGAATTCGCTTGTCATGACATACATAGATAGATCCGTGTATTTAGTAATTTCAGCATCACCTTGACCGATTCCACTTGTTTCTACGATGATTAAGTCATAACCTGCTACACGTACTACATCTAGCACATCACCAATTGATGCAGATAATTCTGTACGTGAGCCACGTGTTGCTAAACTACGCATATAAACACGGTTATTAAAAATAGCGTTCATGCGAATACGATCCCCAAGCAATGCTCCACCCGTTTTTTGCTTTGTTGGATCGACTGATAGAATGGCTACACGTTTATCTGGGAATTCTTTTAGAAAGCGGCGAATCAGTTCATCCGTTAAGGATGATTTCCCTGCACCACCTGTTCCTGTAATCCCCATTACTGGCGTACCTTTTGAAAGCTTTCTTGCCTCTGCTAGCATTTCTTTCGTAGCTTCATCGTCATTTGACTCAGCTGCTGTTATTAGATTGGCTAAAATTTCAGGCGTCTCTGTCGTTAAAGACTTTAATTTCTCTAAATAATTACCTGTTGCAGTAGGAAAATCTGTTCCTTTAATTTGTTCATTAATCATTCCCTGTAGCCCTAAAACACGGCCATCCTCTGGTGAGAATATCCCTGCAATGCCATACGTATGAAGCTCTTTAATTTCACGAGGTAAAATAACTCCTCCACCACCGCCATAAATTTTAATATGTGGTGCTCCTTTTTCACGCAGTAAATCATACATATATTTAAAGTATTCCATATGTCCGCCTTGATAAGAAGAAACCGCAATCCCTTGTGCATCTTCTTGTATCGCAGCATTCACGACTTCTTCAACAGAACGATTATGACCTAAATGGATTACTTCTACACCGCTCGATTGTAAAATGCGTCGCATAATATTGACTGAAGCATCATGTCCATCAAAAAGACTCGATGCTGTCACAAAACGTACGTGATTTTTTGGACGATATACTTCTACCTTTGTCATATGAAATCCCCACTTTCTCCCCTTATTGAATAAAAAAAGCCGGCATTGCAATATCGCTATATGCAATTGCCGACAAACCCCTTACAAATATTAAAACCCCTTTATGCCTGAAATGAACAAGGTGATTTGCATGTCAATGAATTCGTCTATTGAATGCTGACGATGTAAAGCCCATTTGCGAAACGCCCAGCTTTGTCCTGAAACAACTAAGTTATTGGCTGCTAAATGGATTTGCTTCTCTGTCATAGTTAGTTCGCCAGACTGGACACATCGCTGTAACAAGCGTTCAAATGTGGCAACCATTTCAAACTCTTTACTAAAAACATAGCGTTGTGCTTCTTTTGACAATGATTTTGTTTCTTGATACATGATTGTTAGCTCATCAACCATACTATCGATTTGCAGGAAGTATTCCCGAATCATTTCTTTTAACTCATCAATAGTTCCCGCTTTAATCTCATAACTTGAAAGACGCTCCATTGCATGGTGATAGATACTGTCACAAACAAGGTATAGAACATCTTCCTTCGTTCGGATGTATTCATACAAAGTACCGATACTAAAGCCAGCAGCTTTTGCAATTTCTCTCGTCGTGGCACGATGAAAGCCTTTTTCTTTAAATAGCTTAATAGCTCCTTGAATCATTTGTTCACGACGAATGGCGATTAGATTTTCATCTTTTACGGTTGACTGTACTTGGGGCCTTTTATCTTTATCAGTCATCAATTATTTCGTTAGCATACGCGAGATAACAAGACGTTGAATCTCCTGCGTACCTTCGTAAATTTGTGTAATTTTAGCATCACGCATAAAGCGCTCTACAGGGTAATCTTTTGTATAACCATAGCCACCAAAAACTTGAACCGCCTCTGTCGTTACACTCATTGCTGTATCGCCAGCCATTAATTTCGCCATTGCAGATGCCTTACCATATGGTAGGTTATTAGATTCTAACCATGCCGCTTGGTATGTAAGAAGTCGAGAAGCCTCAATTTGAGTTGCCATATCGGCTAATTTAAAGGAAATGCCTTGATTTGCAGTGATCGGTTTACCAAATTGCACACGTTCTTTGGCATAGTCAACTGCTGCATCGAGTGCTCCTTGTGCAATTCCTACTGCTTGAGCCGCAATACCATTACGTCCACCATCTAGTGTCGTCATGGCAATCTTAAAGCCTTCACCTTCAGCCCCTAATAGATTTTCCTTTGGAACACGACAGTTATCAAAAATAATCTCTGTTGTTGGAGATGAACGAATTCCTAATTTCTTTTCTTTCTTCCCTACAGAGAAACCTTCAAATCCAGCTTCCACGATAAATGCGGATGTGCCATGTTTTGCTTCTGGGTCTGTTACTGCAAATACAATATATGTATCTGCTACTCCACCGTTCGTAATAAAGATTTTTGAGCCATTTAAAATATAATCATCGCCATCACGTTTTGCATAAGTTTTCATGCCACCCGCATCAGAGCCAGAGCCAGGTTCTGTTAAACCATATGCACCAATATGTTTGCCTTCAGCCATTGGACGAAGGTATTTTTGTTTTTGTTCTTCTGTACCGAACTTGTAAAGTGGCCAACCTGCCAGTGAAGTATGTGCAGATAAAGTTACACCAGTCGAAGCACAAACACGTGAAAGTTCCTCAACAGCTATGACATATGCAAGGTAATCAAATCCTGCACCACCATATTCCTCAGGCCATGGAATACCAGTAAGCCCAAGCTCCGCCATTTTGTCGAAAATCGCACGGTCAAATTCTTCATTTTCGTCACGTTCAGCAGCTGTTGGCGCCACTTCATTTATAGCAAAATCACGAATCATTTCACGTAATTGTTCATGCTCTTCTGTTAACTGAAAGTTCATTGTCCATTTCCCCTTTTTAGTTAGACTCTGTTTTGTGTTACCTGATTATTGTTAGGTTGGATTGAGCGGGTTTGCCTTATTTCAGAGCAGTTCTACACCCTTTATAAACTTTTTTCCCTCACTCTTGAACGGTTCCCATCACTATGTACCATTCGCAATATCAGGCTTTATTTCAGTAAATGTTTACTAATGACTAGTCGTTGAATTTCACTTGTACCTTCATAGATTTCTGTCACCTTTGCATCGCGGAAATAGCGCTCTACTGGATAATCTTCCGTATAGCCGTAGCCGCCAAATATTTGAACAGCCTCTATTGCCGTGTGTACCGCTGTTCGTGATGAGAAAAGTTTAGCCATTGAAGCTTCTGCTCCACATGGTAAACCTTTTGCACGTAAATCGGCTGCACGATAGACTAACAGTTTTGCAGATTCAACAGCCGTTGCCATATCCGCAAGCTTAAAGCCAACACCTTGTTGTGCGGCAATCGGCTTACCAAATTGAATGCGTTCTTTAGCATAAGCAGTAGACGCCTCTAGTGCCGCCTCAGCAATTCCTAACGCCTGTGCCGCAATGCCGATTCGTCCAACATCTAAATTGGCCATCGCAATTTTAAAGCCTTCTCCCTCTTCCCCAAGTAGGTTGTCGGCTGAAATGCGACAATTATCGAATGTTAGCTGAACTGTACGTGAGCCGTGTAAGCCCATCTTATGCTCATCTTTTCCGATGATTAAACCAGGTGTTCCCTTTTCAACAATAAATGCTGAGATACCCTTTGTTTTTTCAGCTGGGTTAGTAGATGCGAATACAATATACACATCAGCTTCTCCACCATTTGTAATAAATACTTTGGAGCCGTTAATCACATATTCATCGCCATCACGCACTGCCTTTGACTGTAAAGAACCAGCGTCTGAGCCTGCACTTGGTTCTGTTAAACAAAATGCGCCTAAATATTCGCCTGTTGCAAGCTTTGGTACATAACGTTTCTTTTGTTCGTCATTCCCAAAGTAAATAATTGGATTCGTTCCAACTGAAGTATGGACGGATAAAATAACACCCATTACAGCGCTTACTTTTGATAGTTCATTAATCGCAATAATATAAGATGTAAAATCCATACCAGAGCCACCTAAGTCTTCTGGAGTCGTAATCCCCATTAAGCCAAGTTCACCCATTTGCTGTAGAAGCTCACGTGGAAATTCTCCCGCTTCCATTCGCTCCACCCATGGTTGAATTTTTTCCTGAGCAAATTGACGAACCATATCGCGCATCATAATTTGCTCATCTGTAAATTGCAAATGCATCTATAATGTCACCCCTCTAAGTTGTCCCGAAACATCTAAATAACCCCATCCCCATAGGATTATTCGTAAACGTAAAAACCTCTTCCTGATTTCTTACCTAACCAGCCAGCTGCAACGTATTTACGTAGCAGTGGGCAAGGGCGATATTTACTGTCTCCAAGACCCTCATGTAAAATTTCCATGATGTAAAGGCAAGTATCTAAACCAATGAAGTCTGCCAATGTTAATGGCCCCATCGGATGATTCATACCAAGCTTCATCACATCATCAATTGCTTCTTTTGTTGCCACACCTTCGTAAAGTGCATAAATCGCTTCATTAATCATCGGTAGTAGGATTCGATTTGAAATAAATCCTGGGAAATCATTCACTTCTACTGGTGTTTTCGATAATTTAACCGTCATCTCTTCGACAGCTTTGTACACTTCATCTGTTGTTGCTAAACCTCGAATGATTTCGACAAGTTTCATAACTGGTACAGGGTTCATAAAATGCATACCAATTACTTGCTCTGGACGCTTTGTTACTGCTGCAATTTCTGTAATAGGCAGTGAAGATGTATTCGTAGCTAAAATAGCATGTGCTGGCGCAATGCCATCAAGTTGCTTAAAGATGGATTGCTTAATTTCCATATTTTCCACAGCTGCTTCAATGATAATATCTACATCACTAGCATCTTGTAAATCTAGCGACATACTAATTCGACTTAGAACAGCAGCCTTCTCATCTTCAGTTTTACGACCCTTTTCTACATCACGTGATAAATTTTTCGTAATAACCCCTAATCCACGCTCGAAAAATTCTTGTTTGATATCGTTCAATTTCACATCAAAGCCTGCTTGTGCACAAACTTGGGCAATACCAGAGCCCATTTGCCCTGCACCAATAACCATTACCTTTTGAATTCCCATTAGTTCAGTCCCCCTGTTTTGGTACTTCAATCATAATTGCATCACCTTGGCCGCCGCCTGAACAAATTGCGGCAATGCCAATGCCACCGCCACGACGCTTCAATTCCTGTGCAAGTGTTAATATTATACGTGCACCAGATGCCCCAATCGGATGACCTAAAGCAACTGCACCGCCATTAACATTCACTTTTTCTGCATCTAAATCTGCCAACTGCTTGCTGACTAAAGCTACCGCTGCAAAGGCTTCATTGATTTCAATTAAATCAATATCTGCTAATGATTTGTTAGTCTTTTTCAGTAATTTATTAATAACAAGACCTGGTGTTTGCGGGAAGTTTTCTGGCTCAAGCGCAAGTTCTTCGTGACCAATGATTATTGCCAATGGTTCTCTACCTTCACGTTTTGCACGTTCTTCACTCATAACGACAAGTGCACATGCACCGTCGTTAACCCCAGGTGCATTACCTGCTGTAATCGTGCCATCCTTGTCAAAGGCTGGTTTTAGCTTCGCCAGTACTTCCAAAGACGTCCCTGCTCTTGGTGCCTCATCTGTATCTACAATAAGTGGTGCACCTTTTCGTTGAGGAATCTCCACTGGTACGATTTCTTCAGCAAAGTAACCTTTTTCAATTGCGGCTAACGCGCGTTCATGACTGCGTACTGACCAAGTGTCCTGTTCTTCTCGGCTTAGCGAGAACTCTTTAACTGTTGCATTACCATAGCTACCCATATGTGGTCTTGCTTTATCGAAAGCACATGTTAAGCCGTCATATAGCATGCCATCTACCATTGTAGAATCTCCCATACGCAAACCATTTCGACCATTCAGAAGATAATATGGTGCATTGGACATAGATTCCATTCCACCCGCAATAATCACTTCTTCGTCCCCTAAACGAATCAATTGATCTGCTAATGTCACCGCACGCATCCCTGAAGCACAAACTTTATTGATTGTTTCTGTTTTTACTGCTGTTGGTAAATTGGCCTTCAGCGCAGCCTGTCGAGAAGGAATTTGCCCCTGTCCCCCTTGTAAAACAGAACCTAAAATTACCTCATCCACTTGCTCAGGTGCAAGCTTTGCCTTCTCTAATGCACCTTTAATAGCAATCGCACCTAAATCACTTGCATGTAATGCTGATAATGAACCTCCAAATTTACCAAACGCAGTTCTTGCTCCTGCTAAAATTACAGCTCTATTCAAGTAAAACACCCCTTTTGTTTTACATTCTCGATGAAGATGCAAAGCATTATTGACTGAACGCTCGCTCGACTTCTATCGAGGAAAAATGGGAGTTTACTATCTCAACTCCCATCCCCATTTAATCTTATTCTACAAAACAATTTTTTATTGTGCAATTTATATTTTTCAGATAACTAAAATATTTCTGCAATAGCAATCATTTTTCTGCGTTCGCTTCCGTATTCTCGTCTTGTTGAACATTTTCTATAGACGCTACCACTTCTTCGTATGTTTCTTCTGTTTCTTCGGAAGAAGGATTAACTGCCTTTACTTTTTCACCGAACACAGAACGTTCTAGTAATTCTGCAACATCAAATGTTCCAATAGAGTCTTCAACCTCTTTAGCCTTTGTACCATCCTCTAGCATTGTTAGGCAGTAAGGACAGCCTGATGAAATAACTGATGCATTTGTTGCAAGAGCCTGTTCTGTTCGCGCTACGTTAATGCGATTTCCTACATGCTCTTCCATCCACATTAATCCACCACCAGCTCCACAGCACATCGCTGTTTCGCGGTTACGTTCCATTTCAACAAGCTTCACGCCAGGGATTCCTCGAAGGATCTCACGTGGGGCATCGTACACATCATTGTAGCGGCCTAAATAACAGGAATCATGGAAAACAATCGTTTCATGAACCTCATAGTTTAGCGCTAGACGATTTTCCTCAATCAACTGATTTAATAACTCAGTGTGATGATACACTTCACCTTTCCAGCCAAAGTCTTGATATTCATTTTTAAAGATATTGTAGGCATGAGGATCGATTGTTACAATTTTCTTCACGTCATTTTTCTCAAACTCATCAATATTTGCTGTAGCTAGCTCTTGGAATAAGAATTCATTCCCTAAACGACGAGGTGTATCCCCAGAGTTTTTCTCTTTATTACCTAAGATTGCAAACTTCACACCAGCCTCGTTTAATAGACGACAGAATGCTAAAGCGATTTTTTGAGAGCGGTTGTCGAAAGCTCCCATCGAACCAACCCAGAATAAATACTCCATTTCCTCGCCAGATTTTTTCAGCTCTTTTACAGTTGGAATTTGGATTGTTGGATCTAGATCACGCCAATTTTCTTTTTCCTTGCGGTTTAAGCCCCAAGGATTACCTTGTCGTTCGATATTCGTCATTGCACGTTGAGCATCAGGATTTACTTTCCCTTCAGTCATTGTTAGATAACGACGTAGATCAATAATTTTATCAACATGCTCATTCATTACAGGGCATTGATCCTCACAGTTACGACATGTCGTACAAGCCCAAATTTCCTCTTCTGTAATGACATCGCCAATTAAAGATGGGCTGTAGATATCCTCAATTACAGCACCTTCAGCACCAGCTGCAATTGCAAGCTGGTTACCCTTTGTATTGGCAAAGAATTGATAAGGCACCCATGGTTTTTGTTTTGTTACGACTGCGCCCGTAAATGTTAAATGGTCACGCAATTTTACGATTAAATCCATAGGAGACAGCATTTTTCCTGTTCCTGTTGCTGGACACATGTTTGTACAACGTCCGCATTCTACACAAGAATATAGATCAAGCATTTGCTTTTGTGTGAAGTCCTGTATGCGTCCTACCCCAATAGAAGGCATATCCTCTTCGCTTTCAGCATTTTCTCCAGCTTCTTCCAAGGCCTCAAAATCAATTGGTGTTAATGTACCCGTACGATCTAAACGATTCATGTAAACATTAAGTGGACTGACAATTAAGTGGAAATGTTTAGACTGCGGTACGTATACAAGGAATGTTAATAGAATTAAAAGGTGTGCCCACCACATTACATAAAACACACCAGCGGCAACTGATGTAGGTAGGAAGCCAAAAATAGCAGCAATACTTGAAGCAACTGGCTCCGTATAAGTTAATCCCTCACCATGCCAAATTAATCCCATACCATTAGCGATTAATGTAGATACCATTAACCCACCAATGAAAATTAATACAAGGCCGTTTTTCCATCCTCGTTTTAGACGCACTAGCTTTTCAACATAGCGGCGGTAAAATGCCCACACTACCGCGACTAAAATCATTAAAACCACCAGTTCTTGGAAGAATGTAAAGACACCATAGAAAATACCTAGTGGCAGATGTGACTCTGGTGCTAGTCCTTTCCAAATTAAATCAATGGCCCCTAACTGTACCATCAAAAATCCATAGAAAAACATAACATGTATTAAACCACTCTTTGGATCCTTTAATAGCTTATTTTGACCAAATACATTGACCATAATATAACGAAGTCGTTCTTTAACACTTTCATCAAACTCAACCTTTTTCCCCAATTGCACATACTTATAGCGTGTTTTCAACAGGTAGAAGAACAATCCTACTGCATAAAGCACAACCACGACTGTTAAGACAATGTTAGCAATTAATAATGGACTCATGGTTGGTCCCCCCTTTAGTTTGTCGTAATTTTCTCTCTTTGTGACGAATTTGCTAGTTCATACAGAAATGTACTTCACTTTATCATTATATTCCTATTCTAATAAATGAGTGAGCATTCAGTCAACATAAAACGGAAATATTTCTGATAATTTTATATTCTTACATTTTACAAGAAAAAAAGCCACCCTGAATTTTTTCAAAGTAGCAATTTTTTACTTTCCTTAACTATTTTACTTATTGGGATGTCGCATATTCAGTAGACTTTTGAACATCTGCTAAAATTGCATACAAACCTATACCGCCCCGTAGCTTAATATCTGGCAATTCATTTTTTGTACAAAAACATTTATTAAATCAAACTTTATTTTTTAAAAACATTCCCACTGCGGATATATTCAACATCTGCAACGTTTAAGCGAGCATTTACAACACGTGCAGCTGCAAATAAATAATCCGATAAGCGATTTAAATATTTTTGCACAACCTTTGGTACATCTTCGACTTCTTTCATAAGTGTCACCATTTCACGCTCTGCTCGACGTGCAACCGTGCGTGCAATGTGTAAAGTTGCCGCTGCTGGTGCACCTCCTGGTAAAATAAAACGTTGTAAAGGTGGCGCTTCGTCTGATAAAGCATCTATACGAGCTTCAAGTACTTCAATCGGTTGCTCTGTTAATTTATAATGACGTTCTTTCATTACATTAGCAAGGTCTCCACCAGCATCGAACAGCTCATGCTGAATTGTCTCTAGGTCTGTTAAAATATCCTTGAAAAGCGCTTGATCTAATTCACTTACAGCCTTCCCAATAAAGGAATTTAATTCATCAATTGCCCCATATGTTTCCACACGTAAACTATCTTTATCAACCCGTCCTCCAATAAGACTTGTTTTCCCCGTATCGCCTGTTTTCGTGTAAAGCTTCATTTCTCTCATCTCCTAAAACTGGTTTTTATAATTCCTAATCGCCTGAACTGTTGTTTCATAGACACCCTTTGCAATCATTTTACCAACTTCCGTAATTGGGCCACCATACAGCATTTCTTCCCCTTTTTGAGTTGCAGCAATTAACAGACTATCTGTAGCAGTACCTGTTGCAATTGTTCCACTCCGCTCATCACGAATATTTTCTGATTGCAACGCCTTTGTTTTTGCCTCAGTTGCTGTCATCAATGCCTGAAAAAATGCCTCTTCCGATAAACAACCATTAATGATAACCCATGTATTAATAGTACCAATATATGGTTCATCTTGTCTTTCATGTACTCGAGATACATCAACTGCATTGCCTACGCCAGCAGTTACAGCTACGATTATACTGCCAAAAGGTGCTGAAAATTCATTGATGGCCACTAGAGCTGTTGGTACTGCTGTTAGCATAACAACAGTATTTGTAGGTGAAAAATTTCCCCTTTTTAAAAATTCTTTAACTTCTCGTTTCACATCGCTGATGACATAATCACCAGGAACTGAGCGATTTAATAAGCAATTATGCCAGCCAATACCTGGGTTATGAACTGCAGAAGATACGGTCTTCAGAGGAAGCTCTGATTGAAGTTGGATATATTGTTCAGTTATCGTAAAGTGCTCTTTTTTGATGACAGCTCGCTGTTGATAGTCTGTAGCTGCGGGCATCATTGTAATTTGAGGTTTTGGTATTTCAGGGTGAGCATATGTAGTCACCCGTGCTTGATAAACTTCTTCAATTTGGGAGGCAATTAATACTTCATGTGGTGCACCAAGTGCTCTCATTTGTCCGCTTTCCATTAGCAATAATTCATCACAATAAAGAGAGGCTAAATTCATATCGTGTAGTACCATAACAACTGTTAAACCGCACTCCATGGCTTCCTTCCGCACCATATCTAAAATTTGACGTTGGTGGGCAATATCTAAATGATTAGTTGGTTCATCCAGTAATAGTATTTCTGCAGTTTGAGCTAAGGCTTGTGCTACAAATACTCTTTGTTGTTCACCACCAGATAAAAATTCCATTGGTGTATGCTCATACCGCTTTACACCTGTTTGTAGCATAGCATGTTGCACAGCCTGTTCATCCTGCTCGGACCAACTCGAGAAAAAGCCTGTTTGATGTGGGTAGCGCCCCAGTGAAACTGCCTCTCTCACACTGTTCGAGAAAGCATTTGCATGTAGCTGTGGTAATACAGCCATTTTTTTCGCCAAAGCACGAGCATTATAAGAAAGAATATTTTGTCCATCAATCGAAATGGTTCCAGCAGTAGCTGGTAAAATACCACTCATTACTTTTAATAATGTGGATTTCCCGCTACCATTCGGCCCTAGAATGCCAAGAATTTTTCCTTTTTCAACAGTAAAACTAATGTCCCTGACGATTGGTACATCTTCATAGCCACCTGATAGATGTTCAACAACAATCATGCCCGTACCCCCTTGCTTCTTCGCTGCTTATAAAAAATATAGGAGAAAACAGGTGCTCCAATAAATGCCGTAATAACACCAATTGGTAGCTCTCTTGGCACAATGATTGTTCGTGCTACTAAGTCGCAAATAATGAGTAATGTTGCACCATTGAAAAAAGATAATGGTAATAAGTGGCGATGATCAGAACCCCAAATCATCCTTGTCATATGCGGCACCACTAATCCTACAAAGCCAATTGTGCCAGAAACCGCTACAGCTGCTCCAGTTAGCATGGAGCCACCTGCTAATATCAAATATTTACTGCGCTTCACATTAACACCTAAATGTTTTGCTCGCTCTTCACCATACAACAAAACATTTAGTTCTCGTCTTTGTGTCCATAGCATAATTGAACCTACAATCACAAATGGAATGATCATTTGGACATATGGCCAACCACGCATCGAAACAGAACCAAGTAGCCAGCCTATTACCTGACGTAATTCTTCACCAGATAAGGCAATCATTAATGAAATAAGGGAACCTAAAAATGAACTAAAAATAACACCTGTTAATATCAACGTTTCCATTTTTAATGAGCGGTCTACGAGTCTAGCAAAGCTCATAACAACTACCATCGTGATGATAGCACCAATCATACTGAAAATTGGCAGCGCATACAAACCGACAACAGGTATAGAAATACTAAAAAAGATCGTTAAAACAGCACCAACAGAAGCCCCTGATGAAACCCCTAGTGTATATGGATCTGCTAATGGATTTTTTAATAAACCTTGGAAAGCTGCTCCAGCAATAGCTAGAGATGCGCCTACTAGTCCCGCTAATAACACGCGAGGCAAACGAATTTTCCAAAAGATATTGGCGGCTGTTTCATCAACCGCCTTATTCCACAATACTTCTAATGGAATATGAACCGAGCCTATCGCTACGCCACACCAGATGCTAATAAGAAGAAGCGTACATGTTAATGTATAGGCTAGTGCTATTTTTTTCACTTAAATACCTCAGGATAGATTGCTTTTGCTAATTCTTCTAGACCTTCAGCTAAACGTGGCCCTTGACGACTTGTCGTACTTTCATCTACCTGCACAATCGCATTATTTTTTACGGCATTAATCGTATCAAAGCCCGCACGTTTTGGTATTTTCGTTAAAATATCTGGTACATAATGATATGTCACCACGATGACATCTGGATTTTTTGCGATAATTTGTTCTGCATCAATTTTATACCAATTATCGCCATCTACAGCTACATTCTCTGCATTGATCATTTCAAGCATAGCGTTCATAAATGTACCATTGCCAGCTGTATAAATATCTGGCTCATCTGATGCTTCAACTAACACTTTTTTGGGTTCAACATCCTTGACTTTAGACAAAACTTCTTCTACTTTTGCCTTCATATTAGCGACAATTTTTTCTGCCTCTGGTAATTTCCCTGTAGCACGTCCAAGTTGCTCAATTGTTGTATATGTTTCATTAAAGTCTTGTGCATTTTTTACAACAAATACTTTCAAACCTGCTGATTCAAGCTGTGCAATAGCCTCTTCTGAAAGAGACATGCTAGATTCGTGTGAAAAAACGATATCTGGTTTTAAGGCAATAATTTTTTCAATATCGTATTCCATACCGCCAACCTTATCCTTCTCAGCTGCCTCTGGCGGATAATCGTCGTTGTCCGTAACACCAACTATTTCATCATTTAAACCTAGTCCAAAAAGGATTTCAGTATTACTTGGAATAAGTGAAACAATTTTCTCAGGAGGTGCTTCAAGTGTAATGTCCTTACCAAGGGCATCTGTTATCGTCATTGGGAATGTTGCTTCATCCACCTGTGCTGTTTCTTGCTGTGTTTGCTGCTCGTTAGATGGCTTGTTATCTTTTGCTTCCTGCCCACAAGCAGCTAGCAAGCCTACTGCTAAAAATGCTGATAATCCTATTTTCCAAAATTTCTTCATGTGAATCCTCCTTCGTTGATCCGTGCGACATTTCGCTTTATTCTACATCAAAATAAAACCCCTCATCTTTGATCGATGAGGGGGCAAAATCGCACCAAAAAAACTGATACAAAATCCACCACCCTATCCTCGTAGGTTGTCATGTCGTTATAAAGGCAGGTCTCCTGGCTAGTGCTACTTGCGATTTTTCAAGCCTTCCCGAAATCTTCAGTGGCATCATTTGAAAAAACTCACACTTACAGTGGCGGGACCGCATCGGAATTACACCGATTTCCCTTTTCACTTTACTTAAGTAAAGAACCTTTATAATATTCAGTTGATTTCATTATACATGAAAATGAAAAAAGTCGCCTCCATTCAAGACGACTCCCCGGCCATTATACAATTTCAGAAAAGTATTGGACTGTTTTCATTTGAGCACCCATTTCTCTTAATGACCATGTCTGTTCTAAATAAACGTCCGCTAGTTTTTCATATTTCCCACCAAATTTATGTGCCCACTCAACCGCTATGACACTTTCATAAAGGTGAGCCATTTTTTCCGCCATACCCTTAGATTCAAAAGTTTTCGTTGCCTCGTCTAAAGCGCTAAAAATTTGCAGTTTCACAGACATATTCGCCAATTGTTCTTTAACGATTTGTACTAGTGAGCTGTCAGCTAATTTGTCTAATCGTTCCTCCATCTCCTGTACAAACAGTTCATGAGCATGAAACTTATCTACTAAACGAATGAGTTCTAAGGCCAAAATATTAGCCGTACCCTCCCACACCGTTAACACTTGGGCGTCTCTTAATAAGCGGGGCGTTACAAAGTCTTCTATATAGCCATTACCTCCGTGTAATTCAATTGCCTCACTAGCATAATGAACAGCTTGCTCTGCTGTTTCCTTTTTCATAATGGCAATATATAAACGATTCATAATAAGATCTTGCTGAGTTCCCTGTCCACTTGTCACTTTATCGTATAATTGGATAAGATCAAAAACTGTCGCTACTTCCACGTGCAACTTAGCTGCAAATTTCCCTAAAGTATCCTGAATCATAGGGTACTGTGTTAAGGGCTTGCCAAATGCATGTCGATTGCTTACATAATGTTTTGCCTCTAAGAAGCCGCGACGCATAATACCAATTGAAGCGACTGCATTACAAATTCTAGAGAGATTTAGTGCTTCTAGCATATAATAAATCCCTTTATTTTGCTCCCCTACAACATAGGCAAGTGCACCATCAAATTCTACCTCACCAGAGGGAACTGCCCGAACGCCTAGCTTATCTTTCAGTCGGCGAATACGTAAATGATTTGTTGTTCCATCTTCTTTGCGCCAAGGAACTGCAAACAATGTTAAGCCTTTGGAACCTGCTGGCGCACCTTCTAGTCGTGCTAATACCATCGCTACACCACACATGCCCGCATTGGATGCAAAATATTTTTCACCATATAGACGATAAGCAGTGCCATCCTTTCTCGCCTCCACCACATTTGCACCTACGTCAGAGCCCCCTTGACGTTCTGTTAAAAAGGTCGCACCTTCATATAAATCTGTGTCACCTGTTGCACACACATGTGGTAAAAAACGCTGCTTTACCTCTTCATCTGCATAATGATCTAATAGATAGGCAGTTGCCATTGTCAATGTTACTGGACAATAAAAACCGGGCTCTGCATGTGATAGCAAATAACCTTGTGCAAAGCTATAAACATAATTCCCCTTGTGTCCTAGCTGCGGAATATGCTTGTGTACATAACCTACAATCCCAGTATTATATGTCTCTTCAATCGTTTTTTTATAGCCATCATTAACCCAAACCTCTGATATCTCTTCACCATAGGCATCATATCTTTGAAGGCGAGGCTCACCCTGTCGATCTGTATGCTTTGCCCTCGCATCAATATCACCTGCACATAGCTCACCAAAATCTGTTAACTCTCGTTGGGCATAGGATAAAAACTCTTTATCTAACATCATTTCCACTATTTTTTGAAGCGTGTCATCTTCAGTAAAAAAGTTCGTAGTACGCATTGCTTCTTGTTGTAATACTTTCATGCTATCTCACCTCTTGCCCCTTTAAATTTTGTTTTAATATTTTGCCTGATGCATTGCGTGGTAGCGCTTCTACTTTTTCAAAAATACGTGGTATTTTAAACTTTGCAAGATGCTCCTCTAAATAAGCTTTCAAAGCTTCCTCATGGATGTCTTGTTTAGCAGAATACACCGCCTTTACAGTTTCCCCCCATTGCGGATGTGGTACACCAATTACCGCAACCTCGAATATACCTTCAAAGCTCAATAAACAATCTTCAATTTCTTTCGGATAAATGTTGACACCTCCCGAAATAATGACATCCTTTTTACGATCTACCATCCAAATAAAACCATCTTCATCCTTGCGAGCTAGATCTCCGGTTTTTAACCAACCATCAATAAAGGCTTCATTAGTAGCTACTTCATCCTTATAGTAGCCAAGCATGTTGCCCTCACCCAACAAGACAATTTCCCCCACTTCGCCTACATTTACATCTTCTCCACTGTCATTCACAATACGCAACTCTGTACCAAGTGGCGCCCGCTGACCAATACTTCCTGCCTTTGCTTCATGCTCCTTGCCAAATAATAATGAGCCACTTGGACCTGCCTCTGTTAATCCATATACACAAGTCAAATTATTTGTGCGGAATGCCTGCTGAATGAACCGAACCTCACTTTGAGATAACGGTGCCCCACCATAGACCCACCATTTCATAGAAGACAAATCTGCCGAATGTAGCCTTGGCAGTTGTGCCGTTAATAAATAAGCAACAGGTGCACCAAAGAAATGTGTTGTTTTCTCCTTTTCAATGGAATCAATGAATAAATCGGGTGTAAAAGTTGGTGTTAATACATTTGTTGAGCCTACCAATACACCCGCCATTAAAAATAAATGTAATGGTGCAGAGTGTGTTAATGGCATCATAAGCAAAATACGGCTCTCAGGCTTTACCTCCATTTCAACAGCTATCATTTGCGCCACTGTTAAAATATTACGGTAGCTAAATAACACACCCTTTGGTTTTCCTGTCGTGCCAGATGTATATAAAATCGTGGAAGGGTCATCCTCTTGTAACTGACAATCAATTGTTTGTGTACTAGCATTTTGAAGCATTGATTCATACTGATGCCATCCCACTTTTTCTTGACCTGTTTTAATTTTTAACGGAATACCGGCTAGCTGTTCAACTGCTGCAAAAATAGCCTCATGTACGACAATTGCCTTCGCCTCGGCATGCTGCGCCACGTACTCTACTTCTTGCAATGTAAACTTCGCATTGACTGGCACAACGATCGCTCCAATACGCTGAATAGCAAAGTAACTGACAACAAACTCTAAAACGTTTGGCATAAAAATTAAAACCTTATCCCCCTGCTTTACTCCCTGCTCTAGTAAAGCATTACTAAAACATGTCACCTGCTTATCTAAATCTTGGTAGGTTACTCTTCTGCCATGACAAATAACGGCTTCATTTTTCGGATACTTACGGGCATTACGTGCTAATAAATTGGAACTATTCATCTTGCATCTCTCCCTTTAAAGTCGCTAATTTTTCGCTAAACATGCCATGCATTTGTTGTAACTCATGCTTCATCTGCGTCAGCTCAGCTATTTTACTGTCAATCTCTTGAATTTTTTGTTCCCCGTATTCAACCGTTCGCTCTAATTGCTGAATTCCTGAGCGATCAAAATCAAATAGTAAAACCATCTCTTTGATTTCCTCTAAAGAAAATCCGTACCGCTTGCCTCTGAAAATAAGCTTGAGTTTCGCCAATTCTTTTTTGGAAAAGGTTCGTTGGTTGGTAGATGAACGATGGGGGCAAAGAAGCCCAAGTTCCTCATAATAACGTATTGTCCGCGTAGACACATTAAACTCCTTTGCTACCTCCTGAATCGTCTTCAAAACCATCTCCCCTTTCCTAATTGGCAACAGTATACCATTGACGTTAACGTAAACTTCAACAAAATTTTCGGAATTAACAGAAAAATAAAGTTTGGGACAGCTAATTTCCCACGGTTTATCCGTTTCTTTTGTCTTTCTATCCAACACATTCGGAACTTTATCTCTCATATTCAGCCTTCTATCCATTAAAAAAAGCCCCTAACACTTTTCATGTTAGGAGCCTAAAGTTTAATTACATTTTTTCAGGTGCAGATACGCCGATTAAACGTAATGCGTTCGCAATTGTTGTGCGGACAGCCGTAATTAATGCTAAACGAGCCTCTGTTAACTCTTTATTTGAAGCATCTAATACTTTTTCTGCATTATAGAAGCTGTGGAATGCAGCTGCTGTTTCTTGAATATAGTTTGCGATACGGTGCGGTGTGCGGTGTTTCGCTGCTTCCGCTACCACTTTCGGGAAATCACCAATCTTTTTCAGTAAATCAATTTCCTTTTCTGCTGTTAATAAATTGAGATGTTCTGTTGTAGCAGCAAAGCCTTGTTCATTTGCTGAACGTAAAATAGATGAAATACGTGCATGCGCATATTGTGCATAGTACACAGGGTTTTCATTAGATTGTGATACTGCAAGGTCAAGATCAAAGTCCATATGAGAATCGCCAGCTGTTTTTACAAAGAAGTAACGAACTGCGTCAAGACCAACCTCTTCTACAAGCTCACGCATAGTTACTGCATTCCCTGTACGCTTAGACATCTTGAATTTTTCACCGTTTTTATAAAGCTGAACCATTTGAATAACTTCCACTTCTAACGTATCTCGATCATAACCAAGTGCTTGAATCGCTGCTTTCATACGTGGAATATATCCGTGATGATCAGCTCCCCAAATATTGATTAATTTATCGAAGCCACGGACAATTTTGTCTTCGTGATAAGCAATATCTGGTGTTAAATACGTGAATGACCCATCATTTTTAATTAGCACACGATCTTTATCATCACCAAATGTTGTAGAGCGGAACCAAGTAGCACCATCCTCTTCAAACACATGTCCATTAGCTTTTAATTTATCTAAAGCTACTTCGATTTTCCCGTTTTCATATAGAGACGTTTCAGAATACCAGACATCAAAATTTACACGGAAGTTTGCTAGGTCTGTTTTTAATTTATCTAATTCTAAAGCTAAACCGTGCTGACGGAAGAAGGCAAAACGCTCATCATCTGATTTTGCTAAAATTGCATCCCCATGCTCTTTTGCTAATTTACCCGCAATATCAATAATATCTTGCCCATGATAGCCGTCTTCTGGCATTTCAGCTTCCATTCCTAATGCTTGTTTATAACGAGCTTCTAATGAATAAGCTAAGTTATTAATTTGATTACCTGCATCATTAATATAATATTCACGAGAGACACTGTAACCAGCCATATCCAACACATTACATAAGGAATCACCAACAGAAGCGCCACGAGCATGACCTAGGTGAAGATCTCCAGTAGGATTTGCTGAAACGAACTCCACTTGAATCTTTTCCCCAGCACCTGCATTTGAGCGGCCATAGTCCGTACCTTGCTCAAGCACCTGTGTCACTACCTCTGTTAGGAAATCTTTACGCACTGTGATATTCATGAAGCCTGGGCCAGCAATATCAATCTTTTCAATATCAGTGCCTGATGGATCAAGATTTTCTAAAATAGCTTCGGCGATAGCACGTGGTGGCTTTTTAGCTAACTTCGTTAATTGCATCGCAATGTTTGTTGCATAGTCACCATTTGCTTTATCCTTTGGTGTTTCTAGGTGAATCGATAATTCTGTGCCAGCCTCAACGAGACCAGCTTTTTCAACAGCCTGCACGATCGCTGCTTTAATAGCCTGTTGTACTTGTTCTACTGCGTTCATCATTGTACCTCCGTAAATGTAATATCTAATGTATAGTTGCCAACGGATTGCCCACCCATTAGTAAATCGTACTGTACATGGAAATCTCCGCTTGTTGCCAGTTTTGTAAACGTCATATTTTTCGTATCAATCACGAGGGGCATAGAACCGAACTCACTTTCATAATGCCCTTTTTGTTGTTCGATTATGTTCAGCGGTAATCGCATATTAACCGCTCCAGCACGCATAATTAGTGCCTTCTCATGACCTAACTTCATCGTTGTGCGGACGATTTTATCCTCCTGCACCTCATCATATTTCAAATACAAGCTTCCTGCCTTTTCAAGTAGCTGCCCTTTGAGCCACATTTCATAACTTTCGGACTCCCCATCACTTGGACGAATGGTAGAAATGAGCTTTATGTTCACATGCGATCTTACTTCGTTCGCCATAACGGATGCCCCTTTTTAGTCTTTTACTATAACCTTTTTATTATAGGATGAATACTTATGGTTTTTCAAGATAGAAGTGATGTAAAGCTCCTCAACAAGTTTATTCGAGAAAATAAAAACCCTCTCCTTCCAATAACGGAAAGAGAGGATTTCATTTTATCTATACCATTTTTTTATAATCAATTGTTGAACTATTAACAATAAAGCACTAACAGTCCAATAGATCGGGATAATCGCTGGATTGAACAGACTAAAAATGAGGATCATGAGAGGATTAATAAATACCATTATCTTCATATTTAATGGTTGACTTTTCTCTAGGGCTATACAACTTTGAATGAAATAAATCAAACAAGCAATCATCGAAACCCCAATATCAATCGTCCCTAAATTCATCCAAAGGAAATTTTCACTGGCAATCACTGAATCTAGCTTAATCGCGTAGTACAGTGAAAATAATATCGGTAATTGAATAATGATTGGTAAACAACCTAGTAAAGAGCTTTTCAATGAATCTGAAGTTAGCTCTTGGATTTGTTGCTGTACCATTCTTTTTTCAGATTCGCTTTGACTATTCTTATATTTATCTGTAAGCGCATCTAATTCAGGCTTAATGGTAGTCATTAATTCTTTTGAGTGCTTTTGGTGTTTTGCCGATCGAATAAATAACGGCATAAGAATTAATCTGACTGCAATCGTAATACCAATGACACTAAGTGCGTAGCTACCTGTAAAAGAATGGATGAAATGAATGAGGTTAATAATAGGTTGTGCTAAAAATGTTAACAATGGTTGTCCTCCTAGTTTTAAAGTTTAAATCAAACTAGGAGATACACTTTCTTCCTCATTGTCTTCGGACATTCTAATACACAGAACAAACCACGTTAGCATAGGTGGAGTCCAAGTATTCGTGATAGTATAGTCAACTTCAAACTCCTCGTCTTTCACATCTTGAACGGTTATTTTATTGACGAGATACAGATGCAAATGAACACTTAATACAGTTAAAACCAAAGATGCTAATAGCCAAAAGTATTCCATTGTACTGACAAAAATGAATAAATCATTCATGAGAAGTGACCAAATCATAATACTCCTCCTCCCTTTATTAAAATTGAAGAAACATACATTTTACCTAACTTATCTACGCTACAAAGTAAAATAAGTTTCAATTTTATGCTAAGGCTCATTCTTCATTTCAAAAATATAAAATGGGGCTAGCTCATAGCTAAACCCCATTCAACCAATCTTATTTATTTTACCCAGCCTAAAATCATTTCCCGTAATAATTTTGAAGCTGTGTTTGCTGTCATTTCTGAAGAATCGTAGATCGGTGCTACTTCAACTAGGTCGAAACCTACTACATTTACACCACTTGCTGCAATAGCATGGATGGAAGCGAGTAATTCTTTCGAAGTAATACCACCACAGTCTACTGTACCAGTGCCTGGTGCGTGTGCTGGATCTAAAACATCGATATCAATTGTTACATACACATTGCGTCCAGCTAGTGTTGGTAGGACCTCTTTTAACGGTTCAAGTACTTCAAATTTTGAAATATGCATGCCGTTTTCCTTTGCCCATTCAAATTCCTCTTTCATACCTGAACGGATACCAAATGAATAGACATTTTTTGGTCCTATATGTTCCGCAATTTTACGGATTGGTGTGGAGTGCGAAAGTGGCTCTCCCTCATATTCCACACGTAAATCCGTATGTGCATCAAAGTGAATAATAGCAAGATCATCATATTTAGCTGATACAGCCTTCATTACTGGCCAAGACACTAGATGCTCGCCACCCATGCCGACAGGAATCTTGCCATCTGCTAATAATTTCTCTATAAATTTCTCAATTTCATCTAAAGAACGCTGTGCATTACCGAATGGTAGTGGAATATCCCCTGCATCAAAGTACTTTACTTCCTCAAGCTCACGATCTAGATATGGACTGTACTCTTCAAGACCAATGGATACCTCACGGATACGCTGTGGACCGAAACGTGATCCTGGACGGTAACTTACTGTCCAATCCATTGGCATACCATAAATTACTGCCTGTGCGTCGTCATATGTAGGATGACTTTTTATAAAAACATTTCCTGAATAAGCTTCATCAAATCTCATTGCTAGCCCTCCATATAATTAATCATCATTTTTCGTCTTCTTCTATTATGGCTTACAGGATTGTAATGAAACCTGTATCCTTTTATCCTCGTATACATTATTGGAACGTCTAGCAAATTTCGATTAAAATCTACAAGGTGCAATTTTTTTGTCGAATGCCAGCATTTCAAGTAGTACAAAAAAAGTATAGATGTTTTTGAATAAAGTGCAATAGTTTTTAGTTAGAATTTCGATTAAAGATGAATGTTCGAACACATACTAAAGCTAAGTTCGAAGTTGTGAGAAAACGAGGTGAAGTCGGATGAAACGAAAAAGCTATCATCGAAAGCAACAACGTGTAAAGCGCACACGCAAAAGCCTTACGTTATTCGTGGCCTTTACATCTGCAATTGTCGTAGCGTTTGTCGCACTCCGCATCTATGTTCAAGTGGCTGGTGCACCGCCTTTAACCGTACCAAAGGCTTCTATTTTCTTAGATGAAAATGAGAACCAAATTGGGGATCACTTTACAAATCAACGACGATATTGGGTCGGCCTCGATGAGATGTCACCTTATTTAAAGGAAGCAGTTGTTGCTGTTGAAGATAAAGATTTCTATCAACATGGCGGTTTCGACTATTCACGTATTGCTGGTGCCATTTTAGTGGACATTAAGGCTGGTGGTAAGGTTCAAGGAGCTAGTACCATTACGCAACAATATGCTCGTAACCTTTATCTTTCCCATGAAAAGTCTTGGACACGTAAATTAAACGAAGCCCTGTATGCTTATAGATTAGAAGTTTTTTATGACAAGGACGAAATACTAGAGGGCTATTTGAATACGGTATATTACGGTCATGGCATGTATGGAGTAGAAGCTGCAAGTCGTTTTTATTTCGGAAAATCTGCCAGTGATTTAACGCTTGCTGAAGCAGCAATGCTAACAGGCGTACCAAAAGGACCAAGTATTTACTCACCAATTGCCAATTTAGATAAGGCTACCAATCGTCAACACGTTATTTTAAAACTTATGGCAGACCAAGGTGCCATTACACAAGAAGAAAAAACGCGTGCTGAAAATGAACAGCTCGTCTTAAAAAATGATAGCTGGGTTGCAACCAAATCTGTTGCCCCTTATTTCCTGGATGTGGCTTGGCAAGAAGCCAGTGAAATCTTAAAATCAAAAAACCTTGATATTAGTGAAGGTGGCTGGACAATTCAAACAACGCTTAATCTGGAGCATCAAAAAGCAGCTGAAGAAGCAGTAGCCAAAAATATGCCTGCCAATGATCTGCAATCTGCGTTTGTAAGTATGGAATCTAAAACAGGAGCTGTCACTGCACTAGTCGGTGGTCGTGATTATTCAGTAAGCTCATTTAACCGAGTTACACAAGCCAAACGTCAACCAGGCTCTACTATTAAGCCGATCTTATATGCAGCGGCGCTAGAAAATGGTTACACGCCACTAACTTTTTTAGATGTTGGTGAAACAACTTTTACGTATGATAATGGGCGTGGCACTTATGCACCTAAAAACGTCAACGGTCAATTTGCAGATCATGATATGACGATGGCACAAGCTATTGCTATCTCAGATAATATTTACGCAGTAAAAACCTTAGAGGACATTGGCTTCAAAGAGTTTCATGATATGGCAAACCGTTTTAATGTAGGAATTGGTGCGAAGGATAATTTATCCATTGCACTAGGAACGATTGAAACGACATTATACGAAATGACAAATGCATATAATATTTTGGCGTCGCAAGGACAGCAAACAACACCAACAACCATTGTATCCATTAAAAATGCACATGGAGATGTTATTTATGAAAACAAAGATGTAGCAAGCAAAGCTGAAACAGCCATTTCTAAAGAAAATGCATACATCTTAACAGAAATGATGACAGGTATTTTTGATCCTGTTTTCAGTGACTATTCACCCGCTACAGGAATCAGTATTCGTTCACGTATGACACACACATATGCTGCTAAATCAGGTTCTACGAATAGTGATCAATGGTTAATTGGTTTTACTCCAAAACTAACTGCTGGTGTATGGAATGGCTATGATCAGGGTAAAAACCTTACCACGAAGGAAGATACTGCTGCAACAAAGCAAATCTGGATTGACTTTATGGAAACTGTCAACAAAGGTACAAAAAATGAGGATTTCAAAAAACCTAAAGGTGTAGAGGGCGTTGTCATTGATATTGAAACAGGTAAATTAGCGACTGACGCTTGTCCTAAACAACGTCTAGTCTATGTAGAGTCGAAGGATGTACCTACTGAAAAATGTACAAACTTCGATATTCTCGACAGTAATACATGGGGAGAATTTTGGAATATGCTACCATTCTCTATATTTAAGGACTAAAAACAAGATAATTTCGGAAACCTTTTTAATCCTAATACGTTTTTAGCTATGAAGGCTCTCGACAAAGTAACTGATATACTAAAAATAAGAAAAGCTTTCTCTTCCCCGGAGACGTGTCCGTGGGAACAGAAAGCTTTTCTTTTTTTATGGTCCGCGAAGTATGAGCATCATGGGGCATTTGGCTTGGGTTTGGGTTGTTCAAATGCCGCATAGCGCTCATCACATTCGCGATACCAAGTGTCCTAGCTTACTAAAATGTAAGCTCTGCATCAAGTGTACTTTGTTTCAAACACACTTTCAACCTAATATCGAAAGCGATTGCAAAATGTCACAGATTGTTCAATCATTACGAGTCTATTCGACAAATAAGTCTTGACGCAATTGCTCCTCACTACGTTCCCACAATTCTGGATTAAGTTGTTTAAGGAAAGAAGCTAACACTTTTTTAGACGGTGCATCCATATGCTCTACAATAATATGACGTTTCATGGATTTATCCATTTTATTTACATGATCAGCTAGAATTTTATAGCCACGTCGTTTTTCACGATTTACAACCATCTCACAGGCTGTAACTCCTGCATAATATGGCCCATTTTCTTTATGGTCTATCGTCACCCACACGAGCCAATACAGTTTCCCGCCCTCTGAATCAGCACGGTCCATTGTAAATTTAATACCACGCTCTACGTCACTTCTTGCATGCATGGCACCAATTTCAACAGAAGCCGTCCCCTCTTCTACGTCCACTATTACAGGCGATACATTCTCTAATGAAAGTGAACCGATACCAAACCCTTTATGTCCATCTGTTGGATCGTTTTTTATAATGGTAAAACCCATTTTTTGTTTTGGTTTTTCTTCATTTGTCATACTTAAATATCCTCCATTCTGCTATTATAAAGGAAAGCATATCAACGCATATTTTGTCGAAACAATCACTATTTTCGCCATTGCGTATATGCCTCAACGCAAGTAAGAAGTTTATACTTTCTTATAAACTAACTATACAACATTATTCTATAAAGGAGGCAATATTATGCCATACGTAACAGTGAAAATGCTTGAAGGTCGTACAGAGGAACAAAAACGTGCTCTTGTAAAAGAAGTAACAGAAGCAGTATCTCGCACAGTTAATGCACCTGCAGAAAATGTAACAGTTTTTATTGAAGAAATGTCTAAAAATCATTACGGCGTTGCAGGCGTGCGTTTTAGCGACAAATAGTAGTAAGATGGATAGAGCAAGCATCTTAACGCTCTATCCATTTTTTTGAAATGGTCATAAGTTAACCATCTTTTGCTGGAATAAAACCTTCTATTTCAAAAACAAGGATGTGATCTACGACATGAATAAACTGAAGATAATATTGCTCATCACTATGCTCGTCCTTGGCCTAATACTTGTATTTATCAGCCCCATTCAAAATGCGATCATTGCCCATTTAAGCCATCAATTAAATACTACTGAAATCAGTGTAGAAGAGATTGAAAAGAATAATCAGGTTAATGCAGATTATGTATTTGAGGATGTACAATCGCTGTCCATAGCGGAGGTATTAAAGGCTCAAACAAAGGCCAATAAAATGCCCATAATTGGTAGTATCGCCATACCAAGTGTTGACATGCAACTTCCGATTGTCAAAGGTGTTGGAAATGCTGCACTTGCCGTAGGGGCAGGTACCATGAAGCCAAATCAAAGCCTCGGGCAGGGAAATTACGCCTTAGCAGGACATTATTTTGAAGAAAAGGATATCTTATTTAGTCCTCTATATAAAGCAAGTATAGGAGATACAGTCTATGTAACGGATTTAACCAATATTTATGAATATCATTTAGCTTCTAAGAAAGTCATTGCGGCAACAGATATTTATGTAATCGATGATATTCCAAATAAAACTGTTTTAACACTCATTACATGTGCTGATAATGGATCAAAGCGTCTTGCCATACAAGCTGATTTTGTTCAACAATATCCATTTGATAAAGCACCTGAAAAGCTATCAGAAGCATTTTAGAAATAGGTGAAGCCCCTAAGATTTAAGAGTCTTAGGGGCTTCTTCTTTTAAGTAATTATTTAACTTCAGCGTTGCGGCGACGTAAGAAGTATAATGCACCAAGAATAAGTGCTACTCCAATCAGCATTAGTGCTGTTTGATCGGCACCATCTGTCTGAGGTAATTTACCTTGTGCTTTTAATTGAGCTTCTAATCGTTTTGCATCCGATTTAATTTTGTTAATATCAAGTGATTCTGCAACAGCTTCCTGTTCCTCTTTAGTTAATTGACTATATTTATTCAAGAAATCCTTATAAGCATCTAGTGTATCTTTTGTAGCTTTAGTTGGATTATAAGGCGGTAAGTTTTTCCCTTGATCAATGACACCTTGAACAGAAGGTTTAGATCCCTCAGTTTTTCCAGGATTGGCCGAATTGTTTGAATCTGTATTTGGTTTGTTTGGTTCTACAGGATTCTCTGGATCTGGATTCGGTTTGTTCGGATCCACTGGTTTTTCTGGGTCTGGATCTGGATTTCCTGGATTAGTTGTAGGAGGTGTTACTGGTAGACTTGGCTGAATTTTAGCCTCGCATGTATTACCCACGATAACTGTACCAATAATTGTCTTACCATTCTCTCTTACAATATACTTACCTGGCTTAATAATTGAATTATTGATCGTAATTTGACCCTTACTATCTGTTATAAACTCTGTTGAACCATTATCTTCAACCTGTATACCATCTTCACCTGTTATTGTTACTTTTACGCCTACACGTGGTTGACCAAACATATTGTTAATTGTCAATGTAAAGGCTGGACAAACTGGTGCAATTGATAATGTAATTTCACAAGGAACACTCGCATAAGAAACTTCTATCTCACCTAAGTAAATATTTTTATCATATACATCATATTTACCCGCAGGAGTTGTTTTAGATACAAACGTTAAATTTCCATCTTTATCCTTATTTGTTGAGATTACTTTTCCAGATTTATCTTTAATAATGACATTGTTACCTGGCTTGATGATGCCAGTATTATCTTTGATTATTACTGTGAAGTTTTCACATTTTGGTGTTGGTTGAACGCTCTCTTTACAATCGATATTGCTTTCAAACTCATCAATTTCTTCTCCATCAACTACAACTGTGTAAACACCTGGCTCTAAATCACTTAATTCAATTACACCGTCTTTTGTAGTTTTTGTAGCTATAATGTTACCTGTATCTTTATTTTTAACCGTTACTGAAGTACCATCTGCAACTAAATTACCATCAACATCATAGACAGTTAATTCAAACGTTTCACATTTTGGTGCTAACTGTACTTCACTTTGGCAATTATCATTGTGATACGTAACATTTACTTCACCTAAATACTGGGTACCCTCATATAGCTTATATTTTCCTGCTGGAGTTGTTTTATCAATGATGAATTGACCATCACTATTTGTTGTGCCAGTAGCTATAACAGTATTACTTAGATCTTTAAGTGTAACTGATACATTTGGACGTGGATTTCCATTCTCATTTTTTACAGTAATTTTAAAGTTAGGACATGAATTTGTAGGTTGGACTGTATCTTGACATTCTCCAGTACCATATTTAACGGTAACAGTACCTAAAGGAATGTCATTTTCGTCCACTAATGTATACACGCCTGCTTGGACTTCTTTACCACCTGTACCAGGTCGCTTAATATCTGATACTTGCCCCGCAGCATTTGTTGTGCCCGTGTATTTTGCGTTGCCGTTGCTATCAATTAATTTAACATTTTTATTAGCAATAGCATTACCATCAATGTCTTTCACTGTTAATGTGAATGCAGGACAGGCATTTGTTAAATTAACATCCTCAATGTTATCAATAACATATGCTTTACCATCCACACCTGGAGTAATATCTATATTTGCTCCCATTGTAATCGTGATTGGCGCAATCGCAATATAGCCCCCTGGTGATTCCTCTCTTAACGTATACTTTCCATAACGCACTTGTTCAAATGTCAATGTACCATCTGCGTCTGTTGTTCCTTCATCAAGTTTGATTGTGTTATTTTTATTCCATAATTCAAACTTAACACCAGCAAACTCTTCACGTTTACCTGTTAAAGGATTTACTTTATATTTTTTTAATTGCAATGTACCCTTAACACCTGATGCACTTGTATCAGATGAGCTATATTTAAATGTTTTGCTATCGCCACCGTGGTCACTTGTACCTGCAGCTGTTGCTCCAGCGTAACCAATAGAGGCACTATTAGAAATTGTTTCACCCGCGTTACCATCCCCCATAAAGAATGTGGAATACGTAACAACATAACCTTTGCCATTTAATTCTCCCAAATTAAGACTAAAACTACCATCTTGATTTAAGACAATTTCGCTAGCATCCACAGTAATAGGGGATCCTATATTTTGAGAAGTCCCATTTGCATTTAGTTTAATCTCTTGTTTCTTGAACGTATTTGTTAATATTTTTTGGTTACTTGATGGTTTGTCTGTTAATGTAATATTTCCTAATTTTGAATTAGAAGCATTTACTGTAACTGCCCAATTAATAATATCGCTGGCTGGAACAGGTGTCGCTGTTTTTTTAATTAACTCATTTGCAAGATTACTAATTTTTGCTGTTGCATTATAATTATAGCTACCATTGTATGGTGTATCTAGTGTCGCAGTATTTGTGTATTCTCGTGAAGCAGTAGTTGAGTTTTGACCATAAATATCGTCAGCATCTTTTGTTTTGTATTCAATTAAATACGCTTCGTTGTTATCAGTAATTGGATCTAGGTTAATAAACGTAATTTCAAAACCTGTAACCTTGTTATCTGTTAGTGTTTCTGTAACAGTCCATTTAGCAGGATCTAATGTACCATTTTTTGTTCCCTCTTCTGTTGTTAAGTTTAGCTTAGATATGGTAATTTGATCTTTTAATGTTTGACCATCTGGGACAGGAATATAATGACCCGCACCTAATGTATCTGTTAAGGTAGCACTGTTTATATCTTGTTTATTGATATTAACCCCAATACGCCAAGAAAACTCTTGTGTCTGGTTATCTACGACAACTTTTTTGTAGCCATTATTGTTTGTTGGAGAAGTAGAATCTGGCGTATAATTAGCAGTTCTATCTAATGCTTGGTTATGAGAATCTATTGCGCCATCCCATGTTGCATCAGCCGTATTAATATACGAGGTTGCTACACCTCCATTTGGCTTAATATCGTACTTTGTTTTGTATCGAATAGTAACTGTGCGGTCTTTTGGAATGTCACTTGAAATTTCCATTTTAAAACCTTCGTTGCCTATAGTTGGGGCATTACCCGCTTTATCTGTAATCGAGTACGTTAAACCATTTGCACCAGTAACCTCATAGAAGTCAGTACCGTTCCATGGTGTTAATGTGTGTTTTAACGTTTCTCCGGCTCTATTTGTGGTTGTAAAGTCATCTTCTATTACAAAGTTTTTCAAATCTTTCTCAGCATTAATGGTTAAAGTCCATGTAATTGTTTTGTTTACATAGTCAATTGCCCCACGTGCTTTATTAAAGATGTTTGAAGCCAGGTCTAGAGTTGCTGTGTCTGAACCACTATCTCCTCTTGTTACAGTATTTGTAATCGTGCCCGTATTTGCATCTGTAACAAATTCATCTTCCAGCTCTGTATCATAGACAACTTTAAACGCTGATGTCACCTCACCAGCTGGACCTGTAGTATTTGTTGAATGATCAAAGTTGATTATAAAATTATAATTATTTTGTGAATCGAAGCTATAATCTTGACCTTCACTTAACAGAATTGAAGATTGCTCCGTTTGACCGTCATTCGATAAAGTTACACGATATACTTCAAAACTACTGTAATCAATTTTATGCTTACCAGTTGTTGGCGACGAGCCTGTCAGTGTATCTGTTAATTTCGCTTTATCAGCAGGTATTTTTTGACCTAGCCAGTTATACTTAATTGTCCATGTCGAATTATATTTATCGCCACTTCTTGTTTTATCTAAGCTCGGTCCATATTGTACAGTTTGTGTTCCATTGGCTGTTGTGTTAGCAGGAATATTTGTCCCTGTCAAAGTAGCTACGTTTGTATAGGACATACTTGATGCAGTTGGATCTGCTGTTACAACAGTGTTATATGTTACTTTGTATGCATAGTATCCATCTGTCAATGAGATAGGGAATGAGGTTTCAATGCTTGTATCGTCTACAGCACCTGGGCTATTTGAATTAAACCCATTCAATCCAATTTTGTATCGCTCAACTGTAATATTTCCAGCCAGCTCATGCTTTGCATCTGGTACATCATTCAAACTTGCACTTTCAAGTTTTTGCCCACCAGTATTCACCCAAACTGTCCATGGAATCGTTACTTCACCACTTGCGTCACGTGTAATAGAACCAGCATTTTTAGTTAGTAATTGCCCACTACCTGTAGGTGCAAATTCAAAGTCTAGTTGAACATCTGTTCCTCCAAGCACAGGGATTATTAATGATTGTTCAAGTTCACTTTCATCAGCAAAATTATCAAATTTCGCCATAAACTCAAAGTTCATACTACCTGATTGCCCTTGTTCTAATTCACTATCTATTGTGACTGTTACTGTTTTTGTAGCACTGTTATAGCTTGACGAATAGGCTAACCAATCACCAGTCTCTGTTAATGTTCTTGATTGATTAAAAGAACCTGCTGTGTACTCTTCAATCATATTGGCAGGTAATTGGAATGTGAACGTAGAACCTATTCCATAATCAATTGTTGGATCCAAAGAGAATGTGTAGTTTAGATATACTACATCACCCTTTTTCGGTTTTGGCCCTGAATAATTTGCTAAATCTGTAGCATTTGTAATTAATGCTCCACCTTGTGAAAAGAGCTTTAAGCCACTAAATGACATCGTCACATCTGCTTGCATATTTTCAACAGGGTAACCTACTGGCGCACCTAATGGCATTATTAACTGTGGCTGGTTTTCTAGCTGCTCTTCTTCTTGTTGTTCTTCTGGCTGTCCTTCTTGCTGTCCTTCTTGCTGTTCTTCTGGTTGCTCTTCTTGCTGTCCTTCTGGTTGTTCTTCTGGCTGTCCTTCTGTTTGCTCTTCTGATTTTGTTTCATCTTCTGGAGTTGTCACTTCAGCAGCATCTTCACTTGGTATTTCACTTGTAGTATTTTGGTTTCCTACTTCTCCATTAGAATCAATCACAGTATTTTCGCTAGATTCATTTTGAGGAGTCACAGGTGGTTGACTCTCGTCGGCAAACACTGAAATTGGTGAAAGTACTGTTTGAAATACAAGTAGCAATATAATTATCGCTATGTTTAATTTTTTCATGTTTCTCTCCTTTTTTAGTTAGAGAGATACCTGATACTGTTTGCTACAAGATTGATCCTTTCAGGTTTAGGAAAGGAATGAACAAACAATAGGTCACACTCTCTCCTTTAATTTTTATAGAAACATCGCAAATAAAATTCAACCATTATCTTAATATAGGTCATTAGAATTATTCACAAATGTTTCCACATATCTTCACGGCACTTTTGTATCACAACAATCAATGGGCACCACCTCCATTTCAAAATTATTGATTAATTATATCTAATTCAACTTAACAGTTTCTAAACAATTATCTAAAAATAATAAAGCAGTAAACAACATCCCCCTGGAACGTGTTTACTGCTTTATTATTTTTAAAATTTATATTTATTTATTGTCTTTCCTTAATAACATTAATATTTGTTTTTTTACAGTTGAGTTTGTTGAATCGTCCTCTAAGATATCTAATGGGAAATAGATTTTATGATCTCGTTTCATACGCCCTGAGATAGCATCCACAATAATGGATTCACGTGAAAGCTCCCGTAGCTCACCATTTTTCATTTCTAAAAAAATTGGTACACGCACTTCTTCCTCTCCTGGTCTATAAAAATCATATGGCAGATCTGCTGTTGTATCATGTACAAGATAATAATCGGGGTCTAATCCTGCCTTTTTGAAAAGCTCTTGGAGTTTTTGATATTTATTGAGCTCTACTCCAGGGTCTAAATCAATGTATTGAAATAGCTTACGATTCACAAAGCGGCGGCTTAAATCACTTAGAATGGCATCCTCCTCTTGCATCCATAACTGAAAATATGTAAAAAGTATACTCTCGTCTAACGCAAGATAATCCTCTAATGTAATAACATTTCGGAAAAATGCTAGGAAATGAGTAGGCTCATGCTTAAATGTATAGCCCGCTAAGCTTAATTGTTTTACTCTTTTTAATATATTATTTAAAATTACCTCTGCACTTCGTGAAACAGGATGGAAATAAATTTGTAAGTACATTTGATAGCGACTCATTATATAGTCTTCCACCGCATGCATGCCTGTTGCTTTGATTACTACTTGGTTTTTTCTTGGACGCATTACTCTTAAAATCCGTTCCATATCAAAATGACCGTAGCTTACACCTGTAAAATAAGCATCACGTTGTAAGTAATCCATACGATCTGCATCAATTTGGCTCGAAATTAAACTAATTACTTGCTTATTTGGATATGTCTTTTCAATTACTTGGGATACCTTTTCAGGAAAATCAGCTGCCACTTTTTTTAAAATCGCATTTACTTCCGTATCTCCCAACAAAATTTGCCTTGTAAAATATTCATGATCAAGCTCAAATACATTTTCAAAGGCATGGGAAAATGGGCCATGACCTAAATCATGTAAAAGGGCTGCACATAACACTAATAATCTTTCACTTTCATCCCAATCTGGACGCCCTACAAAGATATCATCTACTATGCGACGTACAATTTCGTAAACCCCCAGAGAATGACTAAAGCGACTATGCTCTGCTCCATGAAATACTAAAAATGTGGTACCTAGTTGACGAATTCTACGTAAACGCTGAAATTCTCTTGTACCCACTAAATCCCATATCACTTGATCTCGAACATGTACATAACGGTGTACTGGATCTTTAAATACCTTTTCTTCTTCTAATTTAGCGTTTGCATATGTCATTTGGATAGCACCCCCATTTTGTTATAGTTCTATTATATGCGATAAATCTAGGACTAGCATACTTATTGCCATTTTTCTATAGATATTAACAACCTATTTCGATTACCTTTATCATTATTTTTATATTTATATTGGTCTAATTTTCTCAACATATAAAAAAGCAAAACAAAAACTATCCCCCAAGTAGAGATAGCTTTTAGTTTTACTTTTTTAATTTTGCTAAAACCTTTTCCATTAGTTCATCTTCTGTTAATGCAGCAACAGGTCGGCTATTTACAAAGGTAAATGTCTTTTTGCGTCCTGGACCACAGTAAGAATGACAGCCAATTTCGATGGTTGCATCAGGATCGATTTCCTTTAATTTTGGAATTAACGTTTTTAAGTTAACGGCCTGACATTCATCGCAAACTTTAAATTCGTTTGCCATTTTGTCAACAACCCTTTCTATATAGTATTTTTCAAACATAATCTCGCTCTATTGCACACATGACCTTCACATATTTAAGTATGCAGCATGTGCGCAAACCTACATCGGGTATTGTATCGTACTTTTCCCCTTCTATTCAAGCATAATTCCTTCTACATAGATGAATAAAAGGTTAAAAGATTGGTCATGCTAGTCTTAAATAACAAGTTCCAGATAAAGGTGGGAGGATTTTAATATGAGTAAAGTAAGACAAGATGCTTGGTTAAAAGAAAACGATGAATTACTAGCAGAGGCTGTAATCCGTCATGTAACAGAAGGAAGCACACAGCTTAATGCCTTTGAGGAAGCAGGCGATGCATTAAATCGTACTGCGGCAGCCTGTGGTTTTCGTTGGAATGCCGTTGTTCGTAAAGAATACGAGGAACAATTAGCAGAAGCTAAAAAGGAAAGAAAAGAGAGAATGCGAGTGTTGGGAGCGCCAGCAAGACGCCGTGCTTCTAGTATGTTTACCGTAAATAATAGTGCTGCAGAAGGAAAATCAATTCCGCTATCTGCCCTTTCTCTTGATATTGTCATAGCTTATTTACTACGTTTACAGCATTCTGGTGAAGTAGGAAATGAATCTTCAAAATGGCGACAACTTGTACATGTAACATCTGAGAAAAATAAAAAACTAGAGAAAACCATTACAAAACTAGAAGAGGAAAATCGAGCGATTCGCAAAGATTACGAGCAATTTGTTCAAATTATGAATCGTGCTAGACGTCTTGTTACGCTTGATGAAGAGGAAGAGCGAATTGCGCCTGTTTTTAAAATGGAGAAGAACGGAAATCTTGTAACTAGCAGTTCTATTTATCAACCAGAAAATGGCGATGCGCTAAATTAGCCGCATCGCTTTTTCTGTTTCATATAATCAACTAGCTTACTTACGTTCAAGCATTTTGGTGTTGCGCTCAAAAACCCGCTGTAAATAAAAACCATACAACGTTAATTCTTCGTCATAAAAGGACTGTGGACGTACTTCCTCGGCCCACTGATTAAGTAGTTGCTGTAGACGAATAACAACCGCTTCTACTGTTAAATGAGGGTCTATAAGCTCCGATAGCGAAGCCATGACTTCTGGCACGATTTGAGGGTAAGCGAATTTTGTTTCCTCTTGTTGCAAGCTCTCTTCATAAAAGTCACGGATAAGTGCCGCGCGCTGTGAGCCACTCCCCTCAATACATAAATAAATTTGCACTGCCACCCCTTGACGTAAGCGTCTTTGTGAAATACCAGCAAATTTTTTCCCATCAATACTTAAATCATAAGAACCTGGGCAATAAGAGCCCACTATTTCATAAGCCTCAATTTTTTCAGCTACTTCTGGGAACAATCCCTTCACAAGGTCCACCATCACATCATAGCCATCGTTTATACTGAGCGACTCTTTTTGTTCAGACAATACAATGGAAATATTAAGAATCCCTTCATCTAGCACAACCGCTAGTCCACCAGAATTACGAACAATAGGATGATAGCCTCTAGATTCTAGTAATTCCATACCTTGCTGAACATAAGGTAACCGATGGTCTTGAATACCTAGCACAACAGATGCCTCATGAACCCATGTACGAATTGTTGGAGGAGACATCAATTGGCCAACTAATTGGCACAATGTATCGTCCGTCGCAAAAGATTCAAGCGGTGATCTTTGCTTCGCACTAATGGATTGATCATAATAACGCCAAATTGGCTGTTGTAAAATATGTTTCATTTTGGTACTCCTCTTATTACATCTCTTCTCTTTAGAATACATGATCTTTAGATGGTGTCAAATTCGTGAATTACTATCATGAACTTAGGGTTTTTGTACAAACTATGATAAACTAATTTTTGAATGGTATTCACTTATAAAGGAGTGTTTTCAATAATGAATGAAGCAGCAATTACGTTAGATGGTTGGTACGCTTTACATGATTTCCGCTCAATTGATTGGGCATCTTGGAAACTTGTTTCTGCTGAGGAACGTCAAGCAGCAGTAGAGGAATTTATTGCTTATTTAGAAAAACTGAACGAAGCAGACGTAGCTAAAACAGGTGCTCATGCTTTCTATGCAATCGTTGGTCAAAAAGCTGACTTTATGATTATGACATTGCGTGAAACAATGGATGAGTTACAAGAGCTTGAAGCAGAATTCAATAAATTAGCTATTGCAGATTTTACAATTCCTACATATTCTTATGTATCTGTGGTAGAGCTTTCAAACTATTTAGCTGGCGAGTCAAATGAAGATCCTTACCAAAATCCACATGTACGTGCGCGTCTATATCCTGAACTTCCGCGCGCTAAATATGTATGCTTCTATCCAATGGATAAACGCCGTCAAGGGAACGACAACTGGTACATGCTATCAATGGATGAGCGTAAATCATTAATGCGTTCACATGGAATGATTGGTCGCGGCTATGCTGGTAAAGTAAAACAAATTATCACTGGCTCTGTAGGCTTCGATGATCACGAATGGGGCGTAACTTTATTTGCTGATGACGTACTGCAATTCAAAAAATTAGTATATGAAATGCGCTTTGACGAAGTGTCAGCACGCTATGGCGAATTCGGGGAATTTTTCGTCGGAAACCTTCTTGATAAAGATAAATTGGTTAAATTCTTAACTGTTTAATATCTAATTAAAAATGCGAGTCCATATTGACGGACTCGCATTTTTAAATTTCGTTTTCTTCTGCATTCTCAGATTCGAATATTAAAATAATAATATGAATAAAAATCCCAGTTAGAATCATAAGAAAAACTAAATACCAATTATATGGTTGATGATAATATTCTGCTATTCCAACTGCCAGAAAAGCGCTGATGATGATCGCTACAAACATACTAAAAATACGCATGGAAACGCTCCTTCATAAAAGCAAAAATAAAGTCAATTTTAGTATGTCACGCTATATTTTTAATATACTTACTAGGCAAGAATAATTATGTCTTATTGGATTTCAGCTAAAACAAGCATTGTAAAGGCATTTTTCCTGATGCCCTGCTTTCCACCCTTTTACTCACAATATAAAAAAGTGCCATCTTTTAGCGATGACACTTTCTTAACCTCAACACGTTTCTTCTATATACCTCATTTTAAGAGCTCTCGTTCTTTACTTTTAAAATTAAGATAACCGTTTGAATAAAAAAACCAATCACTATAATAACAATAAAGAGATACCAGTGGAGCGGCTGTCCATAAAACTCCCCTAATAGAAAGGCCAGTACTGCACTTAATAAGATCCCAAACCAAACGCCAATTTCCATAAGCCATCACCTCACATGTATTAGATACACATGCAATTCATTGATCTCACGTTCCCCTAAATCTATTTCTTTCTATTTACCCTTTTTGCTATAAAAACTATCGGGTCTTGCAGGATTTGAAGTATTTTCTACGTACTTGTCGTTATTACTACTATATGCATAGTAACTTTAATATGTGATTGTCTTTCTTAACAAAATTGAACATGACTACTATACCTTCGTGCATATACTGTCTGCGAGGAGGTATGAAAATCGCTGTTATTAAGACGAATGATGCACAGACAGCCCTACTTGCAAGACTAATGCGTGCCGAAGCAGAAGGCGAAGGAGAGTTAGGCATGCTGATGGTTGGGAATGTTGGCGTTAATCGTGTAAGAGGTGATTGTTTAGATTTTGGTGATATTCGAACAATTGAACAAATGGTTTATCAGCGTCCGGGAGGCTTTGAGGCAACACAAAAGGGTTATTTTTATCAAAGAGCACGTGATCAAGATATCCGGTTAGCTAAAAGGGTAATTCAGGGTGAAAGATTTCATCCAGCTACCCGCTCTTTGTGGTTTTTCATGCCAGCAGGTGATTGTCCTGCACAATGGTATGGCCAATGGAATACTGGCAGGTTCAAATCCCATTGTTTTTTCTCGCCAACTGAACAAGATTGTCCTCAAATTTAAAAAGAAAGTAGGTTGATAATTGATGATGCCTTATTATTGGACACCAACAACGCAACAACAAATGACTCCTCCTCCAGTCACACTTCCGAGCGGACGACCACCTGGCCGTGAGGAGTCCTATATAGAAAATATTTTACGTTTGAACCGTGGAAAACCAGCTACCTTCCATTTTTCTTTTGAGCACGCAGTAGAGCAGGGAAAAAACACAAAAACTGTTCGTGGTGTGGTAGAAGCAGCTGGTCGAGATCATGTCATTATTCGTGAGCTTAAGTCTAATCATCGTTTTCTTTTCCCTATGATTTATTTCGATTTTGCTGAGTATGATGAGGAAATGGCTTACTTTAATCAAAATCCATAATTCTATCTCTAAGTAAAAATCCGCAATACACTCACTGACCAAAAGTCGATGGGCGTATGCGGATTTTTATCATTCGCTATGTTCAATTTTCTTTTAAATACGTTAAGGTTGCTTTACCTAAGGTTTTTGCTGCAATTAGCATAGCACGTTCATCAAAATCAAAGCGTGCATGATGATGCGGATAAGCCGTTTCCCATTCTGGCTTTTTAGCTCCTGTGAAGAAAAATGTGCCTGGTACTTTTTCTAAATAATACGCAAAGTCTTCCCCAATCATAAATGGCGGACATGTTATTACTTGATCTACCCCTGGTACAGTCGACGCCAATTGTGCCAAAAACTCGGTTTCTCTCAGATGGTTATAAACAGGTGGATAACCCCTTGTGTAACGATATTCGTAACTTGCCCCAAATGCCAGACAAGTCGCATTTAATACTGCTTCTAACTCTTGTTCCATTTGTATGCGTACTTCTTCTTCAAATGTACGAATTGTCCCCGCTAAAACTACCCGATCAGCTATAACGTTAAACGGATTAATTGCCTCAAAATGACCGATTGTTAAAACAGCTGATTTCAATGGGTCAATTCGTCTTGAAACAAGCTGTTGAGCATTAACGACAAATTGGGAGGCTAGGGTAACTGCATCAATAGAATGATGAGGCTCTGCGCCATGACCACCCTTTCCTTGTACCGTTATTTCTACTTTATCCGCGGCAGCCATGATGGCTCCGTCTTTCACTAATATTTCTCCTAATGGTGTAGGTGCCCATAAATGTGTACCAAAAATAACATCTACACCTTCTAAACAACCATCCTCAATCATCGGCTTAGCTCCACCTGGAGCCACTTCCTCTGCATGCTGATGAATAAATACGACATTGCCTTCAATTTGGTCCCTCATCGCATTTAATGCCTTAGCTAGCCCAAGCAATGTAGCTGTATGTCCATCATGTCCACATGCATGCATTTTTCCAGCTATTTTAGATTTGTAAGGTACATCATTTTCTTCTTGAATCGCTAATGCATCGAAGTCAGCTCGTAAAGCCACCGTTTTGCCCGGCTTTCCGCCACGTAATATCGCTACGACGCCACGTCCTCCCACTCCTTCTCGAACCACATGACCCAATTCTCTATGAAAAGTAGCTATATAGGATGGCGTTTCGACTTCTTCAAAGGATAATTCAGGGTATTCATGTAAATGGCGACGAATCCCTACCATCTCATTATAGTTAGCATCCAGTAATGTAAATAGTTTTTCCATACTACGTAACCTCACTTTTGATATTTTCGAAATATTGCAAGTAATATTAGTAGTGTACTATAAATTCTTACAAAATGGATAGGATTTAAATCCCTATCTTTGAAAGATGACTCATAATAAAGAAAAACCCCCCTACAAATAATGTAAGAGAGTCAGCTTAAAATTAGCGAGCATGCTTGAGAGCAGTTAAAATAATAAGTAGCCATCCAGCTAAGAATAGTACGCCACCAATTGGTGTAATAGCTCCTAATACTTTAATACCACTTATCGCCAGAACATATAAGCTCCCAGAAAAGAAAACAATACCAAGGTTAAAGAAAATACCTGCTAGATTTAATTGTTTCACTTCACCTAATAGTTTAGAGCTCATTAACAGACCAATGATTAGTAATCCTGTAGCGTGAAACATTTGATATTGAACAGCCGTTTCCCAAATACCTCGACTATATTCATCTAAAATTTCCTTTAAAGCATGTGCACCAAATGCACCGAATGCTACTGCTAATAGGCCATGAAGAGCACCTGTCACGATAAATCTTTTCATTTTCGTTACCCTACCTTTAAAATGGATTAAAAATCAAAAATGGAATCGCCATTGGCTCCATCTTCTTCAATCTTTGCTGTATATAAAGTGGATGGTTTTGACTCTGATACAAGCATTTGCGGTACATGCTTATGAGGAGTGATAGATGGTGCATCACTTGAAGAATCTAACACCACATCACATAATGCTCGAATGGCTGTAAGTGCCTCACGAATTTGCTGATCATTTCCCGCATTTTTTGCGTAAGATAATTGTTTTTCAAGTTGCTGTATAACGGCCTGATAAGAAATCATTACATTCTCCCACTTTCTACTTTTGGTACGAATTTTAAACAATCTACACCCGAGGATTGCTTCACAACAACGGATGGTATTTGCTTTGTTTTAAAGCCATAAGCTGCACATGCTCGTGGGTTTTGAGGGTCCCAGGTTACTTTAAAAAATTGACACTTAAAACAATTCACCTTCATCAATGTCCCTCACTTTCTTCTATATTAAATGTAACATGATTGCTAAAGCGTATAAAGCAAACGATTTGTGCCAATCTATTCTAAACACCAATCAATCGGCTGCTTGCCCCACTCCACTAATTGTTGATTAATCTTTGAATAAGGTTTACTACCAAAGAATCCTCGATAAGCACTTAATGGACTTGGGTGTGGCGCTTCGAGTATGACATGTGGTGTTTTATATTTTCGGATTAATTGCTTTTTGCGTTGCGCTGGTTTGCCCCACAATACAAAAATTAGTGGTTCTTCCCTTGCAGCTAATAGATCGATAACAGCATCGGTAAATTGCTCCCACCCTTGTTCTTTATGGGAATTCGCTTGTCCTGCTCGAACTGTAAGCACCGTATTTAATAGCATAACACCCTGTTCAGCCCACTTTGTTAGCGTTCCATTTTCAGGAATTGGACAGCCTAAATCATCCTGTAGCTCTTGAAACATATTCCGTAAGCTAGGAGGATGTGGAATACCTGGTTTAACAGAAAAGCTTAGCCCATGCGCTTGATTAGGCCCATGATAAGGGTCTTGTCCCAAAATAACAACCTTCACATCATGATATGCTGTTGTATAGAATGCGTTCATCACATCATTGATTGGTGGATAAATAGTTTGTGTCGAATATTCATTTGCGACAAATTGACGTAGTTTTTGATAATATGGTTTTTCTAATTCTTCTTTGAGTACTTCTTGCCAATCATTCGGGAATACTTGTTTCATCGTTCATTAAGCCCCTTTCTCTTCTTACAACGGTACAAAAAATTAAAGATGAATTCAAGCATCAGTTGAAACTGACCATATAAAAATATAGTATTCTGGCTATTTTTATAGAATCAGAATCGGACTATACTAGATGTTAATTTTATAACTCTTAACGATAAAGGAGATCCTTTACATGACTCTAAAAAAAACATTAACAATTGCTGGTTCAGATACATCAGGCGGTGCAGGAATGCAAGCTGACCTTAAAACATTCCAAGAGCACGGTACATATGGGATGGTGGCATTAACAGTTGTCGTAACAATGGACCCTAACGGCTGGACACATAACGTCACACCTTTGCCAACTGATTTACTACAAAAACAAATTGACACAGCACTTTCCACAGGAATTGATGCCATTAAGACAGGAATGCTCTCAACAGAAGAAATTATTCGTATTGCTGGAAAGGCTATTGCAAATTCAGGGACTACAAATGTGGTCATCGATCCTGTTATGGTATGTAAAGGTGACGATGAAGTACTGAATCCAGGTAACACAGATGCCATGATTCAGCATCTTTTACCACTAGCAGCGGTAACAACACCAAACCTGTTTGAAGCTGGACAATTAGCTGGCACAGGTACACCAAAAAACATTGACGACATGAAGATTGCTGCTCGTAAAATCCATGAACTAGGAGCTAAAGCTGTTGTCATAAAAGGTGGAAAAGCCCTAGCTACTGAAAAAGCAATAGACTTATTCTTTGATGGTGAAACATTCTACTTATTAGAATCTGAAAAAGTTGCATCCACAAATAACCACGGTGCAGGCTGTACTTTTGCTGCCTCTGTCACAGCGAATCTTGCGAATGGTCTTACTATTAAAGATTCTGTCATTGAAGCAAAAGAGTTTGTATCGGCAGCTATTGCACATGGCTGGGCGCTAAATGAATATGTAGGTCCTGTCATGCATGGAGCGAAATCACGCTTTGGTGCTCCACACGTAACAGTAACAGAAATATAAGAATGAAAGGGATGTCTCAAAGTCATTTGAGACATCCCTCTTTTTTTACATATAATTCTCCATCATTTCTAGCCGATAATCCCATGGATCATTCATAGATATAAATTGCGCTAATGCTTTACTTTCCTTTTTACGTTCAGCACGGGCCTTCGCTCGTTCTGAAGCTGTTTCATGCAATTTTGTCTCTTCTACTGTTTCAGGTATTACTCGTGGGACCAGTGCTGGTTTGTTATTTTCATCCAATGCCACGAAAGTTAATAATGCAGTCGCTGCCACCTTTCTCTCCCCAGTTTTCAAGTTTTCAGAAATGACTTTAACAAAAACCTCCATAGAAGACCTTCCCGTCCAAGTTACATAGGATTCGAAATAAACCGAATCTGTTGGGCGAATGGGATGTAGGAAATCGACTGAATCAGTTGAGGCTGTAACACAATCTCTTCTGCTATGCTTTGCAGCTGAAATGGAAGCAACTTGATCAATATCGCTCATCAATCGTCCGCCAAATAATGTATTATGATTATTCACATCGTTTGGAAATACACGACTTGTACGCATCACTCTTGATTCCTTACAATATTTAAAGTCCTTATTCACACCAATTCCCCCTCTAAACGTCTTGTTTATTCCTACTATAATGCTATATTTAAATGGAAAAATCAATGTAATTATTAGAAAATTACAAATACTAAACAATTATTTAATGATGAGTATTTATCCGATAAAGATTAAAATTGGACAAGATACGTTAATGCCTCATACCCCATATATTAGCTGTATGGGAGGGGAAAAAATGAAAAAAAACAAGGTAGAAGACTTAACGGAAGAATCAGGTTTACTAGCTGGAGAAATCACCTCTTCAAAAGTTGAAGTAATTGCCTCCATCATATTAACACTTGGTTACTCATTATCCACCCTTGCCACAATATTGGCTCTGCAGGAGGAGGAAGAATTGGCACAAGCCAAAACTACTGAAACCCAAGATCAAAATCTTTATATGAAGCAAATGTTTAAACAATTACAAAATGTTAATAATCGTTTAGATACAATAGAACGAAAGCTCAATCGATACTAACAAATACATAGCCTACATTAATTTTCAATAAAAAACCGCGACTCTCCGTCATAAAGAGAGTCGCGGTTTTTATTATACTATGATAATGAGCTTCATTTTTCTTCCCTTTTTCACAGCTACCTTGCATAACCTGTTCAAGGAACGTCATCTATTGTACCAAGATAGAATTCATTATTTCTGAAATAATACTACCTTCAACAGGTGGAGCTGTCTACACACACAAATTAGGAAGAAGTCATGGTTGCAATATCTTTTCAGATGTGAAAACGGATACAATGCGAAACGACACAGTTTGTACATATTTATTTTCACACTCCCTATATTGATACATTACAATAATTTTTTCAAGAATATTGCTTAAGAACTTGTCATAGGTTTAGAGATGATGATTTATTTCTCTGGATGCTAGGATTCATTTTCACACTCTCAAAAATTTGGACAAAATGGCGCTAAGGTTTGTAAATATAAATCATCAATTTTTTTATCAAAGCAATCAATTTCCCTTTGCGAATTTTTTTTACTATACTTAAAGGAGAAATGATCGAGAGGAGTGTTAAGATGCAAGAAGTACAAGTAGAGACGTTGCAAAAATTGCTGAATTCTTTCGCCAACAAAGACGTTTATATTCATCTTGAGACGACAAACGGATCTTATGCAGCACACTATGATGAACAGTTTTTTAATGCAGGTGCTTTTATTCGCAATGCTAAAATTAACTATGAGCTTGCTAAGGTTGTAGATAATGCACCTCATCGTGTGGGTTTAAAATTACCTCATGGCTGGGTTTATGCTCAAGGCATTACACATTTTGAATTAGATGATTTAGGCCGTTTATTAATGGCTGGACTAGACTACTCTGGAAAATTGGCGATTGCGCTTGAAATTAGTGAAACGCCATTTACTTACTAAGGGGGACGACTATTTGAATTTACAACCACAACGTCATATTTTAATTGTGTACCCTCACCCAGATGATGAGGCTTTCTCAGTTGCGGGGACCATCGCCTACTATACAAAGAAAATGAATACACCTGTTACATATGCCTGTTTAACATTAGGCGAAATGGGACGTAATTTAGGTAATCCACCCTTTGCTACACGCGAGTCTTTACCTGAAATCCGTCGTAAGGAATTGGTTGCAGCGGCAGAGGCGATGGGTATTCAAGATTTACGCATGCTTGGTCTACGTGATAAAACAATTGAATTTGAAGATGATGAGAAAATGGTAAAATTAATGGAAGGGCTAATCGAAGAACTAATGCCTTCTTTAATTTTCACATTTTTACCTGGCTTTGCTGTCCACCCAGACCATGAAGCAACAGCACGTGCTGTAATTGAAGCTGTACGTCGTATGCCAAAGGCTGCTCGTCCTCAAATATTCGGTTGTGCCTTCGCCAATGATACAATTGAAAAAAATGGTGAACCACATGTGGTCTATGATATTCGGGAAATGCGAATGGACAAATTAAAAGCATTACAAGCCCATGCGTCTCAGACTGGTTGGATGATGCAGGAGACTGAAAAACGTATTGATGACGGCGAACCAATGAGCGAGAGCTGGCTTAATGTTGAAAAGTTCTATATTGTTGACCCAGATAAATATGTAAAATAAATAAAGTACTGTTCTCATTTTTGGAGAACAGTACTTTTTAATTAGGCAGATCTTACTCTCTTCATCATATGCACAATGATTGTGATGGAAAAAGCAATCACTAAGAAAAGGAAGAATAAATAATGAGGGATGTGGATATTGAAAACACTTACTAACATTTTTAAGCCGATGACACCTATAATTATGAAGGCTGTTGCTTCAAGTTCTGGTATTTTTTCAATGATGATTAAAAAAACACCTGCAATCGTCCTCATCATTAATATTCCTAACATCCCTCCAATTAAAAGCACCCAGACCTGATCTGATATCGCAAACGCAGCAAAGATTGAATCAATTGAAAAAGCAATATCCATTAGCTCAACAGAAATGACAGTTGCCCAAAACGTGCCGAAAAGACGCACCATCCATCCTGACCTCTTTACCTCTTTTACACTATCCTCATTCCCTATGTGAAGGAAATGAGCTACACAAAGCCAACCTAAATACAAAGCACCTAATACTTTAATAAACCAAAATTCTACTAGATAAACACCTATGCCAATAAATAAAAATCTAAAAAAATAGGCACCTAGCATACCATACATTAATGCCCGTTTTCGCTGTTTATCTGGTAAATGTTTCACTAGTACCGCTAATACCAGTGCATTATCTGCCGACAGCAAACCTTCTATAATAATTAATGAGGATATTAGTCCCCAGGAGACAGGGTCCATTAGTACTTCTTGCCACATCGCCAAATCAAAAAACTTCCAATATGTTGATAAAATTCCTTGAATGATTTCCACTACATACCCTCCTACTTGTCCTAAGCTAATCTAGTATATGCTTGACCATTTTTGTTATGAGAGTAGTATTTTTTAGATTTGAAACAACTGATTTTCTCCCCTTAAATTGAGCTAATTCTAGGTCTGAGACATTGCTTCTTTATAAAATAATTAGCTATATCAAGATAAAACGCTTACATCATAAAATAGACACGGAAAATTTAGAATTTACTAAAAATTAATCACAAAAAGCAAATAAAGTGTGCTATCATAGATAAATGTTTTAAACGTATAACGGAGGATGAATACTATGGAAGTTGCTGATACTAGAACCGTGCAAGTGGAGAATGTCCTGATTGCACATCATTTTTTAAAAGATGTAGTTGTGCACACACCACTACAAAAAAACGACTATTTATCCGAGAAATACGGAGCTAATATTTATATTAAACGCGAAGATTTACAGCATGTACGCTCATTCAAGCTTCGTGGTGCCTATTATAAAATTAAAAAAATCGAGGATGAAGCGCGCGATGCTGGGGTTGTCTGTGCAAGTGCAGGCAATCATGCACAAGGTGTAGCTTATGCCTGTGCCCAATTAAAAATTCAAGCAAGCATTTTTATGCCACAAACAACACCGAAGCAAAAAATAGACCAAGTACGTATGTTTGGACGTGAATATGTGGAAATTATTTTAGCAGGAGATACATTCGATGATTCTGCTGAAAGCGCGTTGAGCTATTGTGAAGAGCATGGTAAAATCTTCATTCATCCATTTGATGATTTTGATGTCATTGCTGGTCAAGGAACGGTAGCGGTAGAAATTATGAATGATATGGAGGAGCCAATCGACTACATATTCGGAAGTATTGGCGGTGGTGGCTTAATGTCAGGCGTGTCTGCCTACATTAAAAATCTCTCTCCTACTAGTAAAATTATTGGTGTGGAGCCTGCTGGTGCTGGTAGTATGAAGGCTGCCTTTGCTGAAGGTGGCGCAGTTGCTCTTGATTGGATTGATAAATTCGTTGATGGTGCTGCAGTAAAATGCGTCGGTCACCACACTTATGATGTTTGTCGTCGCTATTTAGATGATATTGTTCTTGTACCTGAAGGCAAGGTATGTACGACCATTCTAGATCTATATAATAAACATGCGATTATCGCTGAGCCTGCAGGAGCATTATCAGTGGCAGCTCTTGATTTTTATAAAGAAGAAATTAAAGGTAAGTCAGTCGTTGTCATCATCAGTGGTGGGAATAATGACATTGGACGAATGCAGGAGATTAAAGAAAAGTCACTTATACACGAAGGCTTACTTTACTACTTCATCGTCAGCTTCCCTCAGCGTGCCGGAGCATTACGTCAATTCCTCACTAGTGTACTTGGACCAAACGATGACATTACTACCTTTGAATATACCAAGAAAAATAATAAAGAAAGTGGCCCTGCACTAGTCGGCATTGAGTTAGGTGATCGTGCTGAATATGAAGGACTACTTGCCCGAATGGATAAATTCGGCTTCAAATACAAAGAAGTAAACAACGATATTCAACTATTTGGCTTACTCGTTTAAAATGAAGAGCCTCACTTCTCTGAAAGTGAGGCTTTTTTATGCGATAAAGTTTATCGATCGTTTAATTTCCCTAAATAAAAATTATTAAAACTAGTTGATGTTGAAAAAACAATATCGTCTGCGGAAAGAGACATTCTGGCAAGGCGAGGGATTGATATCTGTTCCTCCAGCGTCCAGGTGGCGTCTGATGAGCCGCTAAATCCCCTAAGGGGCAACTCCTCTCCAATCAACCCTTTTAAAACTGTTCCTTTCATTTTCTATCATACTAACAATGCGGAAAAACGATGTGTGACAACGCCCTTCCATAAAGAGTAGTGAGGACCTTTGCTAAATTAATGTGCTGGATTGGAAGGCTACTAGACTCCCATAAGATAGATCGGCACCCCCCACACGTGAAATTAGGGAACCTGTAACGGTCATTCATTTACACCATTCATAAAAACACTATGGATGAAATTTTTTACACTATGAAAAACGCCCATACAAGTGTATGAGCGTTTCGATATTAACCTAATAGAGCACGGTCTGAATTCATTTTTTCCCCACGAATACGTTCAAACTCGGACATTAAATCAGGAATTGTTAATTCATGTTTGCGATCTTCACCAACTTCTAAAATGATTTGGCCTTTGTCCATCATAATAAGACGATTCCCTAAATCTAATGCTTGCTGCATATTGTGCGTTACCATTAATGTCGTTAAATTATCTTTTTCCACTAAATACTTCGTAATACGAGTAATTAACTCTGCACGTGATGGATCAAGTGCAGCCGTATGCTCATCCAGCAATAAAATAGATGGCTTTGTAAAGGTAGCCATTAAGAGCGACAAAGCTTGACGTTCCCCACCTGAAAGTAAGCCTACCTTAGCAGAAAGACGATTCTCAAGATTCAAACCAAGCATCGCTAGCGATTCTTTAAAAAATTCACGACGCTTTTTGTCCACACCATTGCGTAGCCCTCTGTGCTTATTTCGAGAGTATGCTAATGCTAGATTTTCTTCAATTGTCATCGTAGGTGCAGTTCCTGCCATTGGGTCCTGGAAGACACGCCCAATGTATTGAGAGCGTTTATATTCAGGCAAACTTGTCACATCATTACCATCAATCAATACTGTACCGAAATCGGGTGTTAAAGCACCTGAAATCATATTCATCATCGTTGATTTACCTGCACCATTACTACCTATAATTGTCACAAAATCACCGGGCTTTAAATGTAGGTTTATCTCCGCAAGTGCAATCTTCTCATCAGGTGTTCCTTCATTAAATACCTTATTAATACCATGTAATTTAAGCAAGGCCATTACCTCCCTGCTCTACTTTTTTTACTTGTGAAAGTTCTGCAGCACGTTTAGCTTTACGTTTACGTTCTTTACTCTTATTAATAAATTGCGGTAAGATCAGCGCCAAAATAACGATGATCGCTGTAATTAATTTCATGTCTCCTGAATCAAGGAAATCTACACGTAATGCTAAAGCTAATATAATACGATAAATGATGGCTCCTGCAATAACTGCAAACGTTGTACGGATAATAGTTTTAGTCCCAAAAATAGCTTCACCAATAATAACGGATGCGAGACCGATCACAATCATACCAATCCCCATACTAACATCAGAGAACTTCGAGTATTGTGCGATTAAAGCTCCAGAAAATGCGACAAGCGCATTGGAAAGACCTAGCCCCAAAATGATAAGTGTATCTGTATTTGCAGAGAAGCTGCGAATCATTCGTTTATTATCACCAGTTGCTCGGATAGCTAGCCCAACCTCTGTCTTTAAGAACCAGTCTGCTATTAACTTAATTAAAATCGTGATGATTAATACAACAATCAGCACACTCCATGTACCTGGTACATGCTGAAAGCCTATGCTTTTTAATAGGTTATTGATAGCATCATCGATCCCTAAATTACTCCAAAAAGATTGAAACTTTGAAAAGATTGTTTCAGAGTTTAGTAGTGGAATATTCGGGCGACCTATCGTATTTTCTGCAGTTAACCCCATGATACGTAGATTAATCGAGTATAAAGCAATCATCATTAAAATTCCTGATAAAAGCGGATTAATCTTTCCTTTCGTGTGAAGAATTCCTGTCATACATCCAGCAATAAATCCAGCAACAATTGCCACTAAAGTCGCTAAGATTGGGTGGTAGCCAAGCAAAACCATTGTTGCTGCAGTTGCCGCCCCTGTTACAAAGCTTCCATCAACCGTTAAATCCGGAAAATCTAACACCCGAAATGTTAAATATACACCAAGTGCCATAATTGCATAGATGATTCCTTGCTCCACTGCGCCAAATAATGCTAAAAACATCGTTGAATCATCTCCTAAATCTCTTTATTATTTATATCACTTGTAAAATGAAGATAAAGCGGGGATAGTGCACCCCGCTTCGTTTTACTGTTCTAGAATTTCGGCACCCCAAGAATCTTTAATTTCGATGCCTAAATCATCTGCAACTTTTTTATTGATTAATAATTTCAGATTTTGTGGGTATTGTGCTGGTGTATCGGCAGGTGTAGCTTCACCTTTTAAAATTTTCACAGCCATTTGACCTGCTTCATAACCGATATCGAAATATTCAAAACCATAAGCTGCTAAACCGCCACGTGCTACAGAATCTAGTTCTCCTACAATTAATGGTAATTTATTAGTATTGGCAACATCAATTACCGATTCTAATGCAGAAACAACTGTGTTATCAGTAATAATATAGAAAGCGTCTACTTTACCAATTAGAGACTCTGTCGCTTGTTTTACATCCGCTGAAGTAGATGCTGATGCTTCTACCACCGCTAAACCTTGTTCGTCCATAACCTTTTTCACTTCTGAAACTTGTGCAACTGAGTTTTGCTCACCCGCATTGTAGACCATCCCTACTTTTTTCGCACCAAGTTCTTTTAGGAATGCTACAGTTTTAGAAATCGTTTCTGGATGTAAATCGATTGTGCCTGTAATATTTTTCCCTGGCTTCTCCATTGAGTCAATTAGCTGTGCACCAACAGCATCTGTAACAGATGTAAAAATAATTGGAATATCACTTGTTGCTGTTGCAGCGGCTTGTGCAGAAGGTGTAGAGTTTGCAAAAATTAAATCTACGTTTGCACTTACTAGATTGTTAGCAATCGTTGTGTTAAGGCTATTATCTCCCTGTGCAATTTGTGGATCGTAGTCAACTTTTAAACCAGCATCTTCAATTGCTTTTTTAAAGCCTTCCGTTGCTGCGTTTAACGATGGATGCTCAACAATTTGAGTAATCCCGATTTTATATGTTTTATCATCTGCATTTCCGCTCTCACTTGCATTGTTTTTTTCATTTCCTTTTGAATCTGCTGTACCTGAGCCACCGCTACCACAAGCAGCAAGAAGCAACACTAATCCAAAAAGAAGGAATGACAACTTCTTTACATTGCTTTTCACAAATAATCCCCCCGATTATATTCTCGAATATCTATCGCACTTTATCCAAACAAAGTGTGAATGTATCGCTATATTATCGTTATTATCGAGCTCCGTCAACAACATTATGAATGTTCTGACTTTTAAAAGTGACAAAATATTTTAGTTTTTCATTCAATTTGGCGCTTTAAACCGCTAAACTACGCTGTTTTAGTTAATCGATTTCTTTTTTCAACATAGTAAAAAATATTTATGACAATTTTGCGACGATAGGACATTATAGACAAAGTCTGACATTTGACTTCTACTAGATATCTATAATAGAATATTTACTTGTGTGAAAGCACCGTGGTTCGTAACCATCCCACGAAAAAATTATGATTACAACTAACGACACAAGATAAATAATTATATGTTCAAAACGTTGATACAATAGCGTTTAATAATATTTTCAGATAAACATAATTTTCATCTCACTACGATAAAAAACAATTTTTTTTACACATTTTTTTCACAAAGACCACTCTATTTAGGTGGTCTTTTTTTATACTTATACATTCAAAAATAGACCACCCTTTAATGAGTGGTCTTACTATGAATTATTTAATTAAATACACTCAAAACAATCAATCTGTGCTTCCCCATTTCTATCACAATATTTTCTTACTGGGTACTCTGAATCGCACTTCACGTGTTTTTCTGATCCGTTAGGACACGTTTTGCTAGCTGGGAAACAACCATAATTCGGGTAAACAGGTTGTTGGTAAACAGGTTGTTGATACATTGGTTGTGGGTACATTGGTTGTGGGTACATTGGTTGTGGGTACATTGGTTGTGGGTACATTGGTTGTGGGTACATTGGTTGTGGGTACATTGGTTGTGGGTAACAACCACCATAGTGTGGGTAATAATAATTCATCTAAACACCTCCTATCTAAATGCTTATAGTTCAACATATTCAAAAATCTATTTAATGAGCTTGATCTCTTGAAAATTGATTAAAAAGTCCATGGCCAATTATGAGCTACAATTATTTCCCCTTTCACCATTCAAGCCAGTTTTCTAAATTTGGTCTACTACATATTTCTGAACGATTATCACGCTCATTCAGCCAGTTATAAAAAGGTACTGGACGCTCTCTATCTGCTGTTTCTTCTATCTTTGATGATTTACTAAGCTTCATGCTTGAACGCTCTACAGCCTTGTTATACGCTCCTGCAAACACAGCTCTTAATGTGCTTGTGACTGTTAAAATACCCTCTTTAATATCCATAGCAATTTTAAATAGCACGTTCTTAGCTTTTATAAATTCATCCACAGAATTTACTTGTGAAGCCATTACAACCTTGTGCAATTCATCTTTCAAATTGTCAGCTAATGGCAAGCTATTCATAAAGTCAAATAGCATCACCTGGTACTCATTCATGTATTCCTTATGAGCCTCTTTTTCAGCGTGAGCATTATTATATATTTCTTGTAAAGTGCTTGTTTTAAAAGATAAATGATTAAAAGATTTAGATGATTGGTTTTCAGATTGTTGCGCTTCAACCTTACTCTCACAAGGCTTTTCATCATTTTCACGCTCGGACATTGACGGTGAGACATTGTAAGGCAAAATAATGTAGATGCTTGCTCCTTGTCCACCTTTGCTTTTAACAGTCGTTTCTTTCTTGATGATTCCTAATGATTCCAATTTTGAAATTGCTCGATAAACTGTCTTGGTGCTGATCTCCAATGCTGCAGCAATAGTGACAGCTTTCAAATGGCAGGCTCCTGGATGCTCCAATGCATGACTAGCAAGCTTGAAAACGATGGCACGTTCTGATTCTGTTAAGTCGTAGTAATGAGCCGCAATGTGGTCCTCAACAGCTGTGTCCATGTCTGCTACTGATTCAAATGTTTTATATGTTGATAAGTATTCAAATGCCATCGTTTTCACCTCACTATCATAAAATATCGATATATCGTTATATAAATATTAATATCGACATATCGATATGTCAATATAATTGAATATAATATTTCTCAAATAGCGATATGGTGTTATAATGGGATTATGATTTTAACTGATAGGTGGTGGAAAAATGATTGAGGTAAAATTAAAGAAAATCATTGATGAACGTGGGATTTCTCAAAAGCAATTAGCTGAAATGACTTCTATTAGACCAAATGCAATTAGCGAAATTGTAAACAATCAACGTAGCACCATTAACCGCGAACAACTTGCAATAATATGTAAAGCCCTTGAAATAATTGATATGAACGAAATACTTGAACTGAAATAATCTGTGGGGTGATGGGGATGGAATTAAACGAGTTGGTAACAAAAATCTCGAATATACAAAAGAAGGCACTGAGAGATGCTCTTAAAGCGAAGTTAAATGAAGGTTATACAATTGATGAATTGTATGTATCCTTTGATACAAAGACGACTAGAAATAAAGATGGCATTAAAGCAGTCGTGACATATGAAATAAAAGAGAAAACAGATAACTAATCAAGGTTGTCTGTTTTTTGTATTTATATATTCTCTAAATACCTATAGGATGGTGATAACGTGGAGAAAAAACGATGCTATAATTGCAAAGCTATATATAGTGATTCAACTACGAAATGTCGATTATGCGGGAGTGAAAATTTCGTTAAAAAAATAAATGATCAAAGTAAAACTATTCAATGTTCACTATGTTGTTCACCCGTTCCAATTAAGAACGGGAAAGGTTATTGTGTTTATTGCGATGATGAAGTATACGATAACAGATAACTAACATTGGTTGTCTGTTTTTTTATATGTACATTTGTCTGCTTATTCCCTAAAATGGAAATAAAGAGGGAGGAATTTACAAATGAAAAAAATAGTATTTAGTGCAGCGTTAGTATTAAGTCTTGGACTAGCAGGTTGTGGAGAAACTACTACAAAGGATGAGTCAACAAAAGATGAAAAACCAGTTGCTGAAACTTCTACTGATTCTAAGCAAGAGACATCAGCACCAGCTACTAAAGAAGATGGCAAATTAACTGAGGAAAAGTTCAAACAAATTAAAGATGGCATGACGTATGAAGAAGTAGTAAAAATTGTTGGTGCTGAAGGTAAAATAATGTCTGAAACGGGATCAGCTGGTGAACCTCACCACACAGTTATGTATGAATTTGAAACTGATGGTGTCATGGCATCTTCTACTATGATGTTCCAAGGTGGCAAACTAATCAACAAATCTCAATTTGGTGTGGAGACATCAGATATTGAAATTACTCTTGAGCAATTTAACAAGTTAGAAAATGGCATGACTAAAGAACAGGTATTTGAGATTCTTGGTGGTGAAGGTGCGGTTGTATCTGAATCTGGTGATGTAGTTATGTATAGCTACAATGGTAAATCATTAGGTGGAAATGCATCTTTAATGTTCCAGGGCGGAAAATTGATGAACAAAACTCAATTAGGATTAGAATAAAAATAAAGCCACTCATTTGAGTGGTTTTTTATTGAAAATTTTTAGCATAATAGGGGAATAAATCAATAATATCTATTTACTTTATTAAATAGGTATAGTATAATAAAAGTATAGAAAGGAGGTGAACAAGAGTGGATGAATTTGAAAAAGTCCTTGCAACAGTAGCACTAGTCGCAACAGCTTTTAAAGCTTTCACATCAGGCTTGAAAGACATTTACGACATGGTGCAAGGGACAAAGAAAAAGCGACGCCCTCCCGCAAAGAAGAAACGTCGCAAATAAGCTATGAAGGAGGTTAGCGCCTCCTTCTCAATCAAATTATAACACATCCACTTTCATGTATGAAAAAAATGCTTAAAAGATTTGGTTATGCAAATGTTGCTTTAATATTAGCCAGCACAGTCATAATACTCACATACGTTGATTTTCAAAATCCTTCAACATTAGATTATGTATTAATTACACTGTATGGATTCACAATTTTAATTCACATCATAAGACTAATTCTATTTATGATAAAAGCGAGGTAGTTAAATGGAGTACAAATTTGAATCAACTGAGGAACTACTTGAATTCTTAAATGAAGAATTGTTATCTGCAGCTGAAGCAATTGAAATTTTAGATATATCCAAAGTACGTCTTGGAAAATTAGTTAAAGACGGAAAGTTAATAGCTGTTAAAGAGCAGCCTAAAATGTTTTTAAAAAGCATGATATTAGAGAAAAAAGAAGAACTTGAATTACTCAGAAAAAAGTACAGACCGTATGATGAATAAACAAAAAATGCCCAGGTACTCACTGTTAAAATGAGCGCCTGGGCTTTCCTAAAAACCAACGTTAAATTATAAACTATAAATTTATAATAGATATTATTTTTCTTAATTAACTAACAAAAAAAGTAGTTTCCCAGTCTCCAATCCAATTAATTTTGCTTGAATCAGAGAAAACTTTCAATAAAACTCTATAACGCCCAGGACCATAATTATTAAAATTTAAACTATGTACCTTAGATGTAAATGTTCCAGATTTCCCGGAATCAGGAGTTTGAGTCCATTCAGTACCATTATTTTTAAGAATGTTTACTTCATAATAGACTGTAGCACCTGTACCAGATCTTTCTGCGTTTACATAAATTCTTTCAGTATTATTAAATGTATCTTTACTAGTAGAAACCCGTGCTTTTATTCCCCCTTTAGTCTGCCAACCTGAACCTGAAACTGATGCTACAACTGGATTATTTAAAAATGTATTATTTACACCTGATTCATTTAAAACTGACGCATTTGCCTTTTCTGTTGGAAATAAACCAAGACTTGTTATTGATAATATAGCTGACATTGTAAGTACTTTAAATTTTTTCATAATTATTAAGCTCCTTTAATTAGCATTTAGCTCCATATATTTCCTACATTACTCATTAAATTTTTGTCGAAACTCTTTCTAAAAAACTGTAAACGATTATGTAGTAAAATCAATATTCTTTAATAATAATATTTTCACATTACTTGTTATAACAAATTTAATTTCCCTCGAGTCACATTAATCCTATCATTACCAATATACCCATTTCAATGGAAAAATTACGCCACTTTTTTGGCGCGATTAATGACTTAGTTTTGACGGTTTAATTATAGTTTTTAACAAATCACGCCAAATCACGCCAAATTAACCGCCATTTTTTGGCGTCTTTTTATTTAACAGATATAACTAAAGTAATGTTTTTTGAATTTCAAACTAAACTCTTGAAATATTTTATTAAGATTGTTTTTTCAACTTAAAAAATATTTATCAAAATGTAATTTTTATTTCTTTTTTAAAGCCTATTACCAATTAAGGTAACAGGCTTCGCTGTTAAGCACTACGTTGAGCAATGATAATCTTCAATCCTTCAAAATCACCACTTGTCATGCTTCCATTATCGAATTTCTCCAACCAAGATTTATCGACCAATTTTTTATCAACTGATTGTTTAATATAATCACGCACTGCATTTTCAGTTGTTGGATTTGTAAATTTCATAACATCATCATCCTTTTCTTTTGGTTTATCTTCAACAAATAGTTGTACTTTTAATTTGCTATTAGATGGAACAATTACTTGTCCTTCCAACTTGTATCCTTTTGGCATCTTCCATGATGTAGGAATCTCGAAATGTGGGGCATCATATTGTCCAGCAGGCCAATATCCACCCCATGTGATCCCTAACCGTTTGGCGATTACACCAACCTTCGACAATGTAGATTTATCATATAGATCGCGAGGTGGAGCTACGGCAATATCCCATGCTCTACGTGATGTGTGATTACTTAATAACGTCCAAGTAACTTTATATAATTTATTTCCTGCATCATCAAAAAGCCTTGTACGCCCTTGCTCATGTAAATAATTTTGCCGTGCTTGGCTGCGATAAGTCTCTGTTATAAAAATGTCCACAATTCCAGCTTTGTAACATTCCTGGAACAATAGGCGACATGCAGTTTGAGCAGCTGCAGTTAATTCGCTTAAATCTCTGCATGTTTGAGTTACGCTTGCACTCATTTATCATCATCCTTTCGGCTGTATCTCATCGCTTTCTCACTATCATTTAGCCCTGGTGTTGTTGGATCACTCACGACACCAAATAAAACTAATAAAGCAAGCACAGTGTTAAAAATATCTGTTACTTGCTCATTGTAAATCGTAGTATCAAAGCCAAATAAAGCCGCAATTTGTTGAATTAATAACAGTAACAATGAGAATGCTCCCACTAAAAATGGCTTATGATGTAAACGTACTTTCCAGTTAATTTTCATATTAAATCATTCCTCCTTTTATAATAAAGGTCAACATTGCTCCCACTAGTCCACCAATAACTAATCTTAAAATCCAAGTTGTATTATCTTTGATTCCACCAATATCTTCTCTAATTTCCCTGATATTTGATTCAGCTACGGCTAAGCGAGTTTTCACATCAGTCATATCATGTTCTAACTTCCCAATACGTTGTTCATCCATTAGTTCACCTCGGAAATCAATATAAAAGCCCTTCACAAGACTGTGAAAGGCATAATAAATAACGCTAAGCCTCTGCTTGCGTCTCGAAATCTTGCCCCGTAATTTCTTTGTATTGTTTAGGTGTAATTTCTCCAAAAGGATTAGCATCTGTTTTAACTGCTAATCGTAATTGTGCTGCAGTCACCCATTTATACATAAAAGCGATTTGCCAAAATTGCATCATGAAACACCCCCTTTCAATGCCATTACTTCTAGCTTTAACTGTGTAACTGTTTCACCAAGACTATTTATAAGAAGATCCTTTTGAATGCCCTTAATCTTCTCCTGGGCCAACTGTTCACCAAGTGACGATACTTGTTCATCTATTCTCAGTCCAGTTCCAACCTTTACAGGCTGACCCATAGAGCCATCAGATTCACGTTGTTTATATTCTAAAGCCATTATTCAACCGCCCCCGATATTAGATGGATTTTGTGATTTACCATTACATCTGACCGTGTTGTAGAGATTTTCAAAATGATGTTGTCTTTCGGCTCTGTCGTCTCAAAATAAAAAGTATCTTCAACGATGCCGTTTGTAGGCATAGGAGCCGTATTATTGGCCGTTAGCGTTTCATACTGCTCTTGCTCCCCTACTAACGTCATAGATAACTCAACTGTTAGATCCATGTCCTCGTCACGTTCAATGAACAATAAAACGCCCTTTGCGGATCCAGCAGGAGGTGTAATCTTGTACCTCGCCACAGCATGCAAAATAGGCGTTTTCACTTCATTTTTCTTTAGTTTTATTGTCTTGCTTGTCTTAGCGCCATAGTTATCAATTACTTCAATAACAATGGTATTTTCACCTACTACAAGTTCAGCGAGTGATACATCAAACTCCCAAGCGCCGCCTGGTCCGTTATAGATTTCTACAGGGTTGTTAGCATTTACTTTTTTGGTTACTTTAACATTCGCGTTTGCGTCTGGATCAGATGAAGTACCACTGATTTTAAATTTGTCTGTATCGACAACTCCTGAAGGGACAACAGCGTCAACAGATAGTAAAGGAGCTCGGTTAGGCACGACATAAAATGTACGTTCAATAGTAGCTGACTGGCCGTTTTCACTATCTACTGCCCAAACCTTCAACGTGTGGGCTACACCCTCCGCTAATGTGCCAGTGAGGACCATTTCACCATCAAACAGCTTGCCATCCTTGAATGTTAGCTGCTTGGATAGTGTTATTTGCGTTTGACTGGCATTAATTGCTAAGACTTTTCTTTGTTCACCGTTAATTTGATAGAAAACTGTTACTGATTGGTCTTTATCTGCATCGTAGGCATCGCCTGTGAGGTTTATTGTGTCGTTTTCATACAATGTCTGATTGTCAGAAGGTGATATTAGGGTAACCGATGGCGCTTTGTTGATACTTAATGTCCCTCTAAACATCGGACGAGGTGCATTAGAAGCCCCGCTGATGTTTTGTATATATAGTGTGGCGGGCGGGTTTTGCAATGTTACCGAAAACGTAGGGTCATAAACTACGAAAGGCACTGTTAGGTTGTCTATACTAGATGTGGCGACAAATTCACCTTGTGTCCAACTATCACCGCCGTTACTACTGTAAAAACTTGCAATGTCGTTATAACTATCACTTTGTATGATGGCGCTTGTAGACACCGCAACAACAAGTTTATTAGAGGCGTCTACCGAAATAGTTGCATCGTGGCTATGTTTACCACCTACGGAATTGGTTAGATATTTAATTCCGCCCCAAGTAACGCCCACGTTAACACTACGGCTGTATACCACGTTGTATGTCGAATTGCTAGCGCTGGTATAGACGCTACAAACGGCATGTAAAACCCCGTTTTTGTCTACTGCTAACGATAGTTTGCCTAGCGGTAAACTGTGAGCAAACACTTCGTAATTTACAGATGAACCATTACTGCTATTGATAACATGAGAATATATGGTATAAGTGCCAATTGACTGATTGTAATGTTGACTTAATGCAATCGGAACACCATTTCTTACTACCAGATCAACGTATGAGTAGTTAGTTGTACTTGCGTTCAACTGAGTTGTATTTGCAGCGCCGTCCCACGTACTACCGCCATTGGTACTCTTGGTATAACGTAAATTCCACGAGTTTGGATACGTCGTTGTTTTAGCTACCCACAGTAGGTGGATTGCACCGTTTAAAGGGTCTGTAGCAATAGACACCGAATTGACGCCCGTTTGCCCTGAAGGTGTAAGATTTATGACAGGCTGTACGGCGTTTTGGACGGTTGCGGCATCAAATTTCACGACCCCAGTCATGCCGCCACTAGTCGCCACAGCTGTATACACGTTTGTACCATGACTAGCTATCGCGAAGTGTGCTGTCCAGCCCCCGTTGTTATAGCATAGTTGTGACCACGTAGTCCCACCGTCTTTAGATACATACCAATAAACTGTTGATAGTGACTTATTCGCGGCAACCATAACAAGCCACCCGTTGCTTAGTCGTGTGACTTTTCTGCCGCCTGTGTTTTCGTATGTGATTGCGGACGTCGTTATCGTTCCAGGCTCACCAACCACTTCAGCGCCTCTAACGTACCAATAACCGTCTGTATGACGTCCGTTGGCGGGATATGTGCCATTCTCAGCCACGATGTTAGATTGCACTAGTGACCCTTTGTTGTAACTCGGTACTGACGTGACCTCACTCGCCTTTTTTTCTGCTATTGTTACATTATGTGATGCCCCTGATAAATTACCTTCGTTTTGCGCGTAGATAGTAAAACGTTGTAAAGTAGAACCATTTATTCTATAGGCTACATCACCTATATTAAGTGGTACGCTGTACCCTATCTGATTAGATACACCATAACTCCCGTTCTGGCTATAGAATGTATAGTTTCTATACAAATCCCAAAATGTCATTGGCGTCCAACCAGCTTCACTACTCCACGGACCTTGGGAATAAGTATAATTTGTTATCGTATTAAACTTATCGTAATAATGCTGTGCCATTCTTAAACCACCTCCACTAACTCAACGCTATATGTCTGCCAATCACCGACACCCATTTCAGCATTTGTTGTATCGATTACCACATTACTTCGAGCCACTTTTGCACCTTTTTTGTACGCATTTTTTAATGCTTGTACCTTGATAGTGTTTGTTCCTACCTCAGTGATCACAACGTCCTCTATATGTTCATCATCAAAAATAGTGACCTGTGTGAAAGCTGTGAATCCTTCTACACTGGCCACTTTAATAGTAGTTGTACCTATAGCAACTGCTTCAACAATATCTGTTAAAGTTTTGTCTAATTTAATTTTATTTGAGCTGCCATCAAGTGTATCTGCAAATGTTCCAGAATTGCCTGGCACTCGACCATCCAGCTCCATTTGGATCTGCATACGTCTAATAGTGGCTTTTAACTCTACAATGTAATCATGAGCAGAATATATTCCTTCATCCATGTGATTTAATCGTTTAGCATTTACACGTGTTCCAGTTTCTAAATACTCATATTCTGGTTGTCCAGTGAGTGGATTGTTGATAATCTGATTATTTTCATCCCGTTGAGGTATTAATTTGCCATCAGGACCTATTTTCCAAATACGATCTCGCCAGTGAATCAACTCGTATTTGTTAGAGACTACTAGACTCATACCTGCAACTCTCCTTTCAACGTGCCAGTGAGCGTAAAAATGATCATTACACCATCATCGCTTTGTTCTATTGATGTTTCATATCGATCTAATTCAATTCCTTGAGCATCAACTAATTTTGCATTGGTTACATGACCATGACCATCATCCAAATACACATAAGTTTTTACTGTGTCTCCTACAATCTCCTGCGAATGGAATGATTTGATCACATCTTGGCCGTCTATTGTCACAACAGCCTTTTTCATCATGTCTCTCCAAAATTCATATGTTCGGTCTAATAAAATACGTGTTACCATGTGTCTATCACCTCGCTAGCAAATATTTCACCACATATCGGCATGTAAACTGGATACGTGTAGTTTTTCGATTCAATTTCAATTGATTTTTTAGTGCCTGCACCTGGTACACCTTCACAATAAATCTCACCACAAACAGGCAAGTAAACTGGATAATGTGACTTGCTAGTTTCAATTTCGATATACTCATTTTTGGGCAACTTTACAGCCACAAAGTCGAGCCATGATCTTGTGTTTTTATATTCGTTTACTAGTTGCCTAAGTAAGAATAAAGTTTTACTTGTAATGTTTGTGGTAGTTACTTCAACTTTAAAGTGAAATGGTTCTCCTTCGTATTGAAACCATTCAATCACATCACCAGGCAAATTTAACGCTTCAAGGACCTGTTCGATTGCTGCAGGTGTTCCTTTGCGTCGGTGGGTATTGATAGCTGTTTGAATAAGATTGATTTTTTGTTGGCGTGTAGTAGCCAACGACAATCCTTCATTCCAGCCAATGTGTTTCTCCCACAACAAATGGTCTAACACTGCATCATCTAATTTATCTAAATGTAACGTGTAGTTAATTTTATAAGCCCAATCTCGCATTTGATCCAATGATGTCTGCAATGTTTTCGCTAAATTTTTAACCTTTTCATCTTGTAGTAGGTTATTGGGGATCTCACGTAAAAGCGTATTTTGTTTTAAGTCAATCATCCTCTAAGCCCCCAAATGTTACATTTTTGTTTTCCATAACAGCAACTTGGCCTTTATTAATAGCCATAAAAAAAGGTTTCCTTACCTCGACTCGCTTTGCTCCAGCCTTATAGCAATCGCTAATCAATTTTGATGGATTGATGTCTCGACCAATCTTTGATGATTGCCATTTCCCATACTCATCAATAGCTTTTTCAACATTTTGATGAATGAGTGTTTTATCTACCGCATTTGTTTCGATGTAATAAACAACATCTAAATCATAAGTGACTATTTCTGGAGCACTTACAGTAATAAAATCTGTTAGTGGCCGTACGTCCTTGGCATTCACTTTTTCATAAATTAATTGAATAATTTCTTCTGAAGGTAATTCTCCGTTTTTTAATAAAACGCTGATATTCACATAACCAGGTTGTGGAGAATCTACAAAAATGTCGCTAATCAATGGTGATGCCGATTTTGCATAATACTCATATGCTCCTGTCGGCCCTGCATTAGAGAGTTTTTCAGGTGCTAAATAAATACGATTTCGGTATGATTCCTCATCTTCTTCTAGTGATCCACCTGCTGAAACTGTAATATTTTCAACTTTGCTTATATATGGCAATGGCTTCACTAAGCTGTTGATTTCTCCAATAGCAAAACCATTACCTTCAGGACCTGTGATGGTGCACTTTAAATTAATATCAACAAATAAATCTGTCGTTTCAATAACAGCATCATGTGTAGAAACAAAAAAAATAGCCCCTTCATTAGAAGTAGCTAATAGTTCCCCTTTCTTTATGATTTTTGATGTTGAAAGAGGTAAAGACAAATGCATACGTAATGTGGTTGACGCTGCTGTTGCTTCTAAAACAGGTGTATCAAATTCAGCCCCTCTGTGCTTTAATATATCTCCACGCGCATAGTAAAGTAAATTTTGTTTGGCTGCGTCATTTATGGCCACGTTTTGTTTAGTAATCACAGATGCACAAGTTAAAAAAATGAGCCTCAATGGATCTGCTTGTGCAAGTTTCCTTCCTTCTTCTTGTTCATACATTTGAATGAATTCATTGGCCAGTTCTTCAGGGTTAGTTGTTAAAAAATTTATTTCAGGCAAAATAACCGTCACAATACCACCCCATTTCTAAGACTAAAAATTATTGTTGGATAGGCTTGGCCATCCACGTTTACATCTAGCTTTACTTCCTCTACAATCACACGCGGTTCATATGTTTCAACTGCTTCGAAAATTTCTGCAACAAACAACGGATGAAGGTTCGTTACTGACTTATCTACAAATGATTCAATTAGCCCAAAACTGCGAAAAAGAGGTACAGAAAATTTGGACGTACCAAGGATTGTATTTATATTTTGAAAGATTTCTTCCAATACACTATTAGGACGAAAGTTTATAACTGAAGGATTGTAAGTTAATGTATATTGTTGTGTCATACATATTCCTCCATCGTTATTGTAATACCAGCACTCAATATGTTGCCTTTGTTGTCGAAATAGTCCCATGATTGATCAACGCTTGGCAGATACCATTTATTAACGCCAACACGTTTATTTCCAATGATTAAAGTGTGTGCTTCTCCACTACGCACACACTTGATGAATTTATCTAATTCTTTGATAGGATTCACGCCATGAAAGGCAGAAAAGTGCATAGTGAAAGATACTTTTCCATTATCTACGCCTGTAAATTCAGACTTTGATTTTTGGCCATGTATATCATGCTTTGACCATCTTGCTGATTCACTACGCTTAAAACCATCAAATGTATTGACTTTCTTATCTGATACAGAAAAAATTACATTGCCCCATGTCCCAATCATCTAATCATCCTTTCGTTGGTGTACCAGTAGTACCTCCAGGAGATGGATGGACGTGATTCACTAGACTGACCCCACCAGCGATAATATCTTTAGTAACGTGTAGGTTTCCATCTAGGAACATATCACTCTCTGCCTTAATATTTATAGGTTGTTTTGCCACAATATTAATTTCACCAGTACAATCCATAACAAGTGTTTTAGTATCCAAATCGTATTTGAGTATGGTACCATCTTCAAACCAAATACCTATACAATCTTGTTCTCCGATTTCTTCAGGAGGCGTATCGACATCAGAATATACAGCACCAATAATAAATCCCGTGTCAGGCGCATTGGCTGCAAATAAAACTATAACCTGCTCCCCTACACTCGGCATCCAGTAGTGTTTCGTTTTCATTGTCCTGAAAGGTATTACACTTAATTCATCTGATACAGCATCATCACAATCCTCAAAATGTACTCTTGCTGTTGCCTTTGCACGATTGATTGATGAAACAATGCCGTATTTAACAGCTTCAAATGAAGTTGATTGCATTGACTTTGACATTAATAACTTAGCACCCCCCTTAAATTAATATCTGTTGTATAACCGCCTGTTACATTGTGTCCAGCAGACTCTATAATATATTTACCACTAAAAGCACCAAACTTTTTTAGTTCGATAGTTAGCCCTTGTACTAATCTCTCGTCACCTAACAATGTAATTTTCCCCGTTTTAGAACGCTTATTTTTATTGCGTGCTTCTGCTTGTGCCCATCGTTTAGCCTCATCTAAATTTTTAGCCTTTTTATTAACCTTGAGGGTAGGTCCACTTTTCACACCTGGTACATTATAGGTGTATTTTATGGTTTTCTTTTTTGTAGCATCAGAATAAGAAATCTCCACTTTGGCATACTGTTCTTCAGCTGCAGTTTCTTTAAAATCGTATGATTTAATATCATCCTCACCTCGGGTAATTGTTCGGACGGCTGATTTCTTTTCATATTCCAACTCGTCATAAACAATAAGCTGATCATTTGTTACCTTGATGGATAAACCCTCTTTCTTGGTGATCTCTTTAGCAAAGGCCAAGTCAGTTTTTTTTGATTGTTCAACACGTTTATATTTGTGGTTAGGAGCATCAAAAAATAATTTAAGCCCTGCTGATTTTGCCACATCTGTTAAAATCGTCTTTAAATCTGTATTTTCCCATGCTTTCGTTTTCTCAGTGTCTTTACCACCTTCATCGAAAGGTGTTGAAACAGCTTTAATTGAGACTTTATCTGGTGGTCCCTTAAAACTTACATCGTCAATATAAAAAGTGCCGCATTTTAACTGCGACACTTCTTTTTCTTTACGCCAATTTTCAAGACGGATTGTAGCATGTATCTTATCACCTTTACCTGGTAACCATGGATCCTGCCATTTCTTTTCACGATCTTGCAAATCTAATTGGATTTCATCACTTTTCCCTTCATTATCATTGTACTGAAATGAAGTTAAATCAGGCGCTAAGTCTGCTGTTATGTTTTTCCCATTGTAAGAAATAACGACAATTGCTTGTCTTGTATTAGTCACTATATCACCTCATCCATGGCGGTTTATTAGCGATTTCTTTAATCGTGTCAATTTCAGGCAATATTAACTCAATACCAGCTGAAAATACAACTGTTTGAATGTGTTTTGGGTTGGCATTCATTACTTGGTCCATCACCATTTCTGTGCCGTAATGTTTATAACAAATTACATCCCACTCATCACCTGAAATTGTCTTATACAGCTTACCCAAACGACAATCTCCTTTCATTTCGTTGTATTTCCGCAATACGAGCTTCTAAATCGTCTTTATCAGCATCCGCATGTTGTTTAACACTATCTAAATCCTCTGGTCTTTGTACACTGTACTGTGGCGAATAATGAATAACAATACTTCCACCATTACCACTAGAGTCAGCTACTTGTTGAGGATTAATAATTGATGCATCGGGTGCCACTTGTTTTTGTAAATCTGCAAGCATTCCATCATTGTTTAACATGCCAAGTGCTTGGCCAGTTTGTAGCCATAAGTCTCTGCTTCGTTGACTATTATTCCAAGGGATTACAGACTCTGTGTCACCGCCCTCACCAATCCATGCTAACGTTGGATTACCAACGATACCACCTTCAGCAAAGCCAGGGAGCTCCCCTAAAAACTTACTAGCTGCGCTTTTCAAAGGTTTAGGTACTAAATCACCTATCGCGCCTAAAACAGCCCCACCCATGGATTTAATACCGTTGATCAATCCATTGATAATTGCTATCCCAACATCATACAGATTAATTCCTTGGAAGAATGAAATTATGTTGTTCATGATTGTTGAAGCTGTTGAAAGAATAGCATTCCAGGCACCATCCCAATCACCTTGTAATAGCGCCATCGCTGTCTGTATCACACCGTTTACAATAGCCAAAGCATTTTGTATTACCATCTGTATATATGGGAACACATATTGAACTACAGTTAAAATACCTTGAATAGCTGGTACTACTACATTAGTGAAAATCATTGCGATTCCTTGTATCAGCGTAGCTATTACTGGAACTGCTGTTTGAATTACAGAAACAATAATCGGAAATACAGATTGAATAATGGTTGATAAGACGGGAATTGCTGCAGTTGCGATTGACATTATAGCTCCACCTAAAGAAGAAAATGCCTCCATAATTACTGGAAGGTAGCTCATGACAGTTGAACCTATTGCAGATACACCATTTATGAATGTCTCTTTTAACAGGGCTAGCAATGGAGATATGGCGTTTCTAAATGTTTCCGACTTCTGATAAGCAAAATATAATCCAGTGCCCAATGCGGCTAATCCTGCAACGATAAGCACAACAGGATTGGCTAGCATGGCTGCATTAAATGCACGCATTCCACTGGATACAGCTGCAAGCATTCCTTTAAATCCTCCACCTGCAAAAGTAGAGGCCAACATAGCTGTACGATGTGCCGCCATTAAAGCTGTGCTTGCTTTTTGAATGGTGTTATATATCTTTTGGTAGGTAACGATAGCAGATAACCCGACCTTGTAAGCCGCAAATGCGCCCACTAAACCCAATACAACAGGTCCAATAACCGAGAGCACCATTTTGAGCCTTGATACAGCATTAGGTAACCTATCCTTTAAATATTGAGCAAATATATTGAGATATGGAAGAACTGCATCTCCTATTGGATAAACCAAATCCATAAATAAAATACGGCCTATCCCTCGGATGGCCGCATTAAATGAACTAAACTGTATTTGGTTTACTGTCTCCATTGCTCCTTCAAAGCCCTCCATGGCATCGGTTGATCCTAACATCGCATACATAGCTGTAGACTCTAAATCTTCCCACTTCGTTCCGAATAATGCCACAGCTAATTGGTTGGCTGTAACCTGGTCATCCATGCCTTGGAGCTCTTTTGTCACAGCGCTTGCAACATCTGCTACAGATGCCTCCCCACGGTTAAAACTTTCCCACAAATCAAATGTTGATTTACTCATAGCAGAAAAGGTTTCATCTGTTGATTTTGAGCCGTCTTTAACCCTGATTTGGAACTCTTTCATTACATCGTTTACATAATCTAAATTGTAAACACCTGCCTTGGCCCCTCTTTCCATGATTCCAAAGTATTCGTCAGCACTATAGCCCATTTCTCCAAACAACGGTGCATATTCGGCCACGTTATCTAACATTTCATCAGAAAAATTAAGACCTCTTTGCGCTCCTGCTGCAAAAAGGTCCATTGCGGTTGCTGAATTAACACCAAAGCTACTCATCATATTGTTAGCAGCCCTGGTCACTTCATTTATATCCTCGTCAAAAGTTTTGGCAAATGATAAAGCCTCACCAGTAAATTGCTCTAAATCCGCATCACTTAATTCATGCATGTTCTGCTTAACCTTAGCGAGTGCATCCGTAACTTCTTCAAAGGAATCTCCATAGTTATTGCGAAATAAATTCTCTGCAGTCCCTTTTAAATCCTCGAAATCATCACCAATTAAGCCTGTTTGAGCTGATAAAGTGGCCAATTCTTGACTCATATCAGCTACTTGTGAAATGGCATTAGTAAGAGCAGCTGCACCACCAAGAGCAGCTGCGGCACCACCTAACGCTTTCATCATTCCACCAGCATCATTAAAAGTGTTGGTAAAGCTACTCGTTAGTTCTGCTCCAAGTCTAAAAGCAATATCAAATACTTTAGACACTAACTTTCACCTCGCTTCTTTGGCTTTTGTGCATCGATCCGTTTAAATGTGTTGTACCAACCAAATAACCTACGTATAGATAGCTTTAAATAAAAATCGACTGGTGTTCTGCTTTGTAATGCACAATAAGTACACATCAAACGAATGCTTTCAGCTGGTTCCTTGGCTATTTGCCACCTAATAAAAAAAGCGATGTTCGTGTTGTAATCTTTGCGTAATCAGGTGCTGATAGTTTACGAATTAGATCAACATGAACTCTCGCTGCTTTTGATGCCACAATAGCTAGAAAAGGCTTAGACATTTCTTTTACCATAACCATTGAATTTTGTGGTGCTTCAGCATTAAATTGAGCCTCGGCTTTTTCAATATCCTCTCCAGTTAGACTTTCAAAATCTAAATTAATTTGATTTATTGTTTGATCTTCAAATACAATTGGTCGTTTTAAAGTAATCTGCGTCTCTAAGGCTTGGTTGTCCACCATTTCAACATTTGTTTTATCATTCATTGTTCATTTTCCTCCTATAATCCAATGTTTTTTCGTACTTGTTCTAAAACGTCTTTTCCGTTTATTACACAAATGAAATTAAATTTATCAATTTCAATCACTGTTTTTCCATCAATCATAATTTTGATGTAATGTACCTCAAACTCATTGGCTGTTTCTGTAGAAGCACCGATAGCAAGTTTCCCAGGATTAAGATTTATAGGTACACAACGTGTTTTAATAACAACTGATTGATTTACATATTCACCTTTACCTGCATCAAATAATTGTTGGTTTGCACGTAAATCTATCGAATGGGCTTTAGGTTCTGCAAGCGCAATGGCATCCTTTGTAATTGTTCGCCAGTTAATTTTTAAAGTTTGAGATCCGTAATGTCCCACAACAGGCGCATTCACTTCACCTGCAATGCCAGCACCTTTCATTGTTTCAGTAAGTGCCTCAAAAGACGGTAGCTCAACCTCGCCTGCACCCAGGTAATCCGTTACATTCTTCCAAACTGAGTATTGAGTTACTAATTGATCTTGTATATTCATTTAGTTTCCTCCTAACTAAAAAGCGCACTGAAATAACCAGGATCAAATTCAAATAATCCTTTTATTTCGCGCGCTGGTGTTCCTGGTGTGAGATACAAGTGGAAAGCATAAGAGCCATCCATTAGATCGGTTGTAGCGTTTTCTTCTTCTGCAAACTCAATTCGACCACCCAAGATTAATTGGCGTGCCTTTTTGCTGTTAAGATCAATGTTTTTACTATCAACAATATTTTCAATTAGTTTTGGATTTCCTGGCTTGTCTACATTATTCCAAAACGAAAGAATAAATTGATTTTGCTCATAAATAAACACACGACGTACTGAAATAAAGGCATCCTTTGGATCAGTATTTGTTGGATAAGCAGATGTCCGATGACCCCAAGCACGCCAACCTCCAGTCCAGTTAAGTGCTGTGACGATACCTTGGCCATTTAGATAGTTTGCTTGTTCCAAGCTAAGTAAAATTTCTGTACCATCTTCTAGTACAGCTGCATCCATTTGTAAGTTTTTATTTGAAAACTCTTCACATGGATAACCTTCGTTGCTTGCATCAACTAGGTTTGCTAAACTAGCTGCTTGTGTTGACATATGATACTGTTTTCCACCAAGAGATATTTTTGGCCAAAACACTAGTAAATCTTCGTTATCTAAATTATTTTGATTTTTTACCATTGGGGCTTGTGTGTAATCTTTTACTTCAGTTGTTGAGAGGTCTGCAAATGCAGTAGCACCAAACAAACCGTTAATATTACTTACTTTGGCTTTCATAACAGCAGCTACAGCAGGATCTGTTGAATATTTAGGAGCAATAAGTATTCCTGGTACTTCGCGGAACCTTGGAAATACTTCGTTTGTTAATTCAAGTCCTTTTAGATTTCCTTCTTGTGATACACCGCCAATAATATCTGCGTTAGTGACCAGTGAAGGATCTAACTTTTTGTATTCCACTTTGATTTCGTTAGCGGCTGAAGTAAAAATGTGCAAATGGCCATTATCGTCAAATTCCACCTCATAATCTTCATACGTAGTGGCATCATCAACACTTTTAACGACAATAGTAGATTTAAGTACCCCATCTTCTTTAAGTACAGCTTCATTTTTAATTACAGGTAATTGTTTAGTTCCTGGAACAGAATGCTTTTCAGGATCTAAAACATTAATCATTACCAATGGAGCTACAGCAAAAAGCGCGAAATGCGAACTAATTGACTCACAAATTGTATATTTATCAAAATCATCAAGATAACCCATTTTCTTTACACATTCTGAATACGTATAGCCAAACATTGGTTTATTCACCAAAGATGCAGGATCTTCTGTCAAATGGATTGGAGCAGTACCTACAATAACAGTTAATCCAGCAGTTGATTTTACAGGTGGCTTAATAGATGTTGGTAACTCATGTGTATAGACCCCGTGTTGATAGCCAGCCATTAGTTAGCCCCCTTCCTTGGTACTGAATAGAATTCTCGTATTGCATTATAATAACGATTTTCTAAAGTACCTTTTACTTTAGTCCGACTTTCTACCTCTGCCATTTCTAAAATCGGCACGAATAATTTTTCTATTTCAGGGCATTTCTCAATAAAACTATTAATATGTGGTGTAAAAGTTGTTTCAACCACCGTGTATGTTGGCAAGCCTAGTACATTAGGGCCAACATAGATTTTTTGTGTAATACTTGTTGCTGGAATAACATTTTCCTTAGAAATAATTGCTGATTTATCTTGCTCTACAACGCCTCCATCTGAATGCGTTGGAAGGGCACTTTCTATCGTTTCTCTTACTACTTCAGGAGAAACAGGCTCTACTTGGTTTTTAATACGTTCATTGGCCATTTATAAACCCTCCTTGTGTTAATGACCTACTTTCAAAGGTCAGTTGTACGCCACCATAATAAAAGGGATGGCGTTCTTCTTCACTTCCATCCAGTGCCCAACTTAATGGATACTTGAATAGATACTTATTCTCTAAAATAGGATTGCGATTGAAGTCATTCCAAATGGCTTGAATACAAGCCATTACATCATCATATCCCTCTCCCTCCAAACCCTCATTTTTCACACCAATTAAAATATTCAACACATTTTCCTCTAAACTTTCATTACTCTCTTTTTGTCCTTGATCGATTTTAACCAAACAAAAAGGATACACTTCATCATGTGTATCCTCATCTGAGTAATTAAATTTGTCACTTGTTCTTTCAGGAATCTTATGACGAAAAATCTTAAATGGTGTTTGATTGTTATAGGAAGTTTTCAAAGGGAAATCTTTTAATATTTCAGCTAGTCTATCAACTAAAGCATTTTGTATGTTAGCAACTGTCATTTAACTCGCTCCTAATTGCCCTAAAATTCGATTGATTTCATGATTCAAACGTGTTTCATACGTAATCCATGATTGTTCATTAATTTTTCGTACCGTTTCCTCATTTCCAATCATTTGAGGTATTGAAGGACCAAAAAGTCTTGCAATCGGTAACCTTTTATTCGTTTCACGTTTAAATAGTTTAATACCATGTAAATTAGCTACAAATGCTCCTAAAACTTGTTTCATCCCATTCTTTTTAACAGCAATTTTTAACTGGCTTTTTCGTTTGGGATTGACTGTTTTAGGTGATACTTTAAATCGGTCTAACGGTACAGCCTTACCACTAGATCTTACTTCTGCTGATAAAACAGATTTACTTGCCTTTGTAATTTTTAATGTTGCTTTAATATCTGCAGGTTTAAGATGATATTTTGATCGTGTTTCTTTCGTAATATTGCTGGCGGTATTGGTGGATGCTCGATTTAATGAATTGGCTATCGCATTGGGAGCTCGATTAGCAAATTGACCAAGTCTCTGTTCAACATCCCTTAAAGCAGCTGCATCGACTTGAATCAACATACTCATTCTGTGTACCTCATTAGTCCAATTGTTAGCATTCCTAAATTATTACGGACAACTTTTATTCGATATTCTTTCCCCTCAAATTCCATTATCCTTTCAGGCTGCGGAATACCTCTAAAATAAGAGGACTCCACATGAAAAACTACATCACATGAAGCCAACTTCTTATCAGTATTAAATTGGACCATTTCATCACTATCACGAACAATTTTCATTGCATTTTTATTGATGATGACCGTTTCTGCAAACTCATTTTCATTTAAAAAAACATTATTTACATCTTGTAATAAGAAATCTTTAAAAGTCTTATTCATGATCATCATCTGCTTTTCTCACGCGGCGACCTTTTGGTTGTTCATCCTTACTATCTACTGCATTTGCTACTTTTGCAGAACCACCCTCGATTAATTTAGTAGCAAAGGCATCATCTGCTGAAAAAACTTCACCTGGCGGAATCATTCGTCCAGCGAACCATACATGAGTGATTGACTCTAAAATAATGGCCATATCATTACCTCCACTAATCGATTTTTACTCGGGCAATAGTTCCAGCTTGTGATTTTGGCTCAATAATCCAACCTGCAGGTGTAGCATCTGTTTCGGTAGCCTGTACCTTGCCATCTTTAAAATAAACAGTTTGGCCAATCGTAAATGCTTCTGTAGTAAGGGCAGGTAAATCATACACACCCATTACATTGATAGCTCCTTTTGTACCCACAGGAATTGCAGTAGCCGCAACACCAATGCGGTTGGATAAGGAGATAACTTCGCCTGCTACAATGTCCGCACTAGTGTTATTAATAAAATCAATTGTTTCGCCACGTTGTACATATTTTGCTTGCGCCATTTTGTCTTAACCCCTTCCTTATTTACCGTTGTTTTTAACTACTGTTTGATAATCTACAACTGTTACACCATAATCCATATAAATGTCCCATAGGAAACCTAGTTGGCCAGCTGGTGCTTGTTTCATGACAATCGTCGGCATATCTTTCCCATTTAGGAAATCAACTTGAATTGGTGAACGTAAAATATCTGATGTTACATACCATTCTAATTCGCCATTTACACTTGCATCATCAAGCTCTGCATCTGAAACGATTGTAAATTGATTATAGAATGGGTTTGGAATATTAGGATTCGCTTGTGATGGATCCACAGTTGAACCAATTAATTGACCTGCCTTTGTTTCAAGTGAAGTTGGTACTAACATGAATCGTGCAGGAATATTTAACTTCACATCGCCACCTGCAGCCGTTTGTTTTCTTAATAGCTGACGTGCTTGTGATAATGTATCAACTGATGGGGCTCCGCCTGTGGCCATAACATTTTTATGATCCGCATGGAAGAGTGTCTTACCATCCCAAATAGCTGGATTTTTAGCTAGAGTTTGATATACCAAACGGTTAATACCAAGTCGTGCTGATTGAGCATATAGGGCTGGTCTAGTTTCAATGAAACTTACATCATCATTAATAAATGCTTGACGTGACATGGAGAATTGACGGCCATAAGTTAATAATTGACGTGTTGGACCTTCAACACCATTAGGATCATCATGTTTCAATTCACCATTCTCTGACACTAACAATAGTTCCCCTGCAGTACCAACTTGATATGTTTTAGTAGGACGGAAATCAGTTAATGTTCCACGACGTGTCCAATGTTGGTATGTTGTAGCTGCGTCTGTATATGCTTGTTGGAAAACATTACGAGCAGTTTGATCGATGATGTTTGTAAATAGAGATGTTGGCGTTAAATGTTGGCGTAAAAGTTCATCATCACTTAATCGATAAGCGTTATTTACACCTTCGATAATGAGTGATTCCTTTGCTAATTCACGTAATGATAAATTACGTAATTCTCCAGCGCCATCATTCGGCTTTTCAACGTTCATTCCAACACGTAAAGCTAGTCCATCTGCAGCTGCATCACGGAATTTATCACGCTCATCTTTTCCCATTTGAATACCTGAAGGTTGTGGCGCGCGATCTTTAATTTGCTTTTCCAGAATGAATTGACGCACCTGATCAATTGTATGGCCATCTTTAATATAATCTTCAGCATTTAAACCAAAGTCTCGACAAAGAGATGTGATTTCAAGTGCACGTTGGCGTTCGGCCGCAAGTGCACGCTCTGAGTTATCTACTGGTGTTGGTGCTGGTGTTGGCTCATTTGGATCACCTTGTGCACGGAGAGCATCAATTTTACTTTGTAATTCATCAAATTCTCGCTTTTCTTCAACTGATAATGCACGATTTCCCTCTGCTTTTGCAGCATCAACAATCGCCTTTTGACGTGCTAACATTTGTAATAAATTCATTATTTTATCCCTCCAAATAGGTTTTCATTAAGTAAAATTTGGCGTTCATAATACGAATAGTCGCCTTTTTCTTGTATTTCTTGCTCAAATTCATCTTCCATATCTCGGCCTACTCCTACTGATGCATCAGCTGGCACAGAAACGATACTAATTTCATATGGCTGCCATTTCAAAGCAACGCTACACGGTCCCACGTGGCGACCATTTGCAGAAGTTTTACCAGGTGCCACTTCTTCCCATGATTCAACTTGATAACCGACTGATACAGCTTTAAGAGTTTGAGATTTTACTTTTTGATAAATCACATCTGATTCATCATCTTCATCAAAGGTAACTTGCGCATAAGCTCGATTATCCTTTGTCCACGCTTTATCGATACGGCCAATTACTTTGTCACGATTATGGTTATATAAAAGAACACCAATTTCATTTAATCGACTTAAATCAATTGCGCCTGGTTCATGTGAGAGAATTTCAGGACCAAACCAACGTTGATATGGTTCTTCTGATGAAAAAGACAGCTCAAATGTCCGTTTATCGTCATCTAATGAGCGAATATCAAAGGATAAATCACGATTCATCTTCTGGTTTTTCGTCATCTGTTTCCTCAATGAGTTTGTCGATTTCTTCGGATTTTGTTGCGGATTCACTATTTATCACCCCCTTTTCTTTCATATATTCGATTTCACGTGCACGCTGATCAATGATTTCACGCCAATCGTTCCCCGTATTCCCTGCAATCTCTGCAAGAGTAGTTTGATTTGTTTCCAGCGCTATTTTATTTGCATTTGCTTCTTTAAGAGGATCAATCCATTTCATACCTGGTGCAATCCATTCATGCTGTAGGTAGTTCTCTTTTTTAGTATGAAAGTCTTTAATACTGATCTTCCCAGCCAAAACAGCTGATTCAATGAAAGCCTCATAGACAGGGATAAAAAAATGATCGATTAAATATTGTTGCTGCATTAAATACGTTTTTTGGTCCTCTAATAGCCCTTGGCGAGCTGATGAATAGTTGACTTGTGACATATCACGTGCTGCAACTTCATAGGAAATGCCTTGAGCCGAACCTGAAAGGCGCTGTTGTAAACGAATAAATTCGGCTGAGTTAGCGGCCTGTGCTGGAGGCTGAACAACATGAACATCGTCCCCTGGATTCAATTCCATCATCATACCTGGACTAAGCATTTTTCCTGCATATCCAGTCCGTTTATCAGGTTGGCCAGTTCCTCGTCCAAGACCTCCACCATTATTAGGCGTTATTCGCTTTATTAAAACCGCTAACAATGCTGCAACACGTTCTTTTACAGATACAGCTTCCATAAATTGATTCATGTCGCGTACACGTGGGAGCGTAGACGATAATTCGCTCATTTCCCGTAACTGACTAGGACGTTTTTTCTTGAATAAAAAAAGCACATCTTTAGCGTCAATTCGCTCAGATGTACCGATATAGTTTCCATATGCATCATATTTTTTTAGATAATAGGCAACTGGCCGATTATAGGCATTGTATTCAATACCGTTCACAATCTTTTTTGTCGTAGTTGTAGGAATCATTGTATCTAAATCATCTACCTCATAGATTTGTAATGATAAAGGTACAACACCATCATCAATATATCTCAAAACTACAATAATCCCACCGTCTACCTTTTGGCGTCGCACAAGCATTTGACATATTTCTGAAAAACTCTGTTGTTGTGTGACATCACAATTTTTAGGACGGCACCACAATTTGAATAATGATTCTATAGCTGTATTCAAATCTTCATTTTCAGTTTTCGCTTGCAACTTAAAGCCTCCACCAACGACATTTCGTTCAAATGCCAAGACAACACTTTCTAAAATGTCACTATTTCGTTCTAAATCACGGCTTCTCGCACGAATTGTATCGCGATACATTCCATCAGTAGATTCAGCTTTTGCATTTACAGCTCGCCACCCTGCGTTTAAATGATCATCCCCAGCTGCGTCATATGAACGCATGTCATTAACGGCTTTTCGATAACCCAAACGTTTATATGCAGATTCAGGAGATAACCAAGCAATTGTTCTATCTAACCAATTCATTAACACACCTACCTTCGATCAAATATAGCGACAGATGTGTTGACCAGGCCAAAACCATCAGATTTTTCAGCCTCTAACTGCCCTTGTAATTCCTTTTGTCGCTGATAAAGCAAGGATAAATCAGCACGCTTCAACCGTCTTGAACCGATTTGATATTCCTGACCACCTATTTCAATGGCTGCAATAGCATTGTTTACTTGTTGCAATTGTTCTAAAATACTCATAGCCTCTCAACTCCTTCCCAAAATTTGTTATAATCACTTTGAAAGTGAGGTGATTATATGAATTTAATCAATATCTTAAAAAATATCCCTGCCAAACCTTTTGCTAAATACGGTTCTATTATTTCGTTTGGTGATATTATTGAAACTTGCAAAATATATGGCCAGGATAATCATCAACTTATTGAGGCATACCTTAAAAATCTTGAAAATGAGAATTATTTAAAAGTTATATATTCAGATGACTTTGGCTATGAAGATTTAATTGTTGGTGTTAAAATTACTAGTTAAAATATAGACTTTGCCTCTGTTACCTCAGGGGCATTTTTAAAACTCATCTAACCATTTTTTATTACCACCCAGCCAATCATTATTAAATTCCTCAGCAACCTCATTAACATTCGCTTCAGGTGGTGTTTCTTCTTGCAATAAATGCAACGTCCTAACGCCTAAAACATCCGCCATTGCAAAATCATAGACCTCACAATCAAGGTAGTGGTTATCTGCATGGGAAGTTTTCTTTACCCATATAGAAACGGTTCGGCCACTACGTTTTTCATTAACTTTATGTTCTGCAGTAACTTGTTCCGCATAGTCATCATCAATGCCTTTATAAACCATCCATGATCCAGTACCGTTTTTCTTTTTCATACGTGATGCAATCATGTCTTTATATTTACCACCATCAATAAGAATTAATTGCATACCATGCGCTGATGATGTTGTTCGATTGACCATACTAATGCGGAAGTGATGAAGTCCATCACCAACACCTTTGATTGGGATAGCCCATTCACTATTTCGTGCACAGAAATCATACACCTCATCGGTTTGGTCCCCTGAATCAATTCCAGCTGCATTTACTATCATTCTTTCGCCATTCTCTTTATAAAATTCTGCATTCATGATGTTTTCAATATCAGTGAAACTTGGCACTTGGCCCTTCGCAACTAATTGAGAAGTCATATATTTTCCCCAAGCTCGAATTGTATAGTATAAACTTGTTTCCTGGACATCGACACCTGCAGTTAATAGTTCGGCCCATTCTGGGACCGTAAATTCAGGAATATCAGTTTGTCTTTCCTTAACCATATCTGCATTAGTTTTCAATTTGGTATCTTCCCATACTTCAGCTAGCCAAGAATTCGTGAAGTTTTGAAAGGATTCTGGATCGTTCTTTGTTGTTAAAAATTCTTTAGCTATTTCACCAAATGTAACAAAGGGAGAATATAAAGTATTCATCCAGTAACAAACTTTTCGTGGATATTGTGTACGCTGCTGAACAACTTGCCATTTACCTTGCTTAATCATCTGCATTTTATGCTGGTCTGTAATCACACAGCCGCATTCTTGGCATACATAATTAGCAAACTCAGCGCGATCCACTTCACTCATGCTTTCTTCTTTTGGCCATCTTATTTGTTGGAATTTCAACTCAATAAATTCGTTACAATGGACACATGGAACAAAGTAATGTTTAATCACGTCTGATGTTTCTTTTGCTTTATTTATATGGCCAGTTCTAACAGTTGGTGTTGAAGTAATGAATAATTTACTATTCGGAAAGGTTTTTGTACGTTCACGCGCTAATTTAATTGGATCTGCTTCTTTTTTAGATGCCCCTGGATATTTATCGACTTCATCTAGTAACAAGTAACGTATGGCTTTTGAAGATAAAGATGATGGTGAATTTGCACCAGTCAAAGAAAGATACATCCCATCAAACTGTAATTCGGAACGGTTTGATTCATTTTTCTTGAATCGTTTGTTCAATTCTTGTGACAACTGAAACATTGGCTGTATACGGTTTTCTGAAATAGACTCAGCTAAATCATCTGTTGGATAAACAACCATTGCAGGGTTTGGATCCTGCATCACAACATATCCAATGACATTCAACAAGACTTCCGTTCCACCCACTTGAGTAGGCTTTACGAATACAATTTCTTCTGTATCTGGGTTGTTAAATTCATCCATGATTTCAACTAAATAAGGCGTCATTTCGTTTCGCCATGGACCTGGTATCGCACTTGTTTTCACATCCAGCTTGCGATACTTTTCAGCCCATTCACTTACTGTTAAATTTTCTGGAGCCTTCAAAAACTGTAGCGCTTTTTTTATGAACTCAGGAAGTTTGTGTTTATTTCTTTTTGGCATTGTACACACCATCCACACTCATCTGATTCAACGCATCTTTCACAAGCTCTGTCATTTGATGCTCCACTCGTCTAACTTCCAGTGGTTCCAAATATCCAGTAACAAATCCCATCAATTTACGTGGCAACATTAAAGCTGATTTTTTGAAAATTAAAAAGAAGCGAGTCAATTCTGCTTCCACAATTTCTTTCTCGATATACTTCCCTTCAGCAATTTCATTTTTCATTTTAGTTAATTCAGCTTGTGCCTGCTTGAAGGCAATTTCAGCTTCTAATTTCATTTGCTGAAGGTTTGCGGATTTACTCACTTCGGAATCGGCATTGTATATTTCACCGCGCCATTTCAGGACGTGTTGCAAATTCCACCAACCCCTAGCATGCTGCGTCAACCCTTGTCTTTTCCAATCTGTTAGCGTTCTATCACTTACTTCAAGTAGTTCACAAAGACGTTTTGTTGATACTAAAACCTGATTGTTCTCTTCCTTAAATCCATCCATTTTGCACACCTCCAATTCCGAAGTTCCGAAGTAAAATTTTTAAAATAAAAACAGGCAAGCCGCGGGCGTCGCTAGCCCCGCATAACCCCTCCCTCCTGGAAAGGACCCAAAGCCTTGGTATCACTGGGTTTATGATGGTTCATGTGTTACTCCTTGTGATTATCATTACCCTTCATGAACTCTCTAGCCTTCTTAATAGGAATGTCCATAAGAATGTGCAGCCGTTTAGATATAACTGTGAGCTCATTAACAGCTTTCTTTTTCTCTCCAATAGAAACAACTGCATGAACAATACCAGCAATCAACAACATTACAATGAGTGCACGTATGATTAAGTCCAATGCTAGTGTCATGTATACAATCATGGTCATGATCTTCTCACCACCTTTTAAGGCATAATAAAAAGCCCACATCATTTTGATGTAGACTTTAGCATACTTCAAACACATTTTTTTAATTTCTGCTTTTGTTTTAGAATTGCTCTCATGCTATTTATACCAAATGGCTTAAATGTAGGTCCAAGATCATAATTATCTAATTGTAATAAAATAGCACTTTCAGGTTTTGGACTAACGAAAAATATCTCATGGGAGAATCCTCTTTTTCTTAATTCTTCTTTAAGATATTTCATATAATTTACTTCTTTACATCCAATTGTTTTAGGTTCCACTTTACATTCAAAAAATTGTCCGTGATTACCATCCCAGTATCCAAAATCCACTGTAAGTCTATTATCACATTCATCCTTTTCACGTTGGGAACATAAATATTTTAATTGAATTTCGGTGTCATCTTCTCTAATGTTTACACTAGCACCCCAACCAAAATTTTCGAATTTTAAATTTTCATGTCCCTCAAAGCATCCTATAATAATAGCTTCAACTATTGCTCCTCTTAAACTATCGATTTCATCTTTAGAGGTACAACTCAAAAAAGCTTCTTTAGTTAATTTAACAATATTATATGTCCCTGTTGAATATATTTTTGTAAAATTATTTTCCCAAACTTGCAAATCATTCACCATAGTCGCGATTTTCCATCTTTTCGAAAACCTGAGTACAGATAGGTAATCAGAAAGATACTCTCTGTCTACCTTAAAATGATCAGACAATAATTTTACAGATTTGATTATATGTCCGGGTGTTGAATAATCCTTCCTAATAAAAAAGATTCTATTCATTATAGGAGTTAACTCTTTCAACACTATTAGCTTCTAAAGTATCTAGAACATCTATTGTAGGAATTGTAAACACCGGAATATTCATTTTGGACATTAAGCTACTAATACATTCACGTACGTATGGAAGCAATAACGGAACAACTTGATCATGTGCATATCTTTCAAACTCTTCCTCTGAAATTGTTTCATCTAACTTGTAACATGTACCTTTATACTCAATTTCGAAATTAAAAAAGTCATTTTCAAGACTAAGATATGTTATTAATTTTACTTCAGCAATATCTTCAGAAAGTAGGTTTGTTTCTCTTTCAAATCTCAAATTAACAGAAGCTCTACCCTCCATGTTTTTAACGTCATTCTTATAACACCTGATAGCAACTAGATCCGCCTCTTTGAATTGTACCGAATTCTTAATTATCTTGTAGTAATCTAAAATAGTCATGACTATCCTCCTAATTGATTATAGAAAAAAAGAACCCTCAAATGAATATGAAGGTTCTTTCTTAGCCTTTAAGTCTAATATGTCTGTTCTAAAACCATGAAAATCAGACCAATTATTATACTCAAGACTAGGCTTAAAAACTTCCTCGTCTTTAGTATAATATCCAGTTATTGGTTTAGCAACTCTATTATTTACTTCTATTGTTGCTAATATCTCATCATTGTGTACATAAGAGATATTAATTTTATTAATTTTGTAATTCCAATCTAGATTGATTTTAGTTTCGGTTACATTTTCTATTAGATAAGTTGGTACTTCTTCAGTAATAGAAATAAGCGATGCCACTAAATCATCGGGATATTCCATATCCAACTCATCAGAAAGAATGTACATTTCATAATCCATCTTTGCAATGGCTTTTTCACAATCTTTATACTGTTTTTTTATTAAATCTTTTAAGAATAGGGATCCTTTATCTAAAAACCATTCCCTAAATCCTTCTTGGTCAGCCTTAATTTTTTTATTTTTAATAATTACACAAAATTCATTAAAGTCTGTTCCGATGTCGTCTAATGAAAAGTACTCTTTTACGGCCGTGACATAGAGTTGTGACAGTTCATTTATTTTCTCATGAATTTGTCCATTACCATGGTGATTATTACCACCTAACCATGCTCTAATATCCATAACCAACTCCCCCATATTCCTGTTATTCCTTATTATACTACACAACTTACAATTTTTATGCAATCAGAATCGATTAATTGCCAACTATTTTTTACCATTATATTCACAAGGCTCATTTATTATATCGGGAATTTTCATCAATCATGAAGGATAAAGTTCGAGTGTTTAGTTAGTAAAAAATGAAAATAAGAAATAAATCTTTACGAAGTGCAATATTATGTATTTCGATTATTGAAAGACCTTTTAAAATTACACCAAGTAGGGAGACTTTTAAATTTTCTTTAAAATACAAAATCTATAACTAGCAAAATGTATTTGCTAGTTAGTTTTCTTTATTGTTTTCTTTATTGTTTTCTTTAGAGATTTTGCATATATAGAAGAAACTCGTTTCACTAGACGCTAATTAGCGACATTACTAGACGCTAATCCGCGACATAAGTAGACGCTAATTAGCGACATAAAAGGTGACGCTAATCCGCGACAGTCAACACTATGGAAATGAAAAAGGAATCAACTAAGGTCTCCCTTAATCAATTCCCGATGATATTAATTTAACATGTATAAAACCAAATGCTTTAAAAGGCTTTTTAAATATTTTAAAATTCTTTTTCAATTTTTTTCTATATTGTACGTGCAATGTTTAAGTCTAAAGCTAATTTGTAAAAGGCTTTCCAACGAATTTTATCGTAAGTAGGCGGCGAAATTGGTGGTTGAAATTTAAAACAATAGACTTTCATATCTGTTAAGTATTCGGCATCATCAGCCATGTATCTTGTTTCAATCAAGAATCTTTCCATTGGTGGTAGCCTTTTTACAGCACGTTCTATACGCTCACAATATTTACGTCTTGCACTCTTTTCATCAACGTTGTAAATGGCCACTGAGCCTGTTTGGTCACTTGTTAAATTGCCTTTCCCTCCACCAATGTCATTAATATGTGATGTTGTAGCTGCTTCTTTTTCTTCAAAAGTTAAATGTTTAAAAATGCGGTATTTTTCTAATTCTCGCTCGACAGCTGCTTGCGTTGCTTTTCTATCTAATTCAGGCAATTCAAAATCCAAAACAGATTTCCCCCTTCTACAAGAAAGATACCCTGGCATCTACCAGGGCAATTAGTATCAATCTAGTAAATCATCTTTGTTTTCTGTCTCATTGACATCTTTAATGCTCATTTGATCAGTTGGTACCGACACACTTCCATCTCCATCAACCTGATATTCAATACCCTCATGCTGTTCCTCAAATTCTTCAATGCTCATTTGGCTTTGTTCAAGTGAAATCTTCACATTAAAGCCTGCTTTTGGATAAAGTTTGATAGTCTTTTCCTCACTATCGCCTTTGGCTTCAAATTTCAACACGACTTTCTTGCTATCGCGCTGAATTGATTTCATCTCTGCAGATAATTTAACATCACCCAGTTCAAGTATTACAATGCTGCCTGCCATACCAATTAATTCAGATTTATATTGAACATCATCACCCAAGATATGAAACTCTAAAACTTCTTTTTTATCATCCTTTTGTATCTTTTTAAAAAGGACATTTAATTCAACTTTAGCCATTCTTCACACTCTCCATTTCAATTGTTTTGTTTCCTAATATCGATTTAACTACCTCTGCTTGATAGACAGGACAACCAATAAAATCAGGTCTATTAAACTGGTACATGATTCTTGCAATTTGAGCTAAAATATATGCATCTACAACATTGTCGCTTTTATGTGAGAAGCCAAAATGATCTTTTACAGCTTTCATAACGACTTTTTTCTTCTCTGGACCAGTAAGGCGCTTTTTATTCCCTACTTCGCCTGTGAAGCCTGTTACACCTACAAATTTTTTAACAGCATTAGGTGCCACTTCATAGTATTTAAAGCCTCGTCTAGTTAGAGACATTCGCATACCCCAACCAATTCCGCCAAGCTGGATGCCCTGCTGTGTTGCAAAACCAAATCCCTCAATTGTAATGATGTCTCCCTTTCGCATATGGGCCATAACCTCGTCAATAAGGGTAATCATTCGATAAGGATCTTTATCACCTATGCCTGTTAATTCTTTGGCTCTAAGTACCTGGCCATTTTCATCAAGTGCAACAAATCCTGTTTTAGTAGATGGATCTATACCTATGAATCTCATAACGATCCTCCAAATCCTTTATTAATTAACTTTGCGAAAATTTACTGATTCAGAATAATATCCGTTCGATTCACCAACCCAACATAAAGTCACATAGCCTTTAATAGTAGCGAACTTATAAAATGTCCAAGTTGCACTTTCGTAATTGTCGCTTTCAGGAGGACTTTCTATTACTTCATCAGCCATTAATAAAGGATTACCAATTAAATCTTCTAAATCCCCGATAGTTTCTTCTAACCAAACACTTTCACAACAATCTTGTTCATGATACATCTTGAATTTATCTCCTTCGGCTGTTAGGAAATATAGTTCATCATTGCCATCCTGCTCTATTGAGATAAGTGTTTTGTTTAATAACATTTCTATCGATGCCATTTCTTTGCCCCCTTCCTTTTGCACATTTTCTTTCAAAAACGATGCCTTTCACGCATTAATTTGATTTCATCATTAATTTTCAATAACAAAGCTTGTTCACTTGTCTTATCATTTTCAGTGATGCCATCACGCTTTAAATATTCCTGTAGCGCATGCTTTATCGTTTGCAAATTTTTATATGATAACTTAGGAAATGAACCACCCAATTTCATTCCTCCTGTTCAGCTCTAAACAAATAGTTTTCTACTGTTTATCCAGTTCAATAAACTTTTGTTTCCACCCCATAAACAGCAACTTAAATTCATTTATTCCTATATCTCGTCCTTTTGCAAAAAACTGTTGAATGACCTTACCTTGTGGCATTTTGTCAGCTGGATCATGCCATAAAAATTCAACAACATCTGCATCTTGTTCAATGGATGATGATTCTTTTAAGTGTGATAGCTGCGGCTTTTTAACATTGTCACTTTCCCTGGTCATCTGCGATAACATCATGAAGCAACAATTCATATCACGCGCTATTTGCTTGGCAGTAGTCGTTACATTTCCAATAGCTTGCGCCCTAGTCTCATTTTTACGTTGGGGAATCTTCATAATCTGCAGATAATCCACAGCAATCATGGCAATTTGCCCATATCGCTTTTTAAAACGCCTTGCTGTAGCCCTTACTTCCTCGATTGTTACACCTGATGAATCCTGGACAAAGATTGGTAACTTTTCTAACTCTTTATAAGCAAACTCAATGACTCCTAATTCATCAGGCTTTAAGTCCTTATTTTTTATGCGGCCGTATTGAATGCCTGTTGAATTTGAAATCATCCGATCAAACAATTGGTACTTGTCCATTTCTTGTGACCAAATTAATACTGGACCACTCTTGGCCACACCCATAATTCTTTGGAGAAGCATTGCTGTTTTACCAACACTAGGACGTCCAGCACTAACGAACAACCAACCTCTCCAAAGACCATGCGCCCATTTGTCATAGTGTTTGAATCCAGTAGGTATAAATTCAGCTCGTTTCAAAAGATGTGCAAAATATCCATGACGTGACTCTTTTAAACTTTGCATCTTGCCATCATCTTCGGGCCTTACTTCTGAGGCTAGTTTTTCGATTTCAGCAAAATAATCATCGTCAGTCTCAAAATCTTCATGTACTAGGTTCATAATTTTTTGCCCTATATCTGTTCCTCGTCTTCGAATAGCCCTTGATCGAACAATATTGGCATATGACACGACATTTGCAGCAGTAGGACAGGAAACGGCTAATTCCGCTAAATAAGAAATGCTTACCTCGTCCATTTTGTTATGCTGCATGTACAGCTCAGTAACAGTAGTAATATCGATAGGCTGATTTTTATTATCTAGCCATTTCATTACTCTATAAATCTGTTGGTGACGCGCGCTAATGAAGTCCCTTGATTCAAGAAAAACAATGTCATCAATCACACTTGGTTCAAGAAAGATTGCGCCTAGCACCGATTTTTCCGCATCAAGTTCGTAATCAGTTGCTCCAATCAAAGTCATTTGGATCATTCCCATCTTGTAACCAACGTTGGAACTCTATTTCTTTATCTCTCGGATCATATTGAGGTTTTTGTTTTGGTTGAGCAGGCTTTTTATCAGCATTCATTTTTATAGCTAATTCCATAAATTTATCTCTAAGTTTTTTTGCTGATAAAACGTTGGTGCGCCAAAAAGAATCTTGTGTAACCCAATCCATGACTTGTTTTGCCAAGTGCTTATCAACTTGATCTATTTCAATTAACTTTCGCATATCATCAGCCCAAGATTGCATATTGGACTTTTTAATTAAATGAGATATGCCAGCTTCATTTGCAACTACAGAAACTTTTTCATGAAAGTAGACGGCCATTTTGTAATAAGTATTTTCTTCATCATATTTATTTTTTTAACTGGTTTAGTTTGATCAGGGATTTCAGGTTCTACTTCTTTAGATGGCAGCTGTTCATCCCACTCTTTATAATCTTTATTAAACCCCATGATTCTCGCTCCTTTTGAACCAATCCCTGTAATCTTAATTATGTTTCTATCAATCAACGTTGCTAGTTCTCTATTAACTTGGGTTCTATTGGCATTAATCGCTTTTGTTAAAAAGCTTGTGGACATTTCATTGGTCTTTCTCTGAAAACCATACGTATATCTCCAAATGGCCAAGACCAGACGGAATTGTGTGCCATTGAGATTAGTCTTCATGATATGATCGAAGATTTCATTGGCAATCCGTGTATGCCCATTTTTGAGTTGTGGACTTGCCATGATCACTCACCCTATTCATGCTTTCAATTGGCTGCTCATGTATTCAATGAGTTCCTTTGAAAATTCCTCAATATCTTTGCGACTACTACCTGTGTATGGTCTGTTTAACCAATCATCAATGCGATCCGCAACTGATCCAGTAACACTTTTAGATTGAATGGACTCTAATTGCTTTTTTAGCTCTATGTTTTCAATTTGTAATCTCAACATAGCAGTTAAAATTAATTCATAAGGATGCATTAAATGACCTCCAATTTGTAGTGATTGCCTGCTTGGTATCCCTTTTTTAATAACTCCCTTTTAACGGTCATTTCCGCAAGCGTAGGGAGGTTGTTCTTGCTACTTAAATGTGTTAGGTATATTCGTTCCCCTTTTCCCACTACAAGCTCTCTGAGGGCTTTTGCCGTTTGTTCATTTGATAAGTGGCCTACGTGACTCAAAATCCTCGCTTTAACGCTGTTAGGGTAATCAGAAACTTCAACCATTCGTGGCTCATGGTTGGCTTCGATGATGTAAATGTCACTATGCCTCATGGCATTCAACATGCTTTTATCAACCAGGCCAGTATCTAAGCAAATAGATACTTTAAAATTATCTAAATTCCATACAACGTAACCCCTCGGATCGATTGCATCGTGATGAACATTAAAATGGCTTACTATAAACTGGCCACAACCGAAAATACCACCAACGCCAATCGGCCTAATTAATTCATCTTCAACGGTAGTGATGTTTTTCCATTCACGTTCGCCAGCATACACAGGGATTTTGTATTTGTTGGCCAATGGTAGCCCTTTAATATGATCGCTATGTGCATGTGTAACAAAGATACCTTTAACGCTATTTGGCGTTATACCTACTTCCAGTAGCCGTTTTTCTATTTTCGTTTTAGCAATGCCTGCATCGATCAGAATGGTAGTTTCATTGGTTGTTAAAGCAATACAATTGCCACTTGAACCACTTGCTAAGATGTCAACTTTCATGCAATACCTCCTAATCTATTTTTTTATAAAAAAATCTTTGTATGAATCTCCATCAGAATCAGGATACATTGTGAACTGTACACTTTGGTTATTGTCATTTAACACGCCGAATACCCATCGTTTACCAATGGATGTCACTATGTACTCAGCATCTTTAGTGAGTCCTAATGAAGCATTACTTGTATGTGCAATCAATACATCACCCTTGTCCAGCACGTTTTTTCAACTCCTTATGGCACCGTGAGCATATTTCACGCCCACGGTACAAGTTGTATTCATTTTCATTCATTTCTCGCCCACACAGCTTACAATCCTTATTCCTCTCATAAACTATTATTTGTGGTAGTTTCATAGTTTTTACTCTAGTAAATCGGCATCGTTTGACTGTGAAGCTAGCATTTCGATATTCATATTTAGTAGCTCAATTAAGCCAACTAGTTCAGATTCCGTAGCTGTTGTAGGATCAATGCCTGGTGCATTTTTATCCAGGTATTCTTGCATAGCCTTTTTCGTTGTAATACCAAGTTGTTTAAACTTTGCTTTGACTTCCTTGAGTAATTCTTCTGAGCGAGTTAATACAGGCTGTTCAATAGGGGCCTCTATCTGCTCCTGGGTAGGTGTAATATCCCTGCGTGTTTGCGTAGCAGGTTGAGGTACATCATTTTGGGAAATCGTTACATCCTCAAATGACAATCCGTATTGCTTTTTCAATGCTCGTTGCTGAACATGCTTGCCGAACATGTCACTTGTCCACTTGTTCCAGTTGTCTTTATTTTGGCCTGTAAACATATGAGAGACTTCCTCGATGTCCATAATTACTGTTACAGGTGGATACCCTTCTCGGTAAGCAACTGAATAGGCACCAATAATCTTTCCACGTGGGAAGCCGATTTCGTGTTGAATTACTTCCATTTGCTTAGTTTCTTTATTCATAGCGATTTTAAATTCATCGTTTTCATGTACCATTTGTGTATCAGGTGGGATAAAGCCCTCTTGTTCACGCGCTTTTGAAAGATAGGCCTCAGCTGCAAATTGAATACGTGCTTGATTGCCATACTTGATGAAGAAAATTTCATTTTTGAATGGATCTAATCCATAGGATGCTGCCTTGTGAGCGAATAATAGAAATTCTTGATCACTTGCTGTAGGTGCAATCGAACTGCGAATGACCTCTAATACTGCAGGGGCGAAAGCCTCTGTAATTTCAGGTGTTAAAGTTGGTAAGTTTCTGTTCATTAATAGCGTACCTCCGTAAATTTATTAAGGCCGTTTTTGACCTGTTTTTTCATACTTTCATAAGCTTTGTCGTAAAGTGCGTCAACATCTTGCCCTGGCTCTACTGAAATGGTTACTGCAGCATCTACTTTCACATTTTCAAAGTTTCCTAGATTTTTGGTATATGTGTAGCCGACTGTGATTTCTTTAGCGTTCATTCAAATGGCCTCCCCTTTTATCAATCTTCACTCACTCGCAATTGATTACTTGTTATACTACTGCCGCCAAAACATAAATTTCCGCCATCACAAATTAATAGCAATTCATCCGTAGTAAGATTAGGTCCATTTTTAATGATGTTGTACTTCGAGTGTGCATAACCTGGCTCTCTACCAATGACAACATCATATTTTTCCAGATCGACATCAGGAGTGAACCTAAGATCATGTCTGTAAATCTTGTACTTTTTCATTAGTTCATCATGAATTTCACGATTTATTTTTCCCTTTTCTCTTTCATTGGCTGTAAATGCCCAACCGTTATATATTTGCTTCTCAACTTGATATACACTCATTTATTTATCCTCACTTTCGATTGTTAGATCTTGTCCAGCAACGACACGGCTTATTATTAGTTGTCCATTCGGTTCCTTGAACTTAGTGATGGTTTCTGAATTATCTACAAAGCAAGGTACAACAAGATCACTTTGTTCTGACAACACATCACGAATTTCAAGCCCTGCTCTTGTTTGTTCACTAAACGAAAGCTTCATGTAGTCTTTGCCATCCATTTGAACAATGAAAGTTGGTTTGTTTTCGCCAGTTGTTTTCACTTCTTCAAACAGTTTTATTGATAAATTTTCGAACAAGTCTTGAACCTTTTTGACTTGTAATTCTGCTTCTTTTGCTTTGAAATCCTTGATAGCATCCAGGATAAAAATGGACTCATTAAGTGATTCAAGCGTTTCTTTTTCATTCGCTTCTGCAGCAATAACCTGTTCCTCTAAGTACTTATACTCCCTATGCTTAGAAATCTCGTATTCTATTGGATTAATCTTTTCTTGAAGTAAACGCGCTTTTTCCAATTGCTCTGATACATCTACATATTCAAGTGTTTTAAGTTCTTCCTCCAACGCCTTTCGTGAATCTACAGCCTGTTGGAACTTTAACTTAACTTGTTGGATACGTTGTTCCTTTTCTGCCTCTACCGCATTGATAGCATCATCTTGTAATGTTTGATTACAAACGCGACAAGTATCTTGTATTTGTTCATCTTTGAGCTGATTAAATTGGTCTTTAATGTCGTCACGCACTTGTGACAAAACGTTAATTTGGTTGTTTAGAATATTGATCCTACCATTCACCGTTTGAGCTTTATCCGTCACTTCTTCTATAGCGTTTCGTTCCTTAACAAGCTGTTTCAATTCCACATTTAGCGAGTCTAATGGTACTGTTGGAGCATTTTGTTCTAGCTGCTCTCTTAACGTCTTGGCGCGGCTCTGAGCAGCTATATACTGCTTATCAAGCTTGGTTTTATTGGATCGATGGATTTTATCTAAATCCTCTAAAGAATGCTTTTTAACTAATGTGGCCAACTTGTCCGATTGTGGCTTAGGCAATTCATTTAATACTTCTTTATTTGCAGGTGCAGTCGTATATTTTAAAATCATTTGACGCTGCTTTTCCCAATGCAATGTGAAGAAATAACTTGGATTAAACAGCGATAAAAATAAATCTTTATCAAATAGCTTTTCCACTACCTCGTTAAATTCAGTTGCTTTGGAAGGTACCTCATTTACATAGAACTTATTACGACCTTTTGCAATTTCACGGCCAAGTAGCAGCTCCCCATCTTCAAGACTTAATAACAATGTCACAAGCGTATTCTCTGCTTGATACGTTACTGGTGAAGGATCAAGTTTGCTCCCCACCAGGTCAGTACCGTATAATAAGAATGTAATTGCTTCACCAATGGAGCTTTTACCTTTTGCATTATCTGCGAGGATCTTAGTCATGTCGCCAAACTTAACTACAAGATCCTTGTGGCTTTTGAAATTCTGCAAGGTTAATTGATTGAATTTAATTTCCACATTTTTTACCTCATTTCGTGTTATAATGACTTACACAAGTTTTATTTTTGCTCACTGATTGCCCTCAGTGAGCTTTTTATTTTCAGCAAGTAATTTGCCATCAAACGTCCAATACTGATGAATTTCCTCCCCTTTAGCACCGACTGTTACAGTAAGGACAACTTGTACAACCTCTACCTTACTCGGTGTATTAACCACCACTGGCACCTTCCTTTCGTACCCAGCGAACCTTTTATTATTAAATTGTTCATGGGCTACTTTAGCTTTTACACTTGTCTTTGTAAGATCTGCTTGAATTTTTATGGCGCCACTTTGACGCATTTTATTAATCTTTGCTGTAACTGAACTTACTGATCGATTAAGAAAATTTGCAAGTACATCCACATTATTAGTAAAGCCATTTTCATCAAATTCAATGTTACTAATCAGATATTCTTCTTCATGAGCTTTCCAATATCGATGTTTATGAGAATCAATCGTTCCTTTTCCTCTTAAACGACTTAACAAGCTTTCTATTGCTTTTCTGCTTTTTCCCAATGAATCGGCTATTTCTTGTACTGTGCTGCCATTATTCAACATAAATTCAATGCGTTTTATGGCATGCTCTGAATATGGTCTGTTATTAAAATCTATTGATTTATCACGCTCAATTGGTGGCAATATGCCTTCTTTCCTAAGCCTTAGCACTTGATTATTTACAGCGCCTGTACTGCGTTTTAAATACTTTGCCATCTGCTTTACATTGACCACAATGTTAGTAGAATCGAGCAATGCCTTTTCAGATATATATTTGATTTCTCTGGGCGTCCAATGTTTATGGCCCACTTAGGTTCACCCCTTCGACATCACAATTGTGCCAAGCTGCCATTCGGCAACAAATTCATGAAACTCCCAACCTTTATTGGCCAGGTCGTGTTTTACGAAATAATCGCCCAGGACTTCTAAAAGACAATCATTCATTTTTTCACCTACTTCAACTCAATTTCAGTGATTAATTTTTTAGCTTCTTCGGGGCTTAAAATGAGCTTTCCACCTAGCAGAACTAAATTATCATTTGATACTTCACCAGTAACCGCACATGCCATGTTAGGCTTGTACTTCTTTAAAATAACCTTGTCTTCATCGATAAAAATTTCTACTGCATCCTTTACATCAATGCCTAATGTGCGGCGTAATTCAATCGGAATTACTAAACGCCCCAATTCATCCACCTTACGAACCATGCCTGTTGATTTCATTAACAATTCACTCCTTCTTCTATGTTGATTTCAAAGATTGTTAAAACTTGCTTTAGAACACTAATTTCTATGCGGTAATAATCAACCTCATTGTGGTGTTCTTCAACGTCTTGTTTATCCCAATCTTTCATTTGGTTTTTATCAACTTTTTTTAAGTTCATTAAATTTTTGAATAGAGAACTTAAACCACTCTAAAAGCTGTTCTTGTGCCATCCCCTCAACTGCGTAGCCGTTGTATAAGGCACGAATGAGAATGTCTAAATCTAATCCTTTTAAAGCTTTATTTACATCCATATCCCAGCCGTTTGGATTTCTGACATGTGCATCAATAATTGCTTTATTGCTGAAATTTCGAGTAACATAATCTAATGCATCAGCGACATTTTGACTAACCTTTACCTTGTCCATTAAAGGCACCCCTTTTTCAATTTGTTAATTGCATGAACAGCTCACGATCATTGTTAGCTAAAGCCATATCGATCAGATGTTGGCGGTTCATTTCTTCGATTTCATTTACAAGATTGATTGTTGCTGGCTTTAAGATAATGCCATCTTCCTTAATCAAATGTCCTTCATTTACAGCCATTTCAATAGCTTTAGCTGCGGCTGCTCTAAGTAAGTCCTCAAACAACTGAATCACCCCTACCATTTAATAGTTAGACCTAAACCTGATAAATGTTTGCTAGTTGTATAGCCATTCTCTTTTAATGCCTGTTGGAAAATGGCAACGATCTGCTTATTGGTTTTGTGGTAATACGTATACTCACAAAGACCTTTCTCAGCTTGATTTTCAATGCCTTTAACTAGGTTTTTGAAATCATCACTTTGCAATGCGTCAGCCTTTAATTTGTCAAAGTTGCTGGCACTTACTTTTTTCATCTCAGCTGCAGGTTGTAGCTTCATCCCTTTTCACCTTCCTTGTATACTGCATTGTCATTGGTTTGAGCCTTTGACACGTTTTTCTGTGCCTCTATTTGGGCATTCCGTGCATCCTCAATGTCTCGCCAGTAATCCGTTTCACGGTCATAAACATCAGCATGAGTGTTGCCTATACGCAATCAATCACCACCTTTCATTGCCGCATAAACTTTCTGAGCATAGGCTACTTGCTGCCAAATGTATGGATCTGTTTCTTTGCCACCGCTGGCAAGCCAGTCACCTATGCGACCTTTAACATCTAATAGGACAGCTATAGGTAACTTGCTAGCAACCGTACTCAATAAATACACTGGCGAAATATTCATCAATGTTTCACCTACTAACTCCACTGGAACAGGTTTAATGTTCATTTAGTCACCCTTTCTAAAAATTAAATAAAAATTATCATCTAGAAACTTAGCCATTTTACTAGCATGGAAAGACCAATTTTTGCCCCTTCCTTCGGGATAGTAGACAAATCCACCATTATTAACATCTAAGATTTTTTTGAACTTAGTTGGGTAAAGAATGTTGTCTTTTATCCAACGCCACTCTTTTCCTACTCGTTTTTCTAAATCTTTCATAGTCCAATACTGTCCACTTAATTTTTCTTGCTGTAATTGCTCGTATTCAACTTTCTCAACAAGTACAAGATGATCAGGTACGTTTACAGTTAAATTAACTTGTAATTGTTGCAATTCAATCACCTGCCCTAAATGTCTAATATTTTACGGATGTGTTTAATGTGTTCCTGCGCTTTCGGCCCAGATTTATTACCACGAATAATGTCTGATAGATAAGCATTTGAAATCCCTACCATTTTAGCTAATTCCTTTTGCCTCATTTTTCGTTTAAATAATTCTGATCTTACTAATGCTCCTAAATCTTCTTTCATCCTTTAACCTCCTAAAATCCAACTGACGTTGCTACCGTCATATAAGCTATAAGTTACGACTATACCGTCATTGGCTCGGTATCACAGCTCTTTACTTTTTTGGAAATTTCTAAGCTAAATTATTAGCCGATTGTATTGACACAAAGTATCCAGTAGTATACTATTTAGACATAGCTAAATAAGACTTCTGAAAAGCCTGTAAACATTACATTTGTTCCGTTCCCCAACGTCAAAATGTGTTTAAATAGGTCGTATTTTTTGTGCTTTTTTTAGCTAATAACTTAGCTTATGTGAACATAATAATACAGTTGGATACTAATTTCAACTATTAATTATCCAATTGTATAATTTATTTTTCTCTAAGCAGTCGGAAAGGTTGATATTATGTTATTCGAAAGGGTAAAAGAATTATCTGACCAACGTGGAGAGAATCTAAAAGTAGTTGCTCAAAAGCTTGGATTTAGCGAAAATGCTTTTTATAAATGGAAAACTCAAAGTCCAAAATCTGAAACGTTAGAGAAAGTTGCAGATTACTTTGATGTTAGTACAGATTATTTACTTGGGCGTACTGATAAAAAACATTACTATGATCTAACTGAAAAAGATGAACAAGATATACAAAAAGAACTTCAAAAAATGATTGACGGATTTTCTCAAAGTGGTCATGCAGCATTTGATGGTAGAACACTGGATGAATTAAGCGAGGAAGAATTAGAAGATAGAGAATTGTTAATATCCAGCTTAGAAAACTCATTGCGACTAGCTAAAAGGGTAGCAAAACAGAAATTCACCCCTAAAAAGTATCGTTAATAGGAGTGTTGCTTGTGTCGTCAATTAAGTCATTAGTAAATCAGTTAGTAAAAAATTATGGCACAAATGATCCATTTGAAATTGCCAGATATATGAACATTCTTATTGTATTTGAACCGTTAGGCAACGCACTAGGGTATTACAGTAAACATTTTAGAGTACCCATAATTCATATAAACCAGGATGCAGATAGAAAATCTCAAATCTTTATCGCTGCACACGAATTAGGTCATGCTGTCCAACATCCCGACACAAATACTTCTTTTTTGAAACTACATACCCTCTTTTCTACTGATAAGTTGGAGATAGAGGCAAATACATTTGCTGTCGAGTTATTGTTGCCTGACGAACTATTTTTGGATCAAGACAATTATTCATGTTTTACCATCTATGATGCAATTAAAGACAAAGGTATTCCAGAAGGACTACTTACTTTAAAAAACATAGATGGTAAAAAAATTACCCTAAAATAGAACGTACATTCCCAATTTGTAGTATTTATGAAAGGAGGATCACCATGGCTAGTTTTCAGAAAAGAGGAAAGACTTGGCAGTATACTGTTAGTAGAATGGTTAACGGTGAATCTAGGCCAATTCGAAAAGGCGGTTTCGCCACAAAAAAAGAAGCCCAAGTAGCAGCTGCAGAGATAGAAGCAAAGTTGAACAAAGGGCTTAACCCTATTATTAAAATAGAACCGATAGACTCCTATTTTAAAAGATGGGTAGATTTATACAAGTCTGATAATGCTAAGGCTACACAAGTTCATTATGAAAACACATTTAAGGTTATCCAAAAGTACTTTGGTTCAACACCTATTCAACATATTAAAAAGAGTGATTATCAGGCCTTTTTAAACAAGTATGGTAAAACTAAAGCTAAAGAAACGGTTAAGAAAATAAACGCTCATATAAGGGCTTGTGTACGTGAAGCTGTAGATGAAGGGATCATTCAAACTGATTTTACTAGAAGGGCAACTCTCACTGGAAAAGATTCAAAGAAGCAAATTGATAAGCATATTAATTACTTAGAAAGTAAACGCCTTTCTAAAGCTCTATGCGATGTTTTAGAAGCTGAACATAGACAAGTGTACTATATTATTCTTTTAGCCCTTAAATCGGGAATGCGATTTGCTGAAATTATAGCATTGCAAAGAAAAGACTTTGATTTTAAAAACAATACTATCAGCATAAACAAGACTTGGGGCTATACTTCATCGTTTGAAGATGGTGAAAAAAAGACCAAAACGGAAACGTCTAATCGTGTTATTAAAATGGATAAAGTGATTATGGATATGTTTCAAAAATATTTCAATGATACCCCTGAAAATATACACAAACTAGTATTCTATAATCCTGAATCGAAATATAAAGTTTTTAGCAACACAGGCGTAAACAAAGCATTAAAAAAGCTACTAAACGAATTAGGTATTGATGAAATTTCAATTCATGGTTTACGCCATACACATGCAAGTATTTTATTTTACAAAGGTATTTCTGTTCAATATATTTCAGAACGGCTTGGACATGCGGATGTCGATACAACTATTCGTATTTACACACATTTGATTAAAGAGCTTCGAGAAGAAGATGAAAAAAATACAATGAATGTACTAGCTGCTCTATAGTTTTACACTTATTTTACTCAAAGGTATTTACAAACACCTGTGAATACTGATATTATTGCACTTGCTCTACGTGGTTCGAGACCATCCCACGAAAAAAAACTAAGGAGAAATGAATATGAAGATAAAATTTTTAGCAGCAAGTGGTATCATTGCAGCTCTATATATAGCTGTAACCATGCTTGTTGCCCCATTTGGTTTTACAGAGGTACAGTTCCGAGTATCTGAGATGTTTAACCATTTAGTGGCCTTTAATCCACGCTTTGCCGTAGGGATTATTATTGGTGTATTGATCTCTAATCTCTTTTCACCACTTGGCATTTACGATTTAGTTTTTGGTGTAGGTCATTCAATGATTACACTTGGCCTGTTTATTTTAATCTGTAAATTTGTCAAAAATATTTGGGCACGTTTAATTATTAATACATTGCTCTTTACATGTACTATGTTTATCATTGCCTTTGAGCTGAACTTGGCTTTAGAGTTGCCATTTTTCTGGACTTGGCTAACAGTCGCGGCGGGTGAATTTGTTGTATTAGCTGTAGGTGCACCGATTATGTATGTATTAAACAAACGCCTTCACTTTAAAAATTTGATTTAACTGACGGATCTTTTTAGATTCGTCTTTTTTCTTGACACTATTCTGAAAATACTCTACAATTCTTTCTAATAAATGCAAGGAAGAAGAGTAGTAGCAAGCATTGTTACTTTTAGAGAGCTGGTGGTTGGTGCAAACCAGTAGTACAGACTTGTGAATGGACTTCAGAGCAGCCTTATCAAATGTAAGGCCGTTTCGCTCCCCGTTACCGGAGCAGGAAAGCGCGCAAAAATTGCGAATGAAGGTGGCACCACGGTTACTCGTCCTTTTTATGAGGGATTGGAGTGGCTTTTTTTTTGGAAAAATTAGCATAGAGGAGTCGAGTTAAGATGAGTACAGTAGTAGAAAAAAAGGGATATTTCGGTGAATTTGGTGGAAGCTTTGTTCCAAAGGAGCTTCAAAATGTTTTAAATAGACTAGATGAGAATTTTCAAAAGTATAAAGAGGATGATGATTTTAAGCAAGAATTAGATTACTATTTCCGTGAATATGTCGGTCGTAAATCCCCTCTTTATTTTGCAGAGAATTTAACAAAGCAATTAGGTGGCGCAAAAATCTATTTAAAACGTGAAGACCTTAACCACACAGGCTCCCATAAAATCAATAATGTATTAGGACAAATTTTACTAGCTAAACGTATGGGAGCAAATCGCGTGATTGCCGAAACAGGGGCAGGTCAACATGGTGTAGCAACAGCTACAGCGTGTGCCATGTTTGGAATGGATTGCACGATTTATATGGGCTTGGAAGATACAAAACGTCAGGCATTGAACGTATTTCGCATGGAACTTCTCGGAGCGAAAGTTGTAGCTGTCGATAAAGGGCAAGGACGCTTAAAGGATGCAGTAGATGTGGCATTCGCTGACTTAGTAGAAAACTATGAAACAACCTTCTATTTATTAGGCTCAGCAGTTGGACCACACCCCTTCCCATCAATGGTTAAACATTTTCAATCAGTGATTAGCCGCGAAAGTCGTGAACAGATTTTAGAAAAGGAAGGAAAGCTGCCGACAGCTGTTCTTGCCTGTGTAGGAGGCGGTAGTAATGCCATTGGGGCATTTGCTGATTATATTGCAGATGAAGATGTTCGTCTTATTGGAATAGAGCCAGACAAAGCTGCTACCTTAAACGAAGGAACACCAGGAGAGCTACACGGCTTCAAATGTTTAGTACTTCAGGACGCAGAAGGTAACCCACTCCCTACCTATTCAATAGCAGCTGGTTTAGATTATCCAGGTGCGGGGCCTGAGCATAGCCATTTGAAAACAATCGGTCGTGCTGAGTATGTGACCGTGACAAATGAAGAAGTTTTAGATGCCTTCCAAGTACTTTCTAAGGTTGAAGGTATTATTCCTGCCCTTGAAAGCTCACATGCAGTCGCACATGCTCTAAAATTAGCACCAACTTTATCATCTGAGGAAAGCATTATTATTAATATTTCTGGTCGTGGCGATAAAGACGTTGAACAAGTCTTCCTCATGCTAACTAAATAACTCAAAAAAGAGCGACTTCCATTTACGGAAATCGCTCTTTTACCTATACCAATGATTTAGGATAAATTTCTGCTACATTATCTCGCAGCTTCGCTTTCAGGAATTTTCCGACAGATGTCTTTGGAATTTCTTCTAGAAAGACAACTGCATCTGGTACCCACCATTTGGCAAATTGATTTTCTAAAAAAGCAAGAAGCTCTGGTTCAGTTACTGATTGTCCCTCTTTCAATACAACACAAGCTAATGGACGCTCCTGCCATTTAGCATGGGGCATGGCAATGACAGCCGCTTCTAAAACGGCATCATGAGTCATCAGCGCATTTTCCAAATCAACAGAGGAAATCCATTCCCCACCTGATTTAATAAGATCTTTCGTACGGTCAGTAATTTTAATAAAACCATCTGCTGTTCGTACAGCAATATCACCAGTATATAACCAACCATCTCGATAGGCATCTGCTGTTCGCTCATCACGATAGTATTCGTTGGAAATCCATGGGCCTTTTAAACGTAATTCCCCCATTGTTTCGCCATCCCAAGGTACCTCCCCCGCCTCATTAATAATACTAGATTCGATACCTGCCATTGTCATCCCTTGCATCGCTCGAGCTTCAATACGTTTTTCAATCGGCCAATCTTCCATCCATGACATATAATTAGACAATGCCACGATTGGTGTAGTTTCCGTCATGCCATAGACAACAATATAAGGAATTCCATATTTTTCTTCAAATGTCCGAATGAGTCGAGTTGGTGAAGCCGATCCACCACAGCATATCGCTCTTAAAGAACTAATATCTCGTTCTTTCTTTTCCTGCTCCTGTAAGGCACCTATCCAAATGGTTGGAACACCAGCAGTTAATGTAACCTTTTCTTGTTCGATTAAATCCATTATTAATGCTGAAGTAAATTGCGGACCTGGTAGAACTTGTGTAGCACCCACATTGACACTAGCAAAAGGCAAGCCCCATGCATTTGCATGAAACATGGGTACAATCGGCATCACGACATCTCTTTCCGCAATTCCCATAGAGTCAGACATACTCAGCATGATACTGTGTAGTACTAAACCCCGATGGGAATAGACAACCCCCTTTGGATTCCCTGTTGTGGCGCTTGTATAGCACATACCGGCAGGTGCTTCTTCATCAATATCCTCTGGAAATTGAAATTCTTCATCAGCAGTAGCTAATATGTCCTCATAGGATAAAACATTTTGTAATGTAGTCTTTGGCAAAGCTGGTTCATCCGTCATAATGATATAATGTTTCACTGTCTCAAGTTTTGGCGCAATATTTTCAATAATCGGTAATAAATCTACATCGACCATTAAAATCTCATCTTCTGCATGATTAATAATATAGATCAAATGCTCTTCTGATAAACGAATATTTACCATGTGTAAGATTGCCCCTGAGCAAGGCACAGCAAAATAAGCTTCTAAATGTCGATGCTGATTCCACGCAAAGGAGCCGACTTTTGTTCCTCTTGTCATCCCAAGCTTCGTAAGGGCATCTGCTAAACGACGCGTTCTTTTTGCCCACTGCCCATATGTTAAACGATGTATTTTGTGTGGGCTTGTCCGTGAAATAATTGATTTTCTTGCAAAATAGCTCTCTGCTCGTTTAAAAAAACTAGTTAAAACTAATGGTGCTTGCATCATAAAACCCATCATCCCTTCATTTGTGAATTTCCCCTTGTGAAAATATCATAGAAACAATTTAACAGAATACTATTAATATTCTGAATATTATTATATTTTAATTTCATAATTTAATCTATATATTCCAATAATTTTCTTTTATATATAAAAAAACGGATGAAGTCTAGTCTTCACCCGTTGCCTACCAATTATGAAATTGCTTTTTTATGCAGTTTAATTTTCAATTTTTCTAACATATCTACCGTCATTTTAGCTAAATCATATTCTGCTTTGAAGCCCCATTCTTTTTGAGCCGCTTCAATATTTAAAGAGTTTGGCCAGCTATCTGCAATGGCTTGACGAACAGGATCTACCTGATAGCTCATTGTGAAATTTGGTAAGTGTTTCTTGATTTCAGCCGCGATTTGCGAAGGTTCGAAGCTCATGGCTGTAATATTAAAAGCATTGCGATGAACAAGTTTACTACCGTCTGCTTCCATTAAATCTACAATAGCTTGTAAGGCATCTGGCATGTACATCATATCCATAAATGTACCTTCCTGAATATACGATGTATATTTGCCTTGTTCGATGGCTTCATAAAAAATTTCTACTGCATAATCTGTTGTACCACCACCAGGAGGTGTTACATAAGAAATTAGCCCTGGGAAGCGTACTCCACGTGTATCAACACCAAAACGATTGAAGTAATAATCGCATAATAACTCACCCGCTACCTTATTTACCCCATACATAGTTGTTGGTCTTTGCAAAGTATCCTGTGGTGTATCTTCCTTTGGTGTAGACGGACCAAACGCACCAATCGAGCTTGGCGTGAAAAATTGCATATTTAACTCACGTGAAACTTCTAACGCATTCATTAATCCACCCATATTTAAATTCCAAGCTAACAATGGATTTCTCTCTGCTGTAGCTGATAATAATGCTGCTAAATGCATCATCGTATCTGCACCGAAGTCCTTTGCTAAATCATGCATTCTTTGTCCATCTGTCACGTCCAATATTTCAAATGGGCCCTTAGTATGTTCAAGCTTTCTAATGTCTGTAGCAAGTATATTGTCCTCTCCATAAATACCACGAAGTTTTTCTACTAGCTCAGAACCAATTTGACCAAGTGCTCCAGTAACAATAATCTTTTTCATTTCCCAAAACCTCCACATGTGAACAATTGTACTTTCTGAAAGTACAAAAATACATTAATAAACATTGATTTAATAACACTTTCAATGAAATTCATTATAATGTGTTCGTTTTGAAAATACAACAATTATATTAATAATATTCCATACAAAGAACATACAATCCCTTATTCACAGTATATGAGAACATGAAAAATATTGTGCTACAAAAATATACAAAACACATTTGTACATCTCAAAAACACAAATTATTTACACTTTCATAAGCTAGTTTTGTAACCATGCAAAAAAAAGAATCTTCTTTGCTATTTTTGCAAATAAGACCCTTTTTGAATATTATTCTTTAATATTAAATTATATCGAAAAACGTTTGACAGCTATTTGCAAAACTTTTGATACTTTGCGCAATTCCTTAATATAATTATGGAACTGTTGCTGAGCTGTTAATTGATCAGCTGTTAACGTAGCAACATGCTTAGTAGACACGGCATTCGTATCGGATAAGGCTGTCAGCATACCCGCATCTTCACTTACCTTCTTCGTGTGATTGGCAATCTCTTGAACCGTAGTAGATACTTCCATAATATATGGCTTAATAGTATGTACTTTTTCTAAAATTTGATCAAAACTTGACGCAGTTTGTCCTGTAACAGCTACACCTTTTTCAGTCGCTACTAAAACCCCTTCCATCATTTGTACCGCATAACTCGAATCTAAATGGATGTTCTGTACAATGGATGTAATCGTTTGTGTTGATTGAACAGTTTGCTCTGCAAGCTTACGAACCTCATTAGCCACTACTGCAAAGCCTTTACCATGCTCTCCTGCTCTAGCGGCTTCAATTGAAGCGTTTAAAGCCAGTAAATTAGTTTGCGCTGTTATTCTTTCTATTACTTCAATCATTTGATCAATCGATGCAGCCCGCTCTACTAAATTAAAGATAGCTGTATTAGATTTTTCAACCGCCTGCTTAATAGCTTGCATTTGTGTTAAATTAGCCTGTACAATTTCAGTTCCGCTTTCTGCATCTCTGGCCGTTTTTTGTGCAAAACTTTCTACAACCTGAACCTTTTCTAAAATAACCTGTACATCATTTAAAACCTCCTCTAAGGAAGCAGTATTCGAAGCTAATTTACTAGAAGAAGCAGACGTTGACTCTGAAATAGATTGTACATCCTTCGCTATTTTTAATGTCGTTGTTGATGATTGCTCAGAGGATTTCTGCAATTTCCCTGTCATTTCTTCTACTTCATAAGCACTGTCTGTGACAGTATGGAGTAGTCGTTTCACCTCTGTTACCATTTGATTGTATGACAGAACTACTTCACCAAGCTCATCATGAGCTACATAACTTGCACTGGCAGTGAAATCACCTTGTTCTGCTCGTTTTAATAATGACTTTAGTTGACGGGTTGGCACATTGACTGCCTTCGTTGCAATAAAGCCGATAAGGATAACTAGCAAGACAACCGCTAAGCATACGCCACCTAGTAACCAGTAGCCAAATTGTACATCTTTTTGATAAGCCTGCTGTTGGTCTTTTGCTCGTTGAACCAAATAATTTTGCGTGTCTTCTAATAATGCATGACTCTCCTGACTAATTGGTAAAAATGTTTGCACATAAAACTGATCTAGCTCACCATGGTTCAATTGCTTAAAGTTCTCAATGGCTTCTTCCTGCTTCTTAAGCAATGACTTATACTTCTTAATTTGATGACTCATCTTCTTGTCAATTTCTTGGCTATTTAGATGATCTAAAGGCTGCGCCATGTTTTGTAAAATGGCTGTCATTTCTTTATCGTCACCCTTCGAATCTACTATAAAATCTAATCGACGCTGTGATTCTTCTAGCTCATTTAGCCATCCAATTGGGACAAGTCCCTGTGTGTAACTCTCACTTGCATGCCACGACATTTTCCTTAAATAATCTACACTGAATACACCTAGCAATACATTCGATAATACACAAACAATCATGAGTACAAGTAACTTGTCCTTCACCTTAATGAAACGGAAAAAATGCATGATCCTTGGCTCCTCCTCCAACTCTTACCAATAATGATAGTATAGAGATATAAAGCCAGTGTTATATTTTTGTAAATTTTAATCGAAATATTAAGAATTTATACCCATCATTTAGTTTTATTTAGGTAATTTAACTCGCTAAATTAGCCAGATTATTGCTTCTTATTCATACTATTTTTAGAAAAACATTCGCAACCTTCCATACATTGTAAGCGTTCATACTAGAGAATGGAGGTGTTACATTTGACGCAATTCAAGAAGTTAGATTGGAGTTTAGTAATAAGTCTTCTTTTACTCGGCGCTATTAGTTGCCTTTTTGTCCATTCTAGTAGTGTAAATTTTGAACAGTATTCAAGCTCCTTTATTATCAAACAGTTTTTATTTTATGTCATCGGATTAACCATCATGCTTGGAATATCCTTGCTTGATATTGAACAGTTGAAGAAGATTGGATGGCCATTTTACTTCCTAATAGTTGCTTTAACGGCTGGTCTTATTGTTGCTCCTGAAAGCATTGCTCGAACGATCAATCAGGCAAAATCATGGTATCAAATCCCGTTTTTAGGTTCTCTCCAACCCTCGGAATTTTTAAAGTTTGCTTTTTTAATAGTTGTGAGTAAGGTCATTATTGCTCATCAAGAGAAAAATGTCCGCCCCTCCTATCTAGCAGATTTTTGGTTACTTATAAAAATCGGGCTAATTGTCCTTCCTCCTACGCTACTCGTTTATAGACAACCCGATACAGGTATGGTCATGTTGTATATGGCAATGATTTTACCGATGATTTTCTTTTCAGGTATTCATAGAAAGCTTCTTGTCGTATTTACGGCTGTTCCTCTAGTTATCATCAGTACGCTGGTAGTGCTCTATGTCAGATTTAATGAATTTTTTACAGAGAAGGTTTTAGGTGCTCTATCAGGACATCAGATTTCTAGAATTTATGGATGGCTTCAGCCTTATGAATATACAGATTCTTCTTTTCAAGTACGCCAAGGCTTTATGGCTATCGGGTCAGGAGAATTTGTGGGCAAGGGCTATCTACATAACAATGTCTATGTACCAGAAAAACATACCGATTTTATATTCTCTGCTATTGCAGAAGAGCTAGGTTTTATTGGAGGAGCATTTGTAATCGCGCTACTTTTTTTTGTTATCTATCGTATTGTCGTTATTACGGTAGTAGCGCGAGACCCCTTTATGACTTTAATGGGGGCAGGTATTTCAAGCTTACTAGCCTTTCAAATTACTCAAAATATCGGCATGACCATTGGGCTTTTACCTGTCACAGGTGTCACCCTACCCTTTTTAAGCTATGGCGGAAGTTCGTTATTATCCAATTTTATGCTTATCGGAATCGTCATGATCATTCATAATTCATATAAGGGGTATATGTTTAAAGTAGGAGACTGACAAAATGCAAGTAGAGACATGTATATGCTATTCTCTACTTGCTAAGTTAAGGGGGGATTAATTCGTTAAAAACTTCTTCATACTTGCATTATATTGATCGATAAATAGCTTTGCCTCATTATATGGTAATCTTAAAGCAGCTAAAGCGGCACCACCTACCGGTAAGCTATAAGCACCCACGAAGTCATACTGATTACTATTCTTTTTATCAATAGCGATTAATTTTTTAGTAAATAGCTCCAATTCATTAAAAACGCCACCAGCTAGCACTACTTTGACTTGCTTATCTGCAAACGGGTTTTTTTTGTAACAAGCGTCTATACTTTGATAAAAAACATGGCACACTTGATCAATAATTGTATTGGCTTCTCCATCACCACGTTTAGCGCATTCAATTGCAACCTTACTTAAAGGTGATATGGTATCCCGCGGATGTCCTTCGCCATATACCACTTCAATTATCTGCGGAACGGATTGTAATCGAAAATATTCTAATACCGCTGCTGTTAGAAGCGTTTCAGGACCTCTTTTGTCGAATGCTTTAAATACCGCTTTTAATGTGCGAATGCCAATATCATAGCCACTGCCCTCATCATCAAAAATATAACCCCATCCTGCTGTACGCTCAATTCTTCCAGATGCATCTATACTGAGTGTAATCGCACCCGTACCAGAAATTTGTACAATGCCTGGCTGCCCCAAGGTTCCCGCATACAGCGCGTTCATTCCATCATTCGATAGTGATAGTTGACAGTCTTTCGGTAAAAGCGAGGTTAATAATGCATAGGTAATTTTCTCATTATTATTTTCTGTTACACCAGACAGGCCAGCATGGCACTTTGTAATGTGTTGAAATTCGTGAGGCTGTTGTCTTTTTAAATTATTTATTAATTCTGTTATCGTCTCTGTAAAATGCTCGAAGCTCATGGATGTGGGATTACTTTTGCCTGTTTCTGCTAGCGCCATAATTTGCCCATGACATGTTGAGATTGTTGCAATCGTTTTCGTTCCACCGCCATCTATTGCCAAAACATGCAAGTGCCTTCACCTCTATACAATTTTAATTGTAGATACAATTTCTCCTACCTCTACCCCTGCATCATTACGCACAAATGCAGGAGACAATGCTTTAATACGCTCAATTGTTTCTTGATTTGTATACTGCATTTGTTCCAATACAGAAGCAATTACATTGGGCCACGGACTTTCGGAGCCATTCATAATTTTCAAGGCAAAACTTACTCCTTCATTTCTTAGAGCAAAACAGTATACACCCTGTGCTCCGCCCTTCGCCACAATATTAGAATCCTTTAATAATGCTGTACAAATAAAGTTTTGTGCTGCAATGATATGATTCTCTTGATTCATTACTGCTGTAAGCTTTATTACTGCTTCACGAATTAGTTCATCATCAATCAATTCTGGTCGTGCTAACTTTAAATAGGCAATGGCCATGTTTTTTAGCGGAATTGCAAAGACAGGTGCACCACAGCCATCAATCCCTGTACGAATTCTCTCTATCTCATATTCACTTAAATAGGCAATATATTTTTTTATCATCTGTTGCAGTGGATGTTCTGGATGACAATATTGCTTGACATCATAGCCATTTGCTAAACATGCAGTTAAAAATCCTAAATGCTTGCCCGCGCAATTATGAAAGAGTTTCCTCTTTTCAAATCCCTGTTGAATATACTGTGTTTTAGGTTCCTCATTTAGTGGAAAGGATGCTGCACAAATTAAATCACTTTCATTAATAGGGAGTTTTTCCAGCAAAGAGACTAATGCCTCTTGATGATAAATTTCACCTCTTTGCGAAGCCAGAAATAATGCACTTTCATTTGAAGTAATTCCGTATTTTTCTATAAAATCAGTCATAAAAATGGGAATGGCTTGAAATGGTTTTGCTGCAGAACGAAAATACACAGGCTCATAGTCTTGACCTACAGAGACGAATTCTTCCTTCGTTAGATTCACAGCACTCATTTGTCCATAATGCACATTTTCCATTAATCCTGAACGATACTCCTTTAAAAATTCTGAGTAAGCCACGAATCAACCAACCTTTCTTTAAACAGACAGCAACTGCTTTTGTGCTTGTAATGCCGCTCCTTTAACAACCCCTTCTTTTAATTGATTGGAAAACTGCAAATCAAAGTAGGGTTGTAATTCCTTCCATATATACTGTTTACACTTTTCACTAAGTAGTTTTTGAAATGTCACATTGTGCTCAATAATTTCTCCACTGACGATGACAGCCTCTGGTTCGTATAAACAAACTAGATTATTGATGGCTATAGCTAGAAAAGTAGCTACATCTTGTTGAATATCGATTGCCCATTGCTCACCTTGATCAACACACTGCAAAATCTCTTCTATTGATTGAATATTAAGATTTTTAGGTGTTCTTTTTAACAGCGTAACTTCAGAAACATACATCGATAAGCATCCTCTTTTACCACAGTGACACATTTCACCAAAGGGATTAATCGTTATATGACTTATTTCTCCAGCTTTATTTTGAATGCCACGATACACTTCTCCATTTAATAATATGGATGCTCCTATTCCCGTTCCAATTCCGACTAAAATACAATTTGAATACTGTGGCGTATAGATATCACCAATTTCAGCAATGATTTGCATTTTTAATTCATTATCTACGATGACTTCACAACCAAAAACACCATTTAAATCTTCTCTTATATGGCAGTTTTCCCACTTCAATTGCTCAGAGGAAACGATAATTCCTTCCTCGTTATTGATTACTCCTGGAATTCCTATCCCAATGCCTAGTAATTTATCCTGAGCAATCTGATATTCTGTCATGATATTTTCTATAGATCGTTTAAGTAGATATATAGCTTCTTCGTATTGATGCTTGATGCTACATTTGACTTCCTGAAAGGCAATAAGCTTCCCTAAGAAATCTAGTATACCTATTCGAATAGTAAAGCAGTCAATTTCTATCCCAATCGTATATAAAGCATCTTCTCGCATATGAATTAACGTAGGACGTCTACCAATGGCTGTTTCTTCCGATACCCCTTCAAGAATAAAGCCTTCCGCTTCTAGCTCCTGCACAATACGAGTAATGGTCGTAGGGCTCATTTTTGTATATTTTGATAATTGAATTCTTGAAATTGGCGCCATCTGCCTTATTGCGTCAAGCACAATATATTTATTTTGTCTTCGCATTTGTACTTGATCTTGCTTTTTCAAATTAGATTCAACCCCTATTTAAACTTTTCTATGAATTGTACAGCTTCTTTGATGTCTTTTTCGGGATTTGATCTCACTTCTCGTTCAATAGTTAAATAGCCATTGTATCCGATTTCTTGTAAAGCTGAAAAATAAAGCTCGAAATTGACATCTCCATGACCTAATGGAAGTTCTCTGAAAAACTCTCCATTTTCCACCATTTCTTCTATTTTATCATGAGATGTTCCAGAATCGTATCCTAAGTACCCGTACACATCTTTAGGATTCGTTGACTGCAGTTGAATACCATCCTTTACATGTGTATGTACAATATATTTCTTTAATAGTTTGACTCCAGCTACAGGATCATCTTTTGTTACCATCACCATATTGGCTGGATCAAAATTAACCGATACACCGTTCGTTGATAGCTTATCTAAAAACCCTTTTAATGTTTTACTCGTTTCTGGCCCTGTTTCAATCGCAAAATAAGCATCTAATGATGTAGCATATTGTCCTAATTCTTCACAAGCTTCCAGCATTGTTTGATAGATTGGGTCATTTTCATCTTCAGGAATAATACCGATATGGGTTGTAACAATGGATGTTCCTAGGTCCTTGGCTAATTGCAGTATTTCTTTCGATTTCTTGATTTTCCAGGCATTTTCTGCTTTATCTTGGAAGCCATGTCCTCCTAAATCTCCACATAAGGCGGAGATTTCTAGACCTAACCCTAAAATATACGCCTTCAATTCTGTTCTTTGTTCAGCATTTAGGTTATCGGGGTCCAACTCACCTGAAACGGCATACATTTGTACCCCCTGTGCCCCAACTTCTTTCGCCTTTAACAAACCTTCACGAATAGGTAAACGAAAGCTGTCTACTATCACACCGATTTTATTATCCAATTTCACCATTTTAATAAACAACCTCCTTTCCTTCAGTTGCAGAAATATAAATACCTTCTAAGATTTTCATAATTTCTACCCCATCCTCCAAAGGTGCAACTGAATCATAATGATGAAGGCAACAATCAACAAATGAATTAATTTCATTTTGAAAGGCAGTTGCAAAATCAAAAGTTAGATCGTTAATTTGAGGATGAATATTTAAAATCGTATTATGCTCTTCACTTACAATTTTTAATTCAGGCTCTAGCTCTGCTCCACCATTCGTGCCATATAGCTTAATACTTATTTCATCTTTTAAAGCATGTAGTGTATAGGAAACGTCTACCATTAGCGATGCTCCATTCTCAAATGTAATGAGGGCATTTGCTAAGTCTTCTACTGTGTTTTTCGTTGCATCATAGTCTGCAGCCTTATAGAAGGATAAATTTTCTATATGATTTCGATTTCCTAATTGATTGTAAGTATGACCTGTTATACGTTTCACCTTTGGTCTACCCATTAAGTACCAGCATATATCAATTACATGTACCCCTAGATCAATTAAAGGTCCGCCGCCAGACTTATCAATTTCGGCAAACCAGCCTCCTGGATTCCCTAATCTTCTTAGGCAGGAAGCTTTGGCATAATAAATATCGCCCAATTTGTTATCGTCGATGAAGCTTTTCAGTACTTTGGTATTTGTTGCAAATCGTCTTACATAGCCCACTTGAAATACTTTCTGATGCTTTTCTGCAACCTTTTGGATATTTAGAGCCTCTGCATAAGTCATAGATAGCGGCTTTTCTATTAGAACATGTAAGTCATTTTCCAAAGCAAAAATCGCCAATTCTGCATGCGTATTATTCCATGTACAAATACTGACAGCATCCACATTTTTATCTGCGAATAGCTCTTCTTTTGAAGAAAAAACATGTGTTGCTCCAAATTGGGCTGCTTTTGCTTTGCCTCGTTCAATGGAAGCATCATACACGCCATATAATTCAACGTATGGATTATTCGTATAGGAACCTAAGTGAAAATCTGAAATAGAACCTGTGCCAATGACACAAACTTTTAATTTATCCATGTGCTTTCCCCCTTTAGAGCTTGCATTCATTCCATAAACGACGTACATTATCCATCCCTATTTTTGAACCAACTTGGCAATCTTCCATCCCTTCAAACTCAATAGTAAGATAACCATCATATCCACTGCCTTTTACGAGTTTAATAATTTCTCGAATATTTATATCACCATGCCCGACTATAGCACCTCTGATGTAGTTGTTATGAACTGTACGGAACCACTCGCCCTCACCTGGATTTTCATAATAAGGACGAATATAAAAATCTTTGAAATGCACTGTAGCAGCATAAGGAATGTTTTTCATAACACCAATGAGAGGCTCTTCATCAATACATAAAAAATTACCGATATCTAAAGTTGTTTTAAAGTTGTCTCTGTTTACCGCATGAATTAATTGTTGTACACGATCACTTGTTTGAACATTAAAGCCATGATTTTCAATCGTTGTCGTAATATTAAATTGTTTCGCGTAATCTGCAATTAACTGACAGCCTCTAACCATTTCTTCCAAATGCTCGTTGTAATAATGAATGGATGTTTGCTCCTTTGGTAAGGTAAAGAGAGTAACGTCATGGCGCATAATGTGAATACCCATATGATGTACTACATCAATATGTTTCTTTAAACGTTCAACTTCTTGTAAAAAAGCTTCCTCAGTATCCTGAATAAAGTTAGCTGGTAACGAATAGGCGGATAACTCTAATCCTAGCTCTGCTGCTTTATCTTTAATTTCAGTTGCAAGTTCATAGTTATCTACAACCGTAAATTCATAGGGCACTAATTCTACATGCTGACCACCGTTGTCTGCTACCCATTGTAAAACATCTAGAACATCCATCTCTCCCTGTCTCATTTTTTTAACCATGCTGTATGTGCTTAACCCTATTTTCATTTATAAACATCCTCTCCATTAGTTAACAAAGTGACATGCAACACTTTGCTCTTCGTTAATTTTCCTCATTTCTGGTATAGCTTGCTTACATATATCTGATGCAAAGGGGCACCTTGTGTGGAAGGTACAACCACTCGGCGGATTTTTAGGATTTGGAATATCACCAGTTAAAACGATCTTCTTTTTTCGTAATGTTGGGTCTGCAATCGGTACGGAAGCAATGAGCGCTTGTGTATAGGGATGCTTTGGTTCATTAAATATGGTTTCTTTACGCCCAATTTCTACAATGGATCCTAAATACATAACCCCAATATAATGGCTAATATGTTCTACAACACTTAAATCGTGAGAAATAAAGAGATAAGATATTTTATATTCTTGCTGCAATTGCTTTAATAGATTCAATATTTGTGATTGTATAGATACATCCAACGCAGACACAGGCTCATCAGCAATAATTAATTTTGGCTTTGTTATTAAAGCACGGGCAATACCCAAACGCTGTCTTTGTCCACCACTGAACTCATGTGCATAGCGATCAGCATGTTCAGCATTTAATCCAACGACTTCCAGCATTTCAAGCACTAGTTTTTCACGCTCTACTTTCGAAAGTTTTGTATGAATTTCTAAAGGCTCTCCAACAAGCTCCTTGACCTTCATTCTTGGATTCAATGAGGCATATGGGTCTTGAAAAATCATTTGAACAGTTTGCCTTAAGTGCCTTAATTCAGATGGCTTTGCAGTAGCTACTTCTTTCCCATCCACAACGATACTTCCATTCGTTGGTGCTATTAATCTAGTAATTAATCTGCCCGTAGTAGATTTCCCACAACCACTTTCCCCAACTAAACTAAATGTCGTACCTTCTTCTATTTCAAAGGAGACATCTATAACTGCGTTAACATATTGCTTTTTTTGAAATAACCCTCCGGCTATTTGAAAGCTCTTTTTTAAATTCTCCACTTTTAATATACTGTTAGGCATTTACTTCCACATCCTTTTTCACATATAGCCAGCAGCTACATTGGCGTGTAGCCGAAATTTTTACTGTCGGTGGACTCTCCTGATGGCATATAGACATCGCTTGATTACAACGTGGAGCAAATTTACAACCATTCGGCATATTTTGTGGGGATGGTACTTGACCATTGATAGAATCTAATACTTCTTTGTTATCACCAATTTTCGGTACAGATGCAATTAAACCTTTTGTATAGGGATGCTTGGGGCTAGCAAATAATTCAAAGACATCCGCTTCCTCTACAACCTGCCCTGCATACATGACCACTACCCTATCGCACATTTCCGCCACAACACCTAAATCATGTGTAATTAATAAAATAGCTGTCTCATTTTCTTCCTTTAGCTTTTTCATTAGCTCTAAAATTTGAGCTTGTATCGTGACATCAAGCGCAGTGGTTGGTTCGTCAGCAATAAGTAAATTAGGGTGGCAGGCCATAGCCATTGCAATCATTACCCGTTGGCGCATTCCTCCTGAGAGCTGATGTGGATATTCATAAATGATTTCCTCGGCTCTTCCTATGCCCACGCTTTTTAACATTTGGATTGCATGATGCTTACTTTCGTTTTTCGGCAGCTTCAAATGCATCTCAATTGCTTCCATTAACTGCTTGCCTATTTTTAAGACAGGATTTAAAGAAGTCATGGGCTCTTGAAAAATCATGGCCATTTGCTTGCCACGAATCTTCTGAATTTCTGATTCGGACATTTTCGTCAAATCATGTCCATTAAAATGTATAGAGCCATTGACGATTTTGCCTGTAGTACCGTGAAATAATTGCATGATGGATAACGATGTTAAGCTTTTTCCACTGCCCGATTCTCCCACTAAGCCTACTATCTCTCCTTTACGGATGGAAAAATTGACACCTCTTAAAATTTTGATTTCCTTATTATCACGTGTAAAGGACGTTTCTAAGTCAATTACTCGCAATACATGTTCTGGCATAGGCATTCTCCTTAATTATTTTTTATTTTTGGATCTAACACATCTCGTAATCCATCACCTATTAAGTTAAATGCTAGTACGGTTAAAAATATGGCAATACCTGGCATGATGACTACATGCGAAGATGTCCCTAAATAGTCGCGCCCACTACTTAGCATTACTCCCCACTCAGGCATTTCAGGGCTTGCACCTAAGCCTAAAAAACTTAAACCAGAAGCTGCTAAAATGGCTGTCCCTATACGCATTGTGACAAAAATGATTAACTCACTAATTGTTTCAGGGAAAATATGTTTCCACAGCACTCTAACATGCGATGCTCCCATAGATTGTGCTGCTTCTACATAGACATTCTCCTTCGCATTCAATGTAGCACCTCTGACTAAACGAGCAAAAGATGGCACACTAAAGATCATCACAGCAATGATGACATTATTAATACCAGGGCCCAATAAGGCTACAATGGCAATCGCTAATAATAAATCAGGGAATGAAAACAACACATCACAGCTACGCATGATGATTTTGTCAACCCACCCACCGAAGTAACCGCTAATTAAACCTAAAATAGTTCCTAGTATTAAGCCTAAAAATACGGCACTGAAACTCACCATTAAGGATATTTTTGCGCCTACTATTAAACGACTAAAAATATCTCGACCATACTCGTCCGTTCCTGCCAAATGACTTGCACTTGGTCCCTCTAATAAAGCATTATAATTCGGTTCAAAAGGATCGTAAGGTGCGATATAAGGGCCAATAATAGCGATTAAAATTAACAATCCTATAAAGATACTTGCTACCAAAGCAGCCTTTTGTTTTTTAAAAGACTTCCAAAATTCTTTAAGAGGAGAGTATTTTCTTTGTGTATTTTGCACTTGGCTATTTTGCACAGTAGTTGGTGAAGTCATTTTGTTCCCTCCCTTAAGAATTTAATTGGATTTTTGGATTTAACACGGTATAAAGCACATCAACGATTAAATTGACTAAAATAAATTCAAATGCAAATAACAGCAGTGCAGACTGAATGACGGGATAATCTCGAAAGGCAATCGAATCAATTAAAAGTCGTCCCATTCCTGGAAAACTAAAGACTGTCTCCACTACCACCGATCCTCCTAAGAGAAATCCGAATTGCAGACCTGCTACTGTTACCACAGAAATCAAGGAATTTCTTAAAGCATGGGTCACAATAACGGAGTGTTCTTTCAATCCTTTTGCTCTCCCTGTTCTTATAAAATCTGCTTGTAACGTTTCAAGCATGGAAGAACGAGTAAATCGGGCAATCATTGACATAATGCCAGCCCCTAAAGTCAAGGAGGGCAAAATATAACTTGAAAAGCCATCTAATCCACCTGTCGGAAATAGCCCTAGCTGCACTGAAAATAATTGAATTAATAATAAGCCCAACCAAAATCCTGGAATTGAGATGCCAGAAACAGCCGTTACCATACCAAAATAATCAGGCCATTTGTTTTTATTGATGGCAGAAAGAACACCAATCACCAAACCCATTAATGTAGCCCAAAACATGGAAAGGAAAGTAAGATGAAGAGAAGGCATAAACCTTGTTTTAAACATATCTATGACAGGTAGTCCTGTTGTTAAAGATGTTCCAAGCTCACCCGTCACAAGATTTTTCATATAATCCATGTATTGTTTAAGAATGGGTTTATCTAAACCTAACTCATGGCGTACATTTTCAACATCTTCTAGCGTGGCATCCTTACCAGCTACTAATCTTGCAGGGTCACCTGGTATGAAATGAATAAATAAGAATGTTAATATAGAAATGACAATTAATATCGGTATCATTTCAACAGTTCTTCTTGCTATATACTTCCACATGTGGCCTTCCTCCTTTCTATTTTTATGGAAAAGGAATTGACGAGCATCAATTCCTTTTACTGTTCATTACTCCACTTTGGCATTCTTCACATCAAGCCCACCTGTAGGGTTTACTAGCACACCGCTCACATTTGAACGTACACCATATACAACTTCATCTACCCCTAAGAAAATCCAAGGTGTATCTTGATAAACGATTTCCTGTAATTTTTCATATAATTCAGCTTGGCGATCTACATCTGAAATGGAGTTAGCTTCATCCATTAATTGATCTGCCTCCGTGTTATGATAGTAAGCTGTATTTGCACCATTCGGTGGAAATGATACGCTATGGAAAAGAGGCTTTGTTGCATTCGTTATATCCGAAGCATATGCTGACCAACTCACATACCACATTTGTAATTTCGCATCATCTGGTGTTTGTGCTCCATAGATTTCGTCTGATAAAGTTCCTTCTTCCATCGATTTAATTTCTACTTTTACACCGATTTGACCTAACTGTTGTTGAATAAACTGCATACCCTTCATCGTATCCGAGTTTGTGTTCCCCCAGATTTCAATATCGAAGCCATCTGGATAGCCTGCCTCAGCCAATAATTCTTTTGCCTTTTCAATATTGTGTTCATACATTTTTTGCTGCTTATAATAAACGGTTTTGGAAGGAATAATAGAGTCTAATGGTAAACCAAGCCCTGCATTCACCACTTTTAAATAAGCATCCTTGTCCACGGCGTAGTTAAAGGCTTGTCGAACTTTAATATCATCCAAAGGTTTTTTATAGGTATTTAATGAAACGTAATGTGCAATTGTAGAAGGAACCTTATTTACCTCTACATCTTTACTATTAGAAAGCTCATCAATATTTTGTGCTGGCACTGGATAGATAACCTGAGCATCGCCCGCTTTTAGCATCGCTACGCGCGAGCCGTTTTCTGGCACTGGTTTATAGGTGATTTTAGCAACACGTTCTCCACCATCCCAATAGCCATCAAAGTTTTCAATTGTTAAATGGTCTCCTTGTACCCATTCAACAAATTTATATGGTCCTGTACCAACAGGTTTTTTAGGTATGTCTGCTGAATTTTCTTTAATCATTTTTGGACTAATCATTTTGGCAACTCCGAAACGTGTAATCATTGGTCCATATGGTTCTTTTAAAGTAACTTTAATTTCATAGTCGCCTAGGATTTCAACAGCGCTGATTAAGCTAAAACCACGAGAATATAAACGTAAGCTTTCATCATTCATGATTCGTTCAATGTTGACCTTTACAGCTTCAGCATTAAACTGCTCCCCGTCATGAAAAGTAACTCCTTCTTTAAGTTTGAATGTATAGACTAGCGCGTCTTCACTAATTGAATAGTCATCTGCTAGAACCTTAATAATTTGACCATCTGCATTAAAGCCTAACAATCCTTCTAGCATTGTCTCCTGTACAGAACTCGAATTCGTATCCCCTGTGTTATGTGGATCCATTGAAATAAAGTTTTCATTTACAGCGATAACAAGTTCATTTTTTGAACTAGCTGTACCTGAATCTGTAGTAGACTTGTCCCCAGTATTTGATGCGTTAGAATTGTCTTTCTCTGCGCATGCTGCTAAAAGCAACGTACATAGAATTACAAAAACCAATTTTTTAACATAATTCATCTCATCTACTCCCTTTGTAAAAATCTATAAGAATATTTCTTAAAACTTAAATTAAGAAATATAATTACCAAAAAATATTTATTTTCTCCACTGATGAAAATAAGTAGGCAAAAAATAAACTATATTTTCTTACGATTAGACAATTCAATTCAGGAAAAATTGCTCCCTCAACTATCACAATTGCTTTTAATCAGAAAGTATAGTTCAAAATACAAGGTGTATTTATTCCACTGCTGAAAATAAATGAGTAAAAAAATATTCCCTCTCAGGACATTTTTATTATCAGAAAATTAATTATTTTTTAACAACTATAAACTATGAAATCTATTATTTCCACTATTTTTTAAATAAATTTCAGAATTTTATAATTATTTTTATAGAACTATAATAATTATCCCTAGAATTTTTGTTGCCTCAAAGGCCAATAATAAAAGTTCTAAAAGCCCTTATTACATGGCTTTTAGAACCTACATGAATAGTTGCTATAGCGTATTTATACTATTCACAACCACATTTAGTATGCGGTCAAGATCTTCTTGTGCAATATTAAGTGGTGGTGATAACGTTAAGACATTATTAAACCCTGCTACAGTAGCTCCATTTTTCCCAATGATGACCCCTTGCCCTTTACATGCTGCAATGACAGCATTCACTTTCTCCACAGGTAAAGGTTCTTTCGAAACTTTATCTACCACTAATTCAATTCCAATCAATAAGCCTTTGCCTCGTACATCTCCTACATTTGGGTGAGGCTGTAATTCTTGTTGCAGTGTTTTTAGTGTTGCTGCACCAATTTCCTTGGAACGGTCAAATAAAGCCTCTTGCTCAAGAATCTCAATATTTTTTAATGCGACTGCACATGCCACCGGTGAGCCACCGAATGTATTTACATGGCGGAAATAGCCGTATGCATCTGATCCAGTAAACGCCTCATATATTTCACGCTTTACCGCTGTAGCTGATAATGGTAAATAGGCACTTGTAATTCCTTTGGCCATTGTAATAATATCAGGCTTTACACCATAATTCATAAATCCAAATGGCTTCCCTGTACGACCAAAGCCACAAATAACCTCATCCACAATCATTAAAGCGCCGTGTTTTTTGCATACTTCTTCAATACCTTTTAAATAGTTTTCTGGAGGCATAATGACACCCCCACCTGTAATAATAGGCTCTAAGATCATTGCTGCAATTGTATCGCTCAGCTCCCATGTCATCGTTTTGTCTACGGCCTTTACACTCGCTAAATCTAATGGCGCAATAGTCTCACTTTCATGCTCACGATATTGATCAGGTGGTGCAACATGGATAAAGCCAGGTGATAGAGGCTCATATTTATATTTACGCTCCGCCTGCCCTGTTGCCGCTAATGCACCGAAGGAATTCCCATGATAAGCACGGTAGCGAGAGACGATTTTATAGCGCGAGCTTTGTCCTTTTTGCTGATGGTATTGTCGAGCTATTTTAAAAGCTGTTTCATTCGCTTCTGAACCACTGTTAGAGAAGAAAATAACATAATCTCCACCAAGCATTTCATTAAGTTTTTCGGCTAGTTCCACGGCTGGTAAATGTCCCTGAGATAAAGGTGCATAAGCATTTTTCATCATTTGTTCATGGGCTGCATCCGCTAATTCTTTACGACCATAGCCAACATTGACACACCATAGCCCAGCCATCGCATCAATATATTCCACACCATCTGTATCAGTAATTCTTGCACCATCAGATTTCTCTACTACATACGTGGCTTGTGGATTATAGGGTTTCATCGAATGCCATACATATTGCTCATCCTTTGCTAATACATCACTTTTAAGATTGATCTGCGTCATCGCCAAACACCCCTCATTATTATTTTAGTTTTTCGCATCGTTATTACTTGGGAACGCAAAGGAGCTTGCTGTATCCTCTGTCTCATCGGGCCAACGTTCAGAAATCGTTTTTGCCTTTGTAAAGAACCTCGCCTGATCTGGACCAAACATATGCCCTTCACCAAACTTAGAGCGTTTCCACCCACCAAAGTTATGATAGCCAACTGGGATTGGGATTGGCACATTTACCCCTACCATACCCACCTCTATTTCTTCTTGGAATTTACGCGCTGCCGCACCACTGCTTGTAAACATTGTGACACCATTGCCAAGCTCATGATCATTTATTAAATCAATAGCCTCTTGTAGTGAATCAACCCCTACTACAATACGTGCTGGACCAAAGACCTCCTCTTTGAAAATCGTCATTTCTGGTGTGACATGATTAAGTAATGTAGGACCAAGATAAAAACCATTTGACGATTCACATACTTTTGGATTTCTTCCGTCGATGACAAGATTCGCTCCTTCACTGACTGCCCCATCGATATAACGTATAATCGTTTCCTTTGATTGTTTAGTGATAACAGGACCAAAATCGACGTCTTGCTCTGTATAAGGCCCTACCTTTAGTTCGGAAATTTTATTTTTCAATATTTCCGTAAATCGTTGCTCCGTATCCTTCCCTACAACGAGTGCACCAGAAATAGCCATGCAACGCTGAGATGCTGCGCCATATGCTGCTCCTAAAAAGGCATTTGCTGTCTGTTCTAAATTGGCATCAGGCATAACAATCATAAAGTTCTTTCCACCACCAAATGCAGCGACTCGTTTATTGTGCTTTGTCCCAGTTTGATAGATATATTCAGCAACAGGCGTTGAGCCAACAAATGAAATTGCTTGAATCTCTTTATTTTCTAATAGTTCATCGACTGCCTCTTTATCTCCATTAACCACTGTCCAAATACCGTCTGGTAGACCTGCCTCTTTCCATAATTGGCACAAATATAATGCTGAAATAGGTACACGTTCAGATGGCTTTAGAATAACTGCATTTCCTACCGCAACAGCCATACTTGTAATAGCCAGTGGTACCATAACAGGGAAATTAAATGGTGCAATGGTTGCTACTACACCAAGAGGCGATTTGGCAGAAAAAGCATTAATATTTCCACCTACATTGACGGAATACTCTCCTTTTAGCAATTGGGGGGCACTGATCGCCATATCCACAGATTCAATACCACGAACAATTTCACCTTTCGCATCTTCCTTAGTTTTTCCACTTTCTTGGCAAATCACATTGATAAGTTCTTCCTGTCTTTCTACTAACAGCTGACGGAAACGATGTAGCACTTCTACCCGCTTCCCAATTGATGTTTTTTTCCATGCTGAAAAGGCTTCCTTAGCTAACTGAATAGCATGCTTTACCTCGGCTCTTGAAGCAAGGGGTACTCTTGCAATAACCTCACCTGTTGACGGATTATATACTTCAGAGAATCTGTTACTTGTACCTGCTACCTCTTCTCCTTTGATAAAATGTGTTAGCGTTTTCATTTCTTGTTGAACTGTCATAATTGACCACTCCTTTTTTCGTCTTATTGTTCAAAATCAAACTTGTCTTTTGTGAAAAGGGAACTTGATTCATCGGCTTGTTTGATCACCTTTTTCTTTTGAGTCAGCATATAGAAAATCATCACAATGGCCACAATAACGCATGTAAATAAAATTTGTGAGCGCATAGACTCTATAAAGAACATCGCAATGAGTAATGCTGTTGTTGCTACTATTGTTAAATATGTTAAATATGGAAATAGCCACATTTTCACCTTTAATAGCTCTGGATTTTCTTGCTCAATCTTCCGTCGCATTCTTAACTGTGAAAAGGCAATGATTAAATAAAGAATCAACGTAATAGCACTACAAGAACTTAATAAAAACATAAATACTTTATCTGGCGACACATAGTTCATAATGACCGCAATATATGAGAAAAATGTTGCGGCAAGTATGGCATTAACAGGTGCACCATTTTTATTTAATTTTAAAAATGCCTTTGGTGCTTCTCCTTTTTCCGCTAAAGAAAATACCATTCTTGATGTAGCATATAGTGCTGAATTTAGGCATGATAATACAGCAGTTAAAACAACAAAATTCATAATTTGTGCGGCTGCAGGAATACCAATATAATCAAGTACCGCTACATAAGGACTTGTTAAAATATCTGAGGAATGCCAAGGCAATAGCGTCACTACAACTGCAATAGAGCCTACATAGAAAATTAAAATACGCCAAGTAATAGAATTGGTAGCTTTTGTGACAGCGGCTAACGGTTCATCCGATTCACCAGCAGCAATCGCAACGATTTCTGTCCCCATAAATGAAAAAATAACTATAACGACACCCATTAGAACAGCGCCAAAACCATTTGGTAAAAAACCACCCTGTTCAACTAAATTGGTCATACCAACAGCATTAAAGTTTGGAGCAATACCAAAGATAATAAAAGCACCAAGACCTAGAAAAACGACTATACTTGCAACCTTAATAAGAGAGAACCAATACTCAAACTCACCAAAAGCTTTGACAGAAAGAACATTTGTTAATGTAAGTGCTACAGTTAATAACAGACTTAAAAGCCATAAAGGAATCCCATCGTACCAATATTGAATAATGGCAGCTGCTGCTGTTGCCTCTAAAGCAATGGCAATCACCCAGAAAAACCAGTACAACCATCCAATCATAAAACCTGCCCACGGACCAATGGCTTCATGTGCATAGTGAGCAAACGATCCACTCGTTGGATTGACTGCCGCCATCTCACCTAGCATACGCATAACTAATACAACGATAATTCCTGCAAATATATACGATAAAATTGCCCCTGGACCAGCTAGGTTAATGACCGAGCCACTCCCCATAAATAGTCCAGCACCGATTACACCGGCAATCGCAATCATCGTCATATGCCGCTTCTTTAATCCTCTTTGTAAATGCGTTTGTTGCCCCATATCTGTCACCTCTTTTAGTAGATTGCTTGATCGCTTACAAAAATCTTACATCTTTCATAACGTTGAAGTAATAGACAAACTGTAAAATTCTATACTTTTGTTTTATACATAATGTAAAATAGACTAAATATTCTTAAAATAATTTTTAAACGATTTTATGAGTAAATTTTTAGCACCAAGCAGAAATTATTGAATTCCAACCACAGACACGCATGTCAAAAGGAGGGGCAAAAATGAGCCCATTTCAACTAAAAGTACTAGACGTTTTACAGAATAAATATTTTCAAAATGCAGAGGTAGTTGCAGGTCATGAGGGATTAACAAGGAGCGTTAAATGGGCACATGTACTAGAAATCATACATGTTGATAATTTTTTAGTTGGTGAAGAGTTAGTATTAACTACAGGGCTTAGTCTCCAACATAGTATTGAGGACTTTGTATCCTTTATAGAAGCCATCATTCAAAAAAATTGTGCAGCACTTTGTATTGAATATGGCACCTCTATTCAAGCAGTACCTGAAGCGATTTTAACACTTGCCAACCGCCACCAGTTTCCTATTATTGTTTTTCATGAAGCAGTTCCTTTTGTTCGTATTACACAGGATTTACATAGTCAAATTATCAATCAGCAATATCTATTGATTTCTTCACTAGAAGCTTACTCACAAACATTGAACAAAAATGCAGTATTGGGACAAAACACGGACGATATTTTACAAAATATGTATAATGAATTGAAAATACAAATTATGTTTTCCATTAAGGGAAGAGAACCTGTCTTTTTCCCGAATATGGCTCATAAAAAGCGGCAGCAATTCCTAACATTGAATACATCGTCTCAGCAATTTAAACATGAGCCTATTTTTCTATTTGATCAACATTATGCCGATTTATCAATTTATCGAGAAGATGGGCTTTTCTCCGAATTTGAATTATTAATATTAGATCGCACGGCAACAGCGTTGGCACAGCTTTTAATGCGAGAGTTCTATATTGAGGAAAAAAAGAATATTGAGGATGCTTCGATTTTAGCTGATTGGATTGATCAAAAACTATCTAAGGAGGAAATCTATAAATTTATCGTTACACATTATACTAACTATACACAATCCAGTGGCACTGTCTTTATTTTGGCTTCTCCTAATACGTTGACAAAGGCACAGGAGGATGTAGTCTATAGTAAGCTTTATTATCGTAATCTCTTTGAGCAACATGGCTTTATTCCATTTTTATTTGAAAGAAAAAGCTATGTTATTTTTATTTTACTGCATACAAAAGATAGTAAAGCCATTCGTGATATGCTAAACAACATGTTTTCCTCTTTGGTCAAAACTGAATTTTATAAAAAGCAGCAGGCACAAGGTTATCAGATAGCTATTGGGAAGGTTGTTTGTGATGTAGATGAAATTCCTAAAAGCTATCAAACTGCACTAGAAACCTTATATATTTGTCGAAAAGTACAAACGTCCTCGTTCTTTTACGATGATCTGCATTTATATCATTTAATCTATAAATTACAAATGCAGGTGGATTTACAGGAAGTGATTTATGACTATTTACAGCCCGTTATTGAATACGATGAAAAATATAATAGTAAGCTTCTCGAAACATTGCAGGTGTATTTACAAACAAATGGCTCTAAACAGCAAACAGCGAATCAATTGTTTATTGTTCGTCAAACACTCTATCACCGCTTAAAAAAGCTTGAAAGTTTACTTGGTAAAAATTTTATGAACGGGCATAACCGCATTACACTTGAATTTATGCTACTAGCCAATTCATTAATCGAGGATAAGAGCTAGAAAAAAGTTGGCACGCTTAAAAGGTTAACTCCCCTCCTAAGCGTGCCCTTTATTACCCTTTCACAACTACATCGTGATACAATCCAGGTCTACGATCATCGTAAACAGGAATTCTTCCACGTACTTCATCGACAATAGAAAAGTCTACATCGATCACTGCTACTTCCTCGTCCTCAGCACCTACCCATAATACTTCTCCCCAAGGCTGAATAATCATAGACTGCCCATTAAAATTTTCTACCTTTTTCGAAATACGATTAACTGCAATGACAAAGCATTGATTTTCAATTGCACGAGCCTGTAGCAACGTTTTCCAATGGTCAATCCTTGGAGTTGGCCACTGCGCTGGTACAAATAATACCTTTGCTCCTTGTAATGCATGTGCACGTAACCATTCTGGGAAGCGAATATCATAGCAAATGACACCAGCAGCTTCAATATCATCTAAAGCAAAACGATTCATTTCATCCCCTGCTTCCAAGTAAAGATGCTCGTCCATTAAACGGAAAAGATGTGCCTTGCTATATTCCCCAACAAGTTCTCCATTACGATCAAAGGTATACATCGTATTATAAAATTTATCGCCTTTCTTTGTTGAAACAGAGCCCCCTACAATATGTACATCAAGTTCCTTAGCAAGTTTAGCCAAAAAGGCCTTTGTCCGCTCACCATTGATATCTGCTAGCTCAGGCAGTTTCTCTAAAGCATAGCCTGTATTCCACATTTCAGGTAACACTATGATTTCTGCCCCATTTTTTGCAGCTTCACGAATCTTATCCTCGGCACGTTCAAAATTTTCTTCAACTTTGCCAAAGCCAACATTTAATTGAATACAACCGATTTTCATCTCTATTCCTCCTCTAGACAATTAACAGAAAAAGTAATACTATTTGCTTCATATTCTTCAATAATAATTATTATATTCTGAAAAAGGTGATCATGCATGGAATTCTCTAAAAAACTACAGCAACTACCCACTCAATTTTTTGCAGCACTCGTTCAAAAAGTAAACTTGGCTCTAGAAGAAGGGCGTGATGTCATTAACCTTGGGCAAGGAAATCCCGATCAGCCAACGCCTATTCACATCATTCAAACATTACAGGAAGCAGCTGAAAATCCTCAAAACCACAAATATTCACCATTTAGAGGTCTCGCTGAATTACGCCAAGCTGCTGCGGACTTTTATCAACGTGAATATCAGGTAGAACTAAATCCAGATACAGAGGTAGCGATTCTTGGTGGAACAAAAATTGGTCTAGTTGAGCTACCTTTAGCTGTGTTAAACCCTGGTGACACGATGCTCTTACCAGATCCTGGCTATCCAGATTACCTATCAGGTGTTGTACTAGGAGATGTCAATTTTGAAGTAATGCCCCTTTTTGCTGAAAATGATTTCTTACCTGATTATCATGCATTACCTGATGAAGTGAAAGAAAAAGCAAAGCTTCTTTACTTAAATTACCCGAACAACCCTACAGGTGGTACAGCATCACTTGCGTTTTTTGAAGAGACCGTTCGCTTTGCGAAGGAGCACAATATTATCGTATCACATGATTTTGCTTATGGGGCAATAGGATTTGACGGTAATAAACCAGTTAGCTTCCTTCAAGCAAAGGGTGCAAAAGAAGTAGGAGTTGAAATGTATACATTATCGAAAACCTATAATATGGCTGGCTGGCGTATAGGCTTCGCTGTAGGGAATGCCGAGATTATTGCTGCTATTAATCTAATCCAGGATCATCTGTTTTGTAGTCAATTCCCTGCCATTCAACAAGCCGCAGCAGTAGCACTGACGGCTTCCCAACAATGTGCGGATGAACTACGAGCTACTTATGAGCGTCGCCGCAATGTACTCATTGAAGAAGCTCGAAGAATTGGCTGGCATGTTACGGCTCCAAAAGGCTCCTTCTTCGCATGGCTCCCTGTACCATTAGGCTATACAAGTGAACAGTTTGCTGATCTTTTGCTCGAAAAAGCTGATATCGCTGTAGCAGCAGGTAATGGCTTCGGTCAATATGGTGAAGGCTATGTTCGCGTAGGATTGCTGGTTAGTGAGGAGCGCTTACGTGAAGCAATCCATAGAATCGAGCAATTACAATTGTTTAAAAGATAATGACGCCATATCCTGTAGCTATCCCTAGCTACAGGATTATTACTATTTTTCAATTTTCCTTGGTTGCCCTAAACCATTTTCTAATGGATAAAATTGAACATGACCTGTTTCATCATCCCATTTTCGAATATGTTGAATCCCTTGTACCTCTGCCAACACGATGTCAGCAGTAATAACAGGGTTGCCCCCTTTTATTAAATGCCCACCTGATACAACACCCCATTGATCGCTCATAGAACCATGGAAATGTGTCTCATATCCACCATCTCGCTTACACACCACACCTGAACCTTGAATAAATTCTAATGGTCCCTCTTTTTCAATCACATCACTAAAACGAACTTGAATTTGAACTGTTGCATCTGGCACTAAATAAACAAAGCTACTTTTTTGAAAGCTGCCAATACAGCTTACAATTGTTGCTGACTCTATACTATTCTCTTCGCAAAGCGCTTCAATTCCTTCAATGATATCTGTTCCCGTTAGAAAACGAGCACTAATAACCTTACCAAATGAACCTATACCATAATTAACTCTTACAGACATTGTTATCCCTCTTTTGCGTCGAAATATTATAATTATATAAAAAATTTAAAAATTATTTATTGACTTACTATACCCTATAAATTATATTAGTTCTATCGGAATTACAAAAAAATATTATAAATCTCTTATCAAGAGTAGCTGAGGGACTGGCCCTATGAAGCTCGGCAACCTCCTTTTATAGGAAGGTGCTAAATCCTGCAAACGATCTTCGTTTGATAGATAAGAGAGGACATCTTTTCATGAGCCTCTCTTAATTTGTAAGAGAGTTTTTTTATTTTCAAAAAACCGATAAAAACAATCTTGGAGGTATTTTCATGAAAAAGAAAAATAAATTTTTAGTAGGTTTAGCAAGTTTAACATTAGTAGCAGCTTTAGCAGGCTGTGGCTCTAAAGAAGATAGTAAAAGCCAAGCTGAAGGAATTGATGAAAAGAAAATCGTTGTAGGCGTCACTTCTGGTCCACACGAACAAATTGCAGAAGTAGCCGCTAAAGTAGCAAAAGAAAATGGGCTAGAAGTTGAACTAAAATCATTTTCTGACTATGTTTTACCTAATACATCCTTAGCTGAAGGTGATCTTGATGCGAACAGCTATCAACACGAGCCTTTCCTAGATACATTTAATAAAGACCATGATACAGATTTAGTACCAGTGGGCAAGACGATTTTAAATCCAATGGGTATCTACTCAGAAAAATATAAATCCTTTGATGACATTCCTGAAGGTGCAACGTTTGGCCTACCAAACGACCCAACGAATGGAGCGCGTGCCCTCTTTGTTTTACAGGAAGCTGGCTATATTAAGTTAAAAGAGGGTGCAGACTTAACAGCCTCAATCCGTGATGTAGAAGAAAACAAAAAGAATTTAAAATTCATTGAATTAGAGGCGGCTCAAATTCCTAAACAACTTAGTGAGGTAGATGTAGCAGCTATTAATACAAACTTTGCACTAGAAGCTGGCATTAACCCTAAAGATGACTCTATTTTATTGGAATCTACTGATTCTCCATACGTGAACTATATTGTTGTACGTGCTGAAAATGAAAATGACCCAACAATTAAAAAGTTCGTTGAGGCTTACCAATCTGACGAAGTGCGTCAATTCATCGAAGAGGAATTCAAAGGTTCTGTAATCCCTAGCTGGTAATATGTTCAGAAAGCTTCTATAAAGCCGAAGAATCTGCTGAAATTCCCCAATGGGAAGACGAGCAGATTCTTGCTTTTTAGAAGCTTGAGAAAGGAGCAAACAATTGCATGATTCAATTACAAAATATCTCAAAAGAATTTAAGTCGAAAAAAGGCATCATAAAAGCTGTGGATGGCATCAATCTTCACGTAAAAAAGGGACAAATTCATGGTGTAATCGGCTATAGTGGTGCTGGTAAAAGTACACTCATTCGTTGCGTTAATCTACTAGAACGTCCTACAGCAGGAAAAGTAGTGATAGACAATGTAGACATTACGACCCTTTCTCTTCACGAATTACGTCAAACACGCCAAAAAATCGGGATGATCTTCCAGCACTTTAATCTCTTAAAAACAGCAACAGTTTACAATAATATTGCAGTTCCCTTAAAGCTACTAGGCTATAAAGAGGCGGAAGTAAAAAACCGAGTAGCTAAGTATGCTGAAATTGTCGGTTTAACAGATAAACTAGATAGTTACCCAAATCAACTTTCAGGTGGTCAAAAACAGCGTGTGGCTATTGCACGTGCCTTAGCACAGGAACCAGAGATTTTACTTAGTGACGAAGCAACAAGTGCACTTGATCCTGAGACAACGGAAGCCATTCTTGAATTGTTGTTAAAAATTAATCGTGAATTAGGCATTACGATTCTGCTCATCACACATGAAATGAATGTAATTCAAAAAATTTGCGATGAGGTTTCTGTTCTAGAATCAGGGAAAGTTGTGGAATTTGGCACAGCGATTGAACTTTTTGCGAAACCGAAGCACCCTACAACGCGAAAGTTTTTGAATACAATTTCACAACGTAATTTATCCCCTTCTCTTATTGAGCAATTAAATGTTTCAGGAAGTGTAATCCGTTTAACATTCCTTGGTGAAAGTACTGGTAAGCCATTATTAGCAGAAGTCACTAAGGTATATGATGTGCAACCAAATATTTTAACAGCTAATATTATTGAATTAAAAAACGGTATTGTCGGCAATATTGTGGTGCATTTACATGGCGAAACGCAGATTGTCCAAAAGGCGTTAACGTATTTTTCAGAAAATGGCGTGGCAGTGGAAGAATTAGGAGGTGCGTTCAATGAGTAGTATCCAAAGCTTCTTTACAGACTGGTCAGGTGTTATTGGCAAAGCAATTATCGAAACATTTCAAATGGTCGGAATTTCATTATTTTTCTCCATTCTGATTGGCATTCCATTAGGGTTATTAATCGTTTTAACACGACCAGGACAATCCTTTGAAAATAAATTTTTCTATCAGTTTTTTAATCTATTTATCAATATTGTTCGCTCTGTTCCATTTATCATTTTGTTATTCTTCATCTTACCTTTTACCAAGTTAATTGTAGGTACAACAATTGGTGTTAAAGGTGTAATCGTTCCACTAGTTGTTTACACAGCTCCTTATATTGCACGGCTGATGGAATCTGCGCTTTTAGAAGTGGATTCCGGAGTAGTAGAAGCCTACACAGCCATGGGTATTAAACGTCGCCATATCATTTGGCATGTCCTATTACGTGAAGCGCGACCATCTATTATTTTAGGCTTAACAATTGCCACAATAGGATTAATTGGTGCAACAGCAATGGCAGGAATGGTTGGTGCTGGCGGTTTAGGTGACCTTGCCTATCGTTATGGTCATTTGCGCTATGAGGTTGATGTGATGTATGCAACTGTCTTTATCTTAATCATCCTTGTGCAGAGCATTCAATCCATTGGTAACCGCTTCGCCGCGAAGTTGAAAAAAGATTAAGAGGAGAATGAAGATGACAAACGAAATTTATGTAGAGAAAAATGGCTATATTGCAACGTTAGTATTAAACCGCCCGGATAAACGGAATTCTTTATCAAGGGCAATGTTTCAAGCCATAGTAGACCAACTAGAGCTGCTCCGTATAGATTCTTCCATCAAACTTTTAATTGTTCGCGGTGTCAATGAAGTAGCCTTTTCTTCCGGTGCAGATATTAGCGAGTTTTTAGATGTTCGTTATGCTACAGACAATGCTAAAGCCTATAATGAATTGGCTCTAAAGGCGATCGATGCTCTCTATAAATTTCCACACCCGACAATTGCTATGATTCAGGGCTTAGCAATTGGTGGTGGCTTAGAGTTAGCAAATGCTTGTGATTTTAGAATAGCAACGCCTAAGAGTAAGCTAGGCATTACCGCTGCAAACATAGGTATTGTCTATAATTTAGAAAGCACGAAACGTCTCATCAATATTGTTGGTGTCGCTAAGGCAAAGGAAATTTTGTACACAGCTACTATTTTTACAGCTGAAGAAGGAAAAAATATTGGTTTAATCACGGCCCTACACGAACCAGAGGAAATTGATGAGGCGACATTGCAATTCGCTGAACATTTATTAAGTAAATCATCCATTGCAAACGCAGGCATCAAAAAAATTATCCAAGCAATTGTTGATGGTGAAATTGAAGAAAACGATGAGCTGGCACAGTTAGTTTTGGATTCATTTAGTTCAGACGATTATAACGAAGGTATTCAAGCCTTTTTAAATAAAAGAAAGCCTATTTTCAATAAATAAGTGAGGTAGTAACGATGACAAACATAACTGATGGCGATCTACTCTTAAAAAATATAACTGCACAAGCCCCCTTCCCCATTTGCTTTGCAGATTTAGAAAAGGCCGTAGCGGAAAAAATCGAAGCTGGCCCTTTTGGCTACATCCGTTCAGGTGCTGGCGGTGAACAAACACTGCGCAATAATCGTGCAGCTTTTGAGAAGTATTCCATTGTTCCCCGATTTTTAAATGATGTGTCAAACGTTGATACATCGGTTCATTTGTTTGGTAAAACATATCCAACTCCTTTGCTTTTTGCTCCTGTGGGCATGAACGGAATGGTTCACGATGAAGGTGAGCTTGCCGTTGCACGTGCCGCCCAGTTTTTAAATATCCCTTATATACAAAGCACTGTGTCCACTTTTGCTCTTGAAGAAGTTGCTCAAGCTGCGCCTTCTGCAACAAAATGGTTTCAATTATATTGGTCTACTAATGAAGAAATTGCTTTTAGCATGGCTGCACGTGCGGAGGAAGCTGGATTTGAAGCGATCGTTTTAACTGTCGACACCGTAATGCTAGGCTGGCGTGAAGAAGATGTACGCAATCAATTTTCACCATTGAAGCTAGGCTATGCAAGAGGAAATTATATGAATGATCCCGTTTTTACAGCCACTTTACCTGATGATTCATTCGAGTCCTACGTACAAGGTGTCTTGCAAAATGTCTTCCACCCAACACTTAATTGGGAACATGTTCGAGAGCTAAAAAAACGCACCAACCTTCCTATATTATTGAAGGGAATTTTACATCCTGAAGATGCAAAACATGCTATCGACAATGGTATTGATGGCATTATTGTATCAAACCATGGTGGCCGTCAATTAGATGGTGTGATTGGTTCACTTGATGCCCTTCCTGCTATTGTGAAAGTTGTGAATGGACAAATTCCTATTATATTAGATAGTGGTGTATATCGTGGCATGGATGCCTTAAAAGCACTTGCTTTAGGTGCGAATGCCGTTGCAATTGGACGTCCTTTCGTCTATGGACTAGCCCTTGAGGGACAACAAGGTGTCAAAAAGGTGATGACCAATCTTTATGATGAATTAAAGGTTTCTATCGCATTAGCCGGTGCTACCTCTGTCAAAGGATTACGCAACATCACATTAGTCAAACAGGATGGGACTGAGGGTAAATGAAACAAGCATTACAAGGATTAAAGGTTATCGATTTATCACAAGTCTTAGCAGGTCCCTATTGCACCATGGTATTAGCAGATATGGGTGCAGAAGTTATCAAAATTGAAAAATATCCAAATGGAGACGATACCCGTACAATGGGTCCATTCGTTAATGAAGAAAGTCATATGTATATGATGGTTAATCGTAATAAAAAAGGTGTCTGCATCAATTTAAAAACGACTGATGGACTGACTTTATTTAAAGAATTGATTCAATCTGTTGATGTACTTGTGGAAAATTATCGACCAGGTGTCACGAAAAAGCTTGGTATTGATTATGACACATTAAAAGCCATCAATCCTGGCCTAATTTACTGCTCTATTTCTGGTTATGGTCAAACAGGTCCTTATAGTCAAAAGGGTGGCTATGATATTATGGCTCAGGGTCTGAGTGGCTTAATGCATATGACAGGTGAAGCAGATGGACGACCTGTAAAAGTTGGCTTTGCGGTGAATGATATTGCTGCTGCACAAACAGCCTTACAATCGATTTTAATGGCCTATATTTATAAGCTTCGTAGTGGTGAAGGTCAATATATTGATGTGTCCTTAGTGGAGTCAGGTCTTGCGTGGACTGTTTGGGAGGCCGCTGCTTACTTCGGAAAGGGTGAGTTACCTGAGCGAACAGGAACCGCCCATCGTGTGTCTGCGCCCTATCAAGGTTTCAAAACACAGGATGACTATATTCTAGTAGGTGCTGGCAATCAAAAGCTATGGGAGATTTTTGCGGCAAAGGTTGTCAATCGACCTGATTGGTTAGACAATCCTCTCTTTGCTACCAACTATTCACGTGCCCAACATGTGAGGGAGCTGGAAGCAGAAATTGAAAGCGAGCTAATTAAGCATAAGGCTAACTACTGGCTCGAACTATTAGATAAGCATGGTGTACCATCTAGTCCAATCTATTCTTATGACCAAACATTGAATGACCCTCATATACTAGAGCGTGGTATGGTACTGTCCTATGAGCATCCGACTGCTGGACCAATGAGAACATTGGGCTTCCCAGCTAAGTTTTCACAAACACCTGGACAGCTAACAAGTGCAGCACCCACTTTAGGACAACATAATGAAGAAATTTTACAGGCATTAAATATTTCTGATCAAGCTATTCAACAGCTCAAGGCAGGCAAAATAATTGGGTCAAAATAAAGAATTTGTCTATTTTTAGATCGCTATCAATTAGATTTAAGCTTCTATCGGTCACTTTTTCTTTTCTATCATGCAAAAAAGGCTTCCCCATTCATGAGGAAGCCTTTTTCTTATTGAATAACGCCTAATTCACGACCAACCTTCTCGTAAATCGCAATTGCATCATCAAGCATTTCTTTTGTATGTGCCGCTGTTGGCATATTCCGAACGCGACCTGTACCTTTTGGAACTGTTGGGAAGACAATTGATTTTGCATAAACGCCTTCTTCAAATAAACGTTTTGAAAATTCCTGTGTTAACTTTTCATCCCCAATGATGCATGGTGTAATTGGTGTCTCAGACGCACCAATATTAAAGCCAAGCTTCTCAAGCCCCGCTTTTAAATAATTACCATTATCCCACAGCTTATCGTGTAGCTCTGTTGAATCAATCAGCATTTGCACGGCTGCTGTAATAGCGGCTACATCACCTGGTGGTAATGCTGTTGAGAATAGGAATGGGCGTGAGCGAACTTTTAGCCAATCAATTAAATTTTTCTTACCTGCTACATAGCCACCTACTACACCAATGGCTTTTGATAATGTACCAATTTGGAAATCAATTTCTTTTTCTAATCCAAAATGCTTCACAGTTCCTTTTCCTTTACCTGTTACACCCGAACCATGTGCATCATCCACATACGTGATTAAATCAAACTCTTTAGCTATTTCCACAATTTCAGGTAATTTAGCAATATCACCATCCATTGAGAAGACACCATCTGTAATAACCATGATTTTATTGTATAAACCTGATTCCTTTGCTGCCTTTGCCTTTGCACGTAAATCCTCCATATCAGAGTGATTAAACGCGATGATTTTTGCCTTTGATAAGCGACATCCATCAATAATAGAGGCATGGTTTAATTGATCAGATAGAATGGCATCATTTTTATCCATTACAGCCGAAATAGCTGCCATATTACAATTAAATCCAGATTGATAAGAAATAGCCGCTTCTGTTCCTTTAAATTCAGCAAGCTTTTCTTCTAATTTTACGTGCAAGTCAAGTGTCCCGTTGATTGTGCGAACAGCACCTGCTCCAACACCGTATTTATCAATTGTCTCTTTGGCAATACGCTTTAATTCTTCATTTGTTGCTAAACCAAGATAGTTGTTAGAGGATAAGTTAACAAGATTTTTGCCACGGACCTGAATAATTGGGCCATTTGCTCCCTCTACTGGATCGATTTCATTGTATAAGCCTTGTTCATGTAAGGCTTGTAGGTTTTCATCTAAAAATGCATTCAATACTTTTGACAAGCGTATCATCCTTTCCTAGGAAAACTGTTCTCGCTCCTAGTTTAGCACATGCAAGCCATTAGCTACATTACTTTGTTAATCTTTCGAATAGTGGCGCTGTTTTTTCGCGCCATAAAGAAGCCGATAGACAATTATCTAATAAACGACGAACGGTATATTCAGCTTCTGCATATCGTTTGGAATGGCCCATCGCATCCTGTATAGCTTCTTTGTATTGTGCTCGCACTGCCTCGATCGCAGTTTCTGCTTCCTCTGACAGCGCACAATGTTGACCAATATCAAATATCTTATCCCCTAACCTACCATCCTCTGGATCAAAGATATGAGGCTCTGTGCTATCAAAAATACAGAAATTAAGCTCTGGGATAATGACCATATCTACAGATTCCGCATCTAAGCCACACCAAACAATTTGTGCATCAAGCCCTCTTGCATTTGCTTCATCGGCTAAGCTTTTCATTAGTGAAGATTTGCCTGTACCTGGCTTACCTTTAATCATGAAGCGAGTCGTGATACTTTTGGTGATACTATCCACTGTATTTTCCGCACCTCTAGGAGTTAGCGTTCCCAGTAAACGATGTGTCCGCATACCTGTTTTATTCAGAATAATAGATTGGAACACTTCCGACTTTAAATTTTCCACCTGTTCATTTAATGCCTGCCAGTTCATACAGCTTTGTGTGATAACCTCCCAGTCATCATGTAGCTTGATTGCTTGATCCAGTTTCGCTATGCATTTTTCACGCCATGTTGCACGCTCTTGCATCGCCTCTGCAAGCTGTTCTCCAACCTTTTTAAGCTGTATGTCTTCTAAGCATTCATAGAAAGACATGACACGATGCTTTGTACCGAGTAAAGTTGGCTCGATATTCCACTCAGATGCCCATACAAAAAGTCTGTTACAGCCTTTTATATAAACGGCCTCAACAACCTCCTCTAATAAAGCATGCTTAAACCACTCGACAGCAAAGCCCTGTTTCACATAGAAGTATCCTAGTTCTTTTAACAGTTCTGAACCTTTAAATGTGGCAGGCCCTTGCAAAAAATAAACGAGAGACGCCTCTTCCATCATTTCTTTATATAAATGCTTCACACCTTGGCCAGTCAATGCGTGTCCAAAATAATACGTTACATTTCCGTTCAAATGTCGTTCCTCCTTTAGCTTATGCCCTGCATTATATGAAAGAACGCTAAAAATAATGAGAAGCTACTTCTATCCTTTATAGATCTAAGTAGCTTCTTGGTTTAATAGAATGGCTTCATGCCCTCCATATTTCCAATACATTTCATCAATATTTTACGACAATACGGTAATGAATATTGCACAATATAGCCTGAAGTTAAGGCAATCAATACCGTCCCTACTCCAACTGGTCCTCCTAGAAGCCAGCCAATAATGGTTACAAGTACTTCAATTCCCATTCTTGCTGTTTTAATAGATCCACCAAACTTTTCGACAAGTATCATCATTAAGGTATCCCTTGGTCCTGCGCCCATATTCGGTGCAATATACATTCCACAGCCAAAGCTCAAAACAAATAAGCCAATAATAAAATATGTAATTTGTAAGCCATATACATCCGTTGAGGGCAACATCCAATTAAATACATCAATAAAAGAGCCAATTAACAGCATATTGAGCCAAGTACCTAACTTTGGCCATTGACGCAATACGATGGATGTTGAAGCAACTATAAAGAGTCCTGTTACAATAGACCATGTGCCAATACTTAACCCAAAATTTTGAAATAGACCTACATGTAAAACATCCCATGGGCTTGTGCCAACGATTTTTCCCTTTATCGACATCGTGATTCCAAGTGACATCACCATTAAGCCACCAATAAAAAAGGTCCAACGCCACCCCATTATTCTACGCATTCCTTATCCTTCTCTCTATGAATAATATTGCTATTACTGTATCATACTTTCAACCAAAATTAAGCTATAGTGCTTAAACTAAACTGTTTATCTTACCACATAAAAAACTACCCATTCTCTCAATCATGGGTAGTTGTAATTGAGGCAAGTTGTGCCTTTGTTATATTCTTCAAATCTTCTATTTGTACATGAATTTGCATACCAATTTTCCCAGCACTAACGATTATACTACCTTGTTCTTGAGCAGATACATCGATGACCGTTGGATATAACTTCTTCATCCCTACTGGTGAACATCCACCACGAACATAACCAGTATGGCTAAGTAGATCTTTTACCGCTAACATTTCAATTTTCTTTTCCCCAACTACCTTCGCGGCTGCTTTTAAGTCCAGCTCTTCAGCTACTGGAATAACAAATACAAATAACCTTTGTGCACTTGCTTTTGCTACTAATGTTTTAAATACCCGAGCAACAGGCTGTCCTATTTTCTCAGCTACAGAAACACCATCAACTTGACCGTCCCCTGTTTCATATTCCATTACGTCAAAATGAATTTTTTGTTGTTCTAATAAACGAATCGCATTCGTTTTCGCATGCTTTGCCTTTGCCATGTCAACAATCTCCTATCTACAGCATCAGGCTATCAAAGAGAACATAGAATCCTTGTCTGGACGATAGCCATTTTTCGTCATTTGAACGTGAGCCGCATATCTTTCCGATGCCTGTTTAAATGCTCTTAACTTGAATGCAGTCTCATAGTTCTTACCGAAAATTGTATCTGCAAATGGGTCCAATTTCAATTCCTTCGAGTAACGTTCAGGAACCTTCACTTCAATGATGTCACGTACAAAAGATGGTTCGCTTTCATTTGTGGCAACCTCGTCAACATTTGAATTATTTAACATATGCTGTATTTGAGCATCAACGCTTTGCGCCACACGTAAATCTTGAGGAGAAGGCTCTGCTGATGACAATGCTGCATTACGTACCTGCTCTAAAATGTGCAGTGTGTCACTTAGTTCTGAATCGGATATATTCGAGGGATCAGCGTTATCATTCATTCCTACTTTATAGGTTTGCTCATGGGCCCGTACATTCTTTTCTGTTTGCTGTAAATCTTCCATAATGGCTTTCTGCTGAGGAGTTACTTCTTTTGACTCTTCTTGCTGCTGATCATACAAATCTTGGTCAGTACGTCCTAATAATAAATTTTCAAGTTCAATCAATAATGGGTTTTTCTTTGGCTGAAAATACATCGCATTTTTTCTATAGGCATCTCCTGCCTCTTTACGCTGAAGTATTTTTTTACGATTATGCTGGGATGAAATTCTTTCTTGTTCCATTAAATTTGATATTTTCATAGTTTTCACCTCGCCCTTCTATCTACATATGCTAATAAGTTAATAGATATGAACATTCTTCCTAACACTCTATCTATACCATTTTAATAGTTTCTGTACACTCATTATCGGAATTTTCACTATTAAATTCAAGCACTAATTACTACTAACCTCCTAAAGAGATACTAATTATTTTTTTAAATAGGTATAAAGAATCTCATACAACTAATATTTTCATATTCATTTATTAGCTTCATACCCTTTTCAATAAAATTTATTACCATATACACTATACAAATGGTGTTAATCAACGTAAAAAAACAGCCCTTCATACTGGACTGTTTTCTTATTTTTTGGGTCTAATCAATATACCTTTATAGGCTAAGTAACCAAGCCATGCACCAATTGTATTCAAAATTAAATCATCAATATCCGCAGAACCAACGGTAAAAATAAATTGAATGGTTTCAACAGCAAGACTAGAAATAAAGCCTAAACAAATAATAACCCACGCTTTTCGGAATTTCTTCGATAGCAATGGCAGTAAAAAGCCCATGGGAGTAAAAATTAATAAGTTGCCAAGTAAGTTAACGATTATAATTTCCCAATTAAAATATTGAGAGTAGTTTATATAACGGAGAATCGTTTCGAAGGGAATAAAATTAGTAGTTAATCGCCAGCTACTATAATCAAACAATCCTAAGTCACCTATAGAATAATCTCCCCTTAATAAAATGACGACTACATCTACTAAGCGATCAATAACCAATTTATAAAAAGCCATAAATGAATAGATACTAAATAAAATCCAACCTGCGATCTTTAGCGGCAAATGATATGTATCAATGACATCCCGATATGGTAATGGGAGCTTGGCATTATTTTGAACATCCGCTATGTTGTTTTTAGACAAGCTTAACACCCACTTCCCTTTTATTCCTTCCCATATTTTAATATGCTCAACTATAGCTTGCAAGTAGCTGAAAAAATTATCATCCAAAAAGGCTGTCTCCTACCAGCAGAGACAGCCTTTTAATAAGTATGTTTAAACTGGGTTTACCCCATGCTTACGTTGTGAGAATAATAAGTATTTTGACATATAAAGTTCTAAGCGATTTTCTAGTACCTTACGCAGCTCATTAGGCTCAATCACATCATCAATGATAAGCTCTGAAGCTAAGCGATACACATCAATTTCCTCTTGATATTCTTTACGTTTCTCGGCAATGAAGCTTGCTTGCTCTTCTTTTGGAAGTTCTGCAATTTTATTGGCATAGACGGCATTGACAGCAGCTTCTGGTCCCATTACGGCAATTTGTGCATTTGATAAGGCAATACAGCAGTCTGGTTCAAACGCAGGGCCAGCCATTGCATATAATCCTGCACCATACGCTTTACGCACAATGACCGTTAGCTTAGGAACAGTTGCCTCACTCATGGCAAAAATCATTTTAGCACCATGACGAATGATTCCTGCTTTTTCTACCTGAGTACCAATCATAAAGCCTGGAACGTCTGCTAGGAATAACAGTGGGATATTGAATGCATCACAAAGTGAAATAAATTTCGCCGCTTTATCAGCAGAATCGTGGAATAGCACGCCTCCCTTAACACGTGGTTGGTTAGCGATGATCCCAACGGATTGTCCATTAATTCGTGCAAGGCCTGTAATTAATTCTGGTGCAAATAATTTCTTAACCTCACAAAACGAATCTTCATCAATAATACGATCAATTAGCTTATACATATCAAATGGTACATTTTGATTTTGAGGAATTAATTCTTCAATAGATTTATCAAATGAAGCTGGTGGTTTAGGAGCCTCTACCTTGCTACGCTCTGCATAGTTATTCGGGAAATATCCTAAATATTTGCGCGCATAAGTAATAGCCTCCTGTTCGGATTTAACAAGCACATCTCCACAACCAGAAACGGAACAGTGCATTTTTGCGCCACCCATTGTTTCTAAATCTACTTTTTCACCGATAACCATTTCGGCCATTCGAGGAGATCCTAAATACATAGAAGCATTCCCTTCTACCATCACCACAATATCGCAAAATGCAGGAATATAGGCGCCACCCGCTGCGGAAGGACCAAATAATAAGCAAATTTGCGGAACTTTTCCTGACAGTTTGACTTGATTGTAGAAAATGCGTCCTGCACCTCGGCGTCCCGGGAACATTTCAAGCTGATCTGTAATACGCGCACCCGCAGAATCCACTAAATAAAGTAATGGACAATTCAACTTTTCAGCGGTTTCTTGAATGCGAATCATTTTTTCAACCGTGCGTTTTCCCCAAGAACCAGCTTTAATCGTTGAATCGTTCGCTAGCACACAAACTGTGCGACCATGGATTTTACCAATACCAGTGATAACGCCATCTGCTGGTAAATCCCCTGCTAAACAGTTCGCATAGAGCCCATCCTCTGATTGAAGACCATCATCAAGTAATAGTTCAAGACGCTCACGTACAAATAGCTTGCCTTGTTGTGCATTTTTGTCATGATATTTTGGTAATCCACCTGCTAAAATTTTATCTTTCATTGTAGGTGGTGTATTTTCTGTCGAGATATTGCTCATGTTTATTTCCTCCCTTTGCCCAATCGATTACACCAAAATTATTTCTTGGCGTTTTATTTCCCTGAATATTGTGGCGCTCGTTTCTCTTGGAAGGCAAGTAAGCCCTCTAATCGGTCTTCTGTTGGGATCAGTGCACTATATGCAAGTGATTCAATTTTTAACCCGGTAGCTAAATCTACCTCAACACCTTGATTGATCGCAACTTTGGCTTGCACTAGAGAGAGTGGTGCATTTTTTGCCATTTCCAGTGCAAGCTGTTGTGCCTTATCTAATACCTCATGTCCTTCATAAACATACTCGATAATGCCATACTTTTCAGCTTCTTTAGCACTGAGCCTACGTGCTGTATAAATTAATTCCTTTGCTTTACCAAGACCAATTAGACGTGGAAGTCGCTGTGTTCCCCCAGCTCCTGGAATAATACCGAGTGATGTTTCTGTTAAGCCAAGCTTTACATGTGTAGCCGCAATTCGTAAATCACAAGCTAGTGCCAACTCCAAGCCTCCACCAAAGGCAACACCATTTAGGACAGCAATGACAGGCTGTGCAAGCGTTTCAACTTTTGCCACAGTGGCACCAATCAGTTGCACGATCTGCTTCACTTGTCGATCAGACATTCCTTTACGTTCCTTTAAATCAGCACCTGCACAAAATGCCTTTTCGCCTGCACCTGTTAGAAGGACTACACGCACTGCTGGATCACCATTGATTTGATCAAGTGTGTCAGACAGCTCATGCAGTAATTGAACCGACATAGCGTTAGCAGCTTCTGGTCTTGAAAGAGTAATAAGTCCAATACTACCCTCTAGTAATTCAAATCGAACGAGTTGTGTCATCCTTGATTTGCACTCCTTTCATTGCGGACAATAGCCATTTGCTTTGATGCAACCGCTTTGCCTAACTTCTCTTCAATAAAGAGTGCTGCCTCTAGCACCTTTTGTCGATCTACGCCTGTTTCAATGCCCATCTCATCGAATAAATACAATAAATCTTCTGTGGCTACATTACCTGAGGCACCTTTCGCATATGGGCAGCCCCCTAGCCCACCAAGCGCACTATCAAAATTGGTAATACCCATCTCTAAGGACTTCATAATATTGGCTAATGCTGTCCCACGTGTATCATGAAAATGCATGGCAAATTTTTCAGCAGGATACCTTTTTAGCAATTCCTCTAAAAGAAACTCAACCTGCGTCGGTACACCAACACCAATTGTGTCACCAAGCGATATTTCAGTCACACCCATCTCCAATAATTTTTCCGTTACTCGTAATACCTTGTCAGGGTGTATATACCCCTCATAGGGACAACCAATAACCGTTGAGATATAACCTCGAACATGTTTTTTTGCAGCCTGAGCTCCTATTACAACTTCCTCTAATATGGGAAATGTATCTTCTATGGTTTTATTAATATTACTTTGGTTATGGCTTTCACTAGCAGACATAAAAATACTTACTTCATCTACTTCAGCCTGTAATGCGCGTTCTAAGCCCCTCATATTGGGTACAAGTGCCGCATAGGTAATATCCTTATGTCTTTTAATGGCTTGCAGAACCTCGACTGCATCTGCCAATTGAGGAATCCATTTGGGATGCACAAAAGATGTCACTTCAATATAATTTAATCCTGTTTGACCTAATAAATTTACTAATTGTACTTTATCAGCTGTTGAAATATGCGTTTTTTCATTTTGTAAGCCATCACGGGGACCAACTTCTTTGATTGTGACTTGCTTAGGTAGCTGCATAAACAAGCCTCCTCTTATTCAATTTCTAAAATATCGTCATCAACGTTAATAAAGTCCCCCTCATTGGCAATGATTTTCGTCACTACGCCATCCTCTTCTGCTGCAATTGGAATTTCCATTTTCATCGATTCTAAAATAGCTACATCTTGACCTGCTGTCACTTTCTCGCCCTCTGTTACGACGATTTTCCATACTGTTCCTGCCATGCTTGCTTTTACTGTTGCCATAAACATTCACTCCTATTTTTTTATCATGTATTCGTCCCTCTATAGAAGCACGAATACATGATAATTGTTATTTTGTTTCTGCTAATTGCGGTAAATAATATTGCTCTACAAATTTTGTTGTCGTATAGCCTTTTAAAAATTGCTCATGTGTGACGGTTTTTAACAGCATCGGGATATTCGTTTGAATCCCCTCCACTTTATACGCCTTTAGCGCTTGTGCTAATCTTTCACAGGCAATTTCTCTTGTTTCCCCCCACACCACCAATTTGCTAATCATTGGATCATAGAATGGTGTTACCACTGAACCAGACTCTACACCACACTCATGTCGAATTCCTTCACCTGTCGGTAATTCAAGAGTCGTAATGGTACCTGGAGACGGGAAAAACGTCGAAGGATTTTCAGCGTATATGCGCACTTCAATCGCGTGCCCTTCTTTAGTAATACTTTCTCTAGTAAACGTAAGAGGTTGTTTTGCCGCAATTTTTAATTGCTCTTCTACTAAATCAAGCTTCGTAATTTCCTCCGTAACGGGATGCTCTACCTGTAGTCTTGTATTCATTTCTAAAAAATAAAAGTTTTGATCTTTATCAACCAAGTATTCGATTGTTCCAGCATTGACATAACCAATATGCTTCGCCGCCTTAACTGACGCTTCTAGCATTTTTTCTCTTGTCTCTTGTGAGATAAACGGTGATGGTGCTTCTTCTACTACTTTTTGATTTCTTCGTTGAATAGAGCATTCTCGTTCAAATAATGGAACTACATTACCTTGATGATCAGCAATAATTTGCACTTCGACATGGTGAGGGTTAGCAATGAATCGCTCCATATACATCGTGCCATCACCAAAGAATGATTGTGCACGCTTTTGATTGCCCTCAAAAGCTTTGGCTAGTTCCTCAGCATTTTCAACTAGCTGCATACCGATACCGCCACCGCCTGCCGATGCCTTTAACATAATCGGATAGCCTATACGCTCCGCTATGGCAGTAGCTTCTTCTACATCCTTCACTGGCGCTTCTACACCCTCTACAATCGGTACACTAGCAGCTTTCATTGTTTTACGAGCCTCTAATTTACTGCCCATTGAAGCGATCACATCAGCACTTGGCCCGATAAACACTAAACCTGCCTCTGTACAACGTTTCGCAAAATTTGCATTCTCTGATAGTAAACCATAGCCAGGATGAATAGCCTCTGCGCCACTTTCTAGTGCAATTTCAAGAATGCGGTCGATGTTTAAATAGCTCTGTGCAACAGGCGACTTCCCTACACAGAAAGCCTCATCTGCATCTTTCACATGTAAGCTTTCAGCATCTGCCTCTGAATAGATAGCAACCGTATGAATATTTAGGCGCTTGCATGTTCTGATCACACGTCTAGCAATCTCCCCACGATTTGCAATTAATACCTTGTTGAACATATCCACTGCCCCTCCTTACTTTACGGTCATAACGAAATCTTCTCGTAATTTATATTTTTGAACTTTTCCAGATGCAGTCATTGGGTAGTTATCAATAAAGAAAATATGTCGTGGAATTTTATGTCTTGAAATTTTATCCCGACAATAATCTCGGATTTCTTCCGATGTGGCCTGCTCTCCTTCTTTTAAAACAATCCAAGCTGCCGCCTCCTCGCCATAAACAGGATCAGGGACACCTGCAACCTGAACATCTGAAATTTTCGGATGTGTATAAAGGAACTCCTCAATTTCACGAGGATATAGGTTTTCGCCACCACGGATAATCATATCCTTTAAACGACCTGTTACACGGACATAACCTGCTTCATCCATCGTTGCTAAATCACCTGTATGCAACCAACCATCCTCGTCAATCGCCAGATCTGTTTCCTCCTGGTTTTTATAATAGCCCTTCATCACATGATAGCCCCTCGTACATAGCTCTCCCTGTTCATTTGTCGGAGCTTCCTGGGTAGTTCCAGGAACAACAATCTTTACTTCTAGGTTAGGTAAAGCGCGGCCAACCGTCTCCACCTTTAACACTAGCGGGTCATCCGTTCTTGTCTGTGTAATAACAGGTGATGATTCTGTTTGACCGTAGCATATTGTTATATCTTTCATGCCCATCTTCTCAATGACTGCTTTCATAACCTCAATTGGACAGTTTGATCCTGCCATGACTCCTGTACGTAAAGTTGAAAGATCGAAAGATGCAAAATTCGATAAATTCAGTTCACTAATGAACATCGTTGGCACGCCATGTAATGCAGTGCATTTCTCTTGTTGAACGGTTCTAAGTACCTCTTCAGGTGAGAACTCCTGTACTGGTACCATTGTTCCACCACTTGTTGTAATGGCTAATGTTCCTATGACACAACCAAAGCAATGGAAGAATGGGACTGGGATACATAGGCGATCCTCTGCCGTTAAACGCATACATTCTGCAATGTTAACAGCATTATTGACTAAGTTAAAATGCGTTAGCATGACTCCCTTAGGAAAGCCTGTTGTACCAGAAGTATATTGAATATTAATGACATCATCATAATGAAGAGACTGCTCTCTCTGATCTAACTGTTCCTCGGTTACTTGCTCGGCAGCAGTTAAAACGTCTGACCAATTAAGTACGCCGGGGTATTTGGTTTCACCGATTAAAATAACATTTTTTAATAAAGGTAGTCGCTTTGATTGCAAATTACCTGGTTCACAATGTTCAAGCTCTGGACATAACTCTTGCAGTGTATTGATAAAAGAATGGTCTCGATAATTTTCAATTAAAAAAATCGTTTTAGCATCAGATTGCTTCAATAAATACTCCAACTCACTCGCACGGTAATTCGTATTTACCGTTACAATTGGAGCACCCATCTTCCCTGTACCAAATTGAAGCTGTACCCACTCAGGAACATTCGTCGTCCATACTGCGATATGGTCTCCCTTTTCAATTCCTAGAGCCATTAAACCTCTCGCTACGTATCGTGCTTGACGATTTAGCTGTTCATAAGTCATGCGTAAATTTCTGTCAGCATAGACTAATGCTTCATTCTGCGGGTACTTTTTTGATTGTTCATCTAGCAATTGACCAATTGTTTGATACACAAGTTCTGCCATGAAGATCCCCCTTATTTATGCTATTTAACTTAACTGATGATGATTAACAGCCAATTAGACGAGAAATAACAAGACGTTGAATTTCAGATGTTCCTTCACCGATTTCCATTAATTTAATGTCACGTAAATGACGTTCTACATCATATTCTTTCATATATCCAGAACCACCATGAATTTGGATTGCTTGATTACATGTACGGAAGCCCATTTCAGAAGCAAATAGTTTAGCCATCGCAGCTTCTTTGCCAAATGGCTTCTTTTGATCTTTTAACCATGCCGCTTTATGTACTAGCGTACGAGCAAGCTCTATTTCCATCGCCATATCCGCTAATTTAAATTGGATCGCTTGTAGCTTCGAAATAGGTGCACCAAATTGCTCACGTTCCTTCGCGAATTTTAGTGCCTTTTCATAAGCAGCCTGGGCAATTCCAACAGAAAGAGCAGCGATGGAAATACGACCACCATCCAATGTATTTAAAAACTGGCTAAAGCCACGTTTTTCATCCCCTAATAGATTTGTTCTTGGGACACGGACATTTTCTAACACAATTTCACATGTATTGGAGCCACGTACACCCATTTTGTCATAATTACAGTTGATTGTTACGCCTGGTGTGTTTGTTGGCACAATAATAGAAGAAATAATCTTTTTACCATCCTCACGTTTACCTGTTACCGCCGTTACAATAATTTGTCGAGCATATCCTGCATTAGTGATCCAGCATTTCTCTCCATTAATAATGTAGTCATCACCATCAATAACAGCTGTAGTACGTGTGCCCCCTGCATCTGAACCTGCATTTGGCTCTGTTAAACCGAATGATCCTAATGTCTCACCCTTAGCTAATGGAACTAGCCACTCTTGCTTTTGCTCCTCTGTGCCGAAGTTGTAAATTGGTGAGGCTCCTAAGCTAACAGCAGCTGCATAGCTTAACCCTGTGCCCCCACATGCTCGACCAATCTCCTCTACAGCTAAAGCGTAGGACACCGTATCACCACCTGATCCACCATATTCCTCAGGAAACGGGATACCCAATAAGCCTAGTTCTGCCATTTTCTTAAAGCTCTCTATTCTCATTGTTGATGTCTCATCAACCTCACGAGCATACGGTTTAATCTCCTTCTCAGCAAAATCACGCACCATGTCTCGAATCATTTCTTGCTCTTTTGTTAATTCAAAATTCATCCCTAATCCCCCTATTTTTGAATTTGCCATAGTAGATGTAGCTCAAGAACAATTGCTTACAGTGAAATACCGACTAGTCGGTTTGTAAAAACAAATAATAAAACCAGTGTTTCCTACTGGCTACCCCTTTATTATAAATTGCTTCGCTTCTCCCATGGCTTGCTCTGTCACAATTGCCCGTAATACCATATCGGTAAAAACATCTGTGATTTGCTCCATCGTTAATGGTCCTGATTGCTTAAACCATTTGTACGTCCAGTTAATCATCCCGACAATTGCCATTGTTACAATTGTACAAGGTAATTCGGTACGAAAAACCTTTGCTTCCTGACCCTCTGCTATCACTCTTTGTAAAATATCACGATAGTGATCTCGCTTTTTATGGATGATGTCACTATATTCATCTGAGAGTGAACGACTTTCTTCATAAAAAATCGTAATATGTGCTTGATACATATCAAATACTTGTGTCAGTGTTTGCAGCATGGCACACAAACGTGTGATAGGTGTATCGAATTTGTCATATGCAGCTTGCGATTGTTGAATGACATATGAAATAAAGACATCATGAATTTCATACAACAGTTCATCTTTTGATTTAAAATTATGATAAAATCCACCCTTTGATGCCCCAATATATTCCACAATACGATCCACGGTTACATTGTGATAACCATCTTGTTGAAACAATTCAACTGAAGCGTCTACAATTCTTTGTTTTAACGTTTTCTTTACCATAGGCCCTATCATCCTTCATCTAGCTCTATACTTCATCACTCCTTATAATCAGGAAAAACCCCTCAACCCTTAGAGTATTCTATTTTTTCCTAATTATAAAAATACTATGACAATACAAATATAACATTCTCAAAAATTGGTGTCTAGCACCGAATAGCTTTTTTCTATAGTTTCGAGCATAATTTTTACTTAAAACAGCATGGATAGATTTCGCAAACACAAATTAACTGTATGATATATATCTTGCTTTCATCACAAAAAAACAAAAAAATTTCCCTTACGTTCACAAAAGGGAAATTTTTACTTTATAAAGTTTTTGGTAGTTTACGTAGCCACGAAATAATAACAGCAACAATCAAGGCGAAACCTAAGTAGCCCATTGTTGAATAGACTTTACCAACTAATGTAGTAAATCCTACTAGGCTTGCAGCAAAACCTATTAATCCTATAACTACAATAGCTACTTTAAAATATTGATGGTCTGGCGCAATAAATCGAACTGTAAATGAATAGAACATCCCTACCGCAGTATTGTACATCATGCCTAATAAAGCAATAGACATTAAGACACCTACTATAGGGTGAATTTGTTTTGCTAATTCTAATGTTGGCATTGCTACTCCATCAATAACATTTATTTTAGCAAACATGGCTATATTGATTAATACAATTAAGATACCAAGCATTAAACCGCCAAGTAGTCCACCTCTGCCAGCAACTTTGCGGTCCTTTACTGTTCCACCCATTACAATTAACATTGCTGCACCAGCAGCGATATTATAGGAAACATAAAGTAACGCTCCCATTAACCAATTAGATGCTGCAGATGATTGTGCTTTCGCTAAAGTATTTTGCTCTGCAATGGATATATCCATCGTAAAGATAGAATAAATCAAAATAATAAAAATGATACCCATTAAATAAGGGGTAACCAATGCTATTAAATTAATAATATTATTAACATTTAATAGTAAGGTTAGTATAGTTATAACAACCATAAAAATACTACCAACTACTGGATTGATGCCAAACATCTGATGAAATGTTGAGCCTGATCCAGCAAACATGACAACAGCAACGCCAAATAAGAAAAACGTGATAACGATATCTAAAATAATGCCAACATATCGCCCTCCTATATGATAGATCACCTCTTTATGTGATGTTGTTTGTAAATCTGTTCCTAATTGAGCTAAACTCATTCCTAAAAATGCGAAGGCAAGGGTAGCAACAATGGCACCTACCATACTGTACAAACCAAAGCTAGTAAAGTACTGCATTATTTCCTGACCCGATGCAAACCCTGCTCCAACAATTAAGCCTACAAATGCTCCACCTATCTGCCAACTTTTTTTCATAGCCCACCTACTATTCTAATATAAGAAATTAAGTCTATTTATTGATATGTTTTCTGTGCGACTGTGAAGGAATTAACCGTTTCCCTATTTATTTCATAACCAATTCCTACTTGTTGTGGTACTTCAATATAACCATCTTTTACAACTACTTCTGGTTCGATAATATCCTTTTCCCAATATCGATTAGAGCCAGCAGTATCTCCCGGTAATATAAAATTTGACAACGTTGTTAAGGCTACATTGTGCGCACGACCAATACCAGATTCTAACATGCCGCCACACCATACTGGGATGTTATGTGTCTCACAATAATCATGTATTTTTTTTGCTTCTGTTAGGCCACCAACACGACCAATTTTTATGTTTATAATTTTGGTGCTCCCTAGTTCTATAGCCTTTCGTGCATCTTCTAACGAATGGATACTTTCGTCCAAACAAATTGGTGTTTCCATTAATTTTTGTAATGAAGCATGGTCGATAATGTCATCTGAAGCCAATGGTTGCTCAATCATTGTTAAGTTAAATGCATCAAGTTGTTTCAATGTTTCAGTATCCTCTAGACGATAGGCTGAATTGGCATCAGCCATAAAGGCTACATCAGGAAATGTTTCCCTTAATGTACGCATAACCTCTATATCCCAGCCCGGTTTTATTTTGATTTTCATGCGCTTATAGCCTTCCTTTACATAGCCGTTAACTAATGTTACTAACTCCTCGATCGAATTTTGTATGCCGATACTAATACCTACTTCAATTTTATCCTTTTTACCACCAAGTGCTGTTGCTAGGGATTGGCCAGTTTGCTGTGCATATATATCCCAAATAGCTCCTTCTATCGTCGATTTCGCCATATTATTTTTGCGAATCGGCTCAAATAATTGACTCACTTCATCGGGGTGATGAATCTCTTTATTTAAAATAAGAGGAATGAGGAAGTCTTCAAGCATATGCCAGTTTGTTTGAAGTGTTTCTTCATTGTACCAAGGTGAATGAAAGGCAACTGATTCTCCCCAACCAATTAAGCCTGTCTCATCTTTTGCCTCCAGGACTAAAAAGTCCCTCTCATCAAACGTGCCAAAGCTTGTTGTAAACGGTGTTTTTAATTTCATCTTCAATTGTCGTATTGTGATTTCTGTAATTTTCATATTAAAATGCTCCTTCCAAATTTAAAGCTGCTTTTTTCACTAAAACATATTCGTTATAGCATTCTCGTTGTTGCAGTGAAATTGCTGCATACCCTGCTGAAAATAGTTGCTTTAGTATAGTTCTTGTTTTGAAACGCCAATCCAATGCTAAGCTAGGATTTTGTGCTTTTAAGGCTTGAAAGTCCTTAGGAACAGGTAGCGTATACAACTCTTCTACAAATTCAAAATTTTCAGTCATTTTTAAACATAATAAGCCCTGCTTTGTAAGTTCACAGCTTGCCACTGGTTTTGCATCCGCTACTTCTATTGTAATGTCGTTCACCACATAATCTGAAGTTAAATGCCAGCTCACCTCAAATCGATCAGAGGGTAGCCCTTTATTGAAACCATCCTGCATTTCACCGTAGCAATTTTCTATATAGGTATAGCAAATACCCTTTAATTTAGATAAATTAAGATAAGCATTTCGGGTTTCAAGAGGGTCAAATGTCCATACCATTAAGTCATAGCCACGTTCAATAGCAATAGCTCGCTGTTCGTACTTTAACTTTTCTCCTATGCCTAGTGATCGATATTTTTCATCAATCCCTAGCATATGAGAGCATAGATAGCTTTTTCCTTCTCGAAAACCCGCAAAACCATAACTAAATCCGACTAATTTATCTTCTTGATAGGCACCTACAACGATGCCCCCATTTTTCACTGCTGTCAGCGTTTGATGGAGAGGAATAGCAGACATTCCCCATACATTCAACTCTAATTGCTGAACCTGCTCAAGTTGTTCTATTGTTTTGATTTCTCTTATCTCTATCATAGCTATCTCTTCTTTCTATATCTTTATAATGCTCTCAAAATAGCCCTTGTAATAATATTTACTCCTACTAACAGCCGGTCTTGATTAAAGGTCATTTGCGGATGATGTAAGCCAGGAGTAACCCCACAGCCTAATCCAAGCATTGTAGCTTTAAGCTTCGGACGTTCATAGGTATAAAAATGAAAATCCTCCCCTCCTGGTGTAACAACTGATGGAGCGCAAGCCTTTTCCCCAACTACATCAATAATAGCTGCCTTCATATGTTGTAAGGCTTCATCATTCACCAATGCTGCCACTATATGAGCATCTACCTGTAAGGTAATCTTGGCACCATACATCGCTTCAACAGAGGCTTTTACACGCTCCACCCCCTCTGTGATTACCTGCATCACTTCATTTGTTTGGGCCCTTGCATCAATGCTAAAGGTTGCTTTACCAGGAATAATATTTGTAGAGGTGCCTCCCGCATTAAACTGTGTCATTTTGACAGAGGCAGAGATAGTTGGATCAGTCCAAATTTTTTGAAGACCTTCGACAATAGCTGCTCCAACCTCAATTGCATTAACGCCAAGTTCTGGTCGTGAGCCATGTGCCTCTTCCCCAATAATGGTCCCTGTAAAAAGCTTTGCTGCTCCGTGGTATAACGCTGGCGCATATGACCCATCCTGTAATTCCTTTAATGGGCGAACATGAACACCAAATAAATAATCTAAATCATCTATAATACCTTTTTCGACAAATGCGCGTGCTCCTTGGGCCTTTTCCTCAGCAGGCTGAAATAGTATGCGTACAGCACCTGACAGTAAATGCTCCATGTCCTTTAACAGCAATGCAGTTCCAATAGCCATCGTCATATGACCATCATGTCCACAAGAATGGTTAGCTTGAAAGACACCATTAACCTCCTGCCAAAGTGCATCTATATCAGTGCGGAACCCTACTCTAGGTGTTCCCTCCCCTATATCAACATAAAGTCCTGTCATATCTTCAAAAAGGTATGGCTCCATTTGGGCCTCTCTTAATAAATTTGCTATATATTGAGTTGTATTGTGCTCTTGCCAACTAACTTCTGGATGTTCATGTAAATGTTTAAAAATATCTGTAAGAAGTGGCTGTAACTCTTGTAAAATTTGGTTCATATTAGTCAACTCCATCGGTTTGCTAAAAAGCTATTTTGAAAATCGTCATATTTTACGCGCTGATTTTCATAATAGTCATGATCTTGAGCAGTCATTCCTGCTATTAGTGTATTTAAAAATGCTATGAGTGCTGGCATAGCATCAATTGTTGAAACTTCTTGTTGTTGTTCATTCACAAAGGTGATAGTTGCATATTGAGTAATAGGTGCAATTTGAGAATCGGTTATGCCAATAATCTCACATTTTTTTTCTTGTAATTCGGCTGCAAATTGGATCGGCTCTTTAAAGTAACGGTGGAATGATAAAATAATTACTACACTATTTTCATCAATCTCTTGAATAGCACGTATGACCTCACTTGTTTCAAAATTTAATAAAACAACATTCGGTCGCAAAAGATTTAATGTAAAATGAAGCCACTGTGCAGCTAAATGGGAAGAGCCATTCCCTGCAATATATATTTTTTTCTTCTCATGGAGCAATACTGAAGCTCGATTAAAGTCTTCCTCGTTAATGTTTTTAGCCATATTTAAAATGCGAGATGCATCCTTTTCCATCGTCTTTACATAAAAACGTGGATTTTCAAAAAGAGCTTGCTTCGATTGCAAATAATTCTGCAAACTACTTGCATTCCCTTCATTAAATAAATGCATGGTTACCTGACGTTGCAATTGTGCATAACCAGATAAGCCTAATGCGTAACAAAAACGGATAACTGTCGTTTCACTTACTCCGGCCTTTTCCCCTACATATGAAGCAGAGTGGATTCCTACTGTCTGTAAATTTTTTAATATGAATGTAGCTACCTTTTGTTGACTTTTAGACAACTCTTGATATTTCTCTTGAATCATTTGCTGAATTGTTTGATCTCTCATAAAAGAAGCTCATCCTTTTTTTATTTATACTATGAAGCCATTACTTCATTTTCATGTACACTAGACTAACATAATAATTTTCAGAATTCAATATTTTTTCTGAAATTTATACTTTCTTAACTGTTACCTGCCTAAATCATCCTCCGACATTTAATAAATTCGCTTCAGTTAAACTGCGAACCCACTCAACCTATGCTATATTTAAAACCATGGAACTATGAAAGGGTGTTAACAATGGCAAAGAGCTTAGTAATTGCTGAAAAACCTTCTGTAGCACGTGATATTGCACGTGTGCTGAAGTGTAATAAAAAAGGAAATGGCTTCCTTGAAGGAGATAAATATATTGTGACTTGGGCGCTTGGACATCTTGTAACACTGGCTGACCCAGAAAGCTATGATGTGAAATATAAAACATGGAATCTTGAAGATCTCCCCATGTTACCTGAACGCTTAAAATTAACGGTTATAAAGCAAACTGGAAAGCAATTTAATGCGGTCAAAAGTCAGCTTACACGTAATGATGTTAATGAAATCATCATTGCTACAGATGCTGGACGTGAAGGTGAATTAGTAGCACGCTGGATACTTGATAAAGTGAAAATTAAAAAGCCTTTGAAACGCTTATGGATTTCCTCTGTTACAGATAAGGCAATAAAAGATGGGTTTGCCAATCTAAAGCCAGGCAATGCATATGATAATCTCTATGCCTCTGCTGTAGCTCGCTCAGAGGCAGATTGGTATATCGGGCTTAATGCTACTCGTGCTTTAACTACCCGCTTTAACGCACAGTTGAATTGCGGACGTGTACAAACACCAACAGTAGCAATAATTGCTGCACGTGAAGATGAAATTAAAAACTTTAAGGCACAAACTTATTATGGTATTGAAGCGCAAACAACTGATAACTTAAAGCTCACATGGCAAGACCAAAATGGTAATAGTCGTAGCTTTGATAAAGATAAAATCGATACACTGGTGAAAAAAATAGGAAATAGCAATGCCATCGTTGCGGACATTGAAAAGAAACCTAAAAAATCATTTGCACCTGGACTTTATGATTTAACTGAATTGCAGCGAGATGCCAATAAAATCTTCGGCTACTCAGCGAAAGAAACATTGAATATCATGCAAAAACTCTATGAGCAACATAAAGTGTTAACTTATCCACGTACGGATTCTCGCTTTATTTCACAGGATATCATTGCCACACTACCAGAACGCTTAAAGGCCTGTGGTATTGGTGAATATCGCTCCATCGCCAATAAACTGCTTACTAAACCAATCAAGCCAACAAAGGCCTTTGTCGACGATAGTAAAGTATCAGATCATCATGCAATTATTCCAACAGAGGGCTATGTAAATTATTCAGCTTTCACAGATAAGGAACGTAAAATTTATGATCTTGTTGTAAAGCGTTTCCTAGCTGTTCTACTCCCTGCTTTTGAATATGAACAACTAACACTGCGTGCAAAAATTGGCGATGAAAGCTTTATTGCTCGTGGAAAAACGATTTTATCATCTGGCTGGAAGGAAGTTTATGAGCATCGCTTTGATGATGAGGACACAACAGATGACGTAAAGGAACAAATACTACCACGCATTGATAAGGGCGATATATTAAAAGTAAAGCTTATTGCCCAAACTTCTGGTCAAACAAAGCCACCTGCTCGATTTAATGAAGCTACTCTTTTATCAGCCATGGAAAACCCAACAAAATATATGGCAACGAATGATAAAAAATTAGCCGATACATTAAAATCTACGGGCGGTCTTGGCACAGTCGCTACACGTGCAGATATTATTGAAAAGCTTTTCAATTCCTTCTTAATAGAAAAGCGTGGTGGCAAAGATATTTATATTACCTCTAAAGGTCGTCAACTACTCGACCTAGTGCCAGAGGAATTAAAATCCCCTGCCCTGACAGCAGATTGGGAGCAAAAGCTTGAACTTATTGCAAAGGGCAAGCTAAAAAAAGGTGTATTTATTAGCGAGATGAAAAATTACACAAAGGAAATTGTTACAGAGATTAAGGGTAGTGACAAAAAGTATAAGCATGATAATATCTCTACCAAATCATGTCCTGATTGCGGTAAACCAATGCTTGAAGTGAATGGCAAGAAAGGAAAAATGCTTGTCTGCCAAGATCGCGAATGTGGTCATCGGAAAAATGTCTCACGTACCACAAATGCACGTTGTCCACAATGTCATAAAAAATTAGAGCTTCGCGGAGAAGGTGATGGTCAAATTTTCGTTTGTAAATGTGGCTATCGCGAAAAATTATCAGCCTTTGAAGCAAGACGTAAAAAAGAAGGCGGAGGCAAGGTCGACAAGCGCTCCGTACAAAAGTACTTAAAGCAGCAAAACAACGAGGAGCCTGTGAACAATGCACTTGCTGAAGCATTGAAGGGGTTAAAGTTCGATTAATTAAAAGGGCAAATTCACTCTATATGTGAATTTGCTCTTTTATTATGCATACTCACCCCATCTAAACATATCTTGAATTGACTGAATATTCTATATCGAGGGAGGTTTTTAATGGAAGCAAAAAATTTTAGGCCACGTAATGTAATTTTTATGACGGTTGTTGTAGGTGTCTCTGTGTTAATTGGCCAAGCTATTTATGTCTTGTTTATTTATGTACCTTTTCCATAAGAAAGATTTATATCTTTAATTGACTAAGTAAATATTTCCCATTATTGATTATTTCCTGATGATTCGGTTTCCATTTTTGTGCCTCTAGATTATGCTGATAGGCATTTTCAAATAACCGTAACTCCCTGTATAAAAGGCTTAATTGTAGATGAGGAATCCATGTTGAATAAGCACGCTTTTGGATAGTCATTGTATCGGCAGGAGCTTGTTGCAAGGCTTGAGAGTACCAGTAAATAGCCTCTTTATGTTTTAATTGCTCCATAAAAAATTGGCCCATTCGGCAACATGCTTCTGGCTTTGGTCGATCATATAAGAAAGATTGCAAAACAGCTTGCTGTGCTTGTTGATCATCATGTAAACGTCGATAGCATTCCCCTACATGTAAACAAGCCTCAATGCGATTATCTATAGTGCCTAAGTTGCTATCCAAAAATAGATTGTATTGATTAATAGCTTCTAGGTAACGGTGATGTAATTTTAGTTCATTCGCATAATGAAATGTCTCAATTGCTGAAAGAGAATGTCCATTCTTTATTAATCCCTCATAAATACGTATATTGCGATGAATATCTTTCGTTAACGGTAAATGTGTGACAGCGATATCACTATGATAGAGCTGCCCTGACACCCTTAAATTCTCATGAACAGCACCCTCCCATTGAAAATGATTCGCCCTTTTTACTAGACGAAACTTTCGTTCACTACACTCCACTTCCCCATCACAATCAAGCGTCAAATAATAATCCATTGTTACAGCATCAATAGAAGGAAATAACGATTGCTTTAGTTGGCTGAACTTGTGCTGATTTTCCTTTGTCATAACATCATCAGCATCAAGCCATAAAATATAGTCTTTTGTTGCCTGCTGAAAGGAAAAATTTCGTGCTTTGGCAAAATGATCACACCAGGAAAATTCATAAATTCGAGAGGTGAAATTTTGGACAATCTCTTTTGTACGATCAGTTGAACCAGTATCAATAATATTAATCTCATCCACGAGGTGCTGAACCGAATCTAAGCATCTTTCAATCGTACATTGTGCATTTCTAACAATCATACATAAACTAATCGTTAACATCTGTCCCCTCCTTAACAATGGTTTAATTTATGCTAATGCAGTATTTTATCGAAAAAATTTTTCGATTATCACCTAACTCTGTAAATTTATAATGTAAAACAAAAAAAACGAACGCGATTTACGTTCGTTTTTTCTAGCAATTGAAATCCTATTGAATCAAGATAAATATTGCTCACGCCATGTTAATTGTTCTTCGTCTGTAAGCTGTTGCTCTAAATGATGATCCCATTGATTGAGTAATGTATTCCATACTCGTACAAATACTATATCCTGTTCCTTATCATAAAGGACAAACTCTAAACATGGGCTATCATTAATTTGTTGAGCTTCTGTTTGAACAATTTTTGCAATGACTTTCTGAGAGCTACCTTCCTCTTCTTCATCCGCTTCCTGTAAAGCTGCAATCACCATGGACTCCTCAAATTGTTCCTGTTGTTCTGCCTCTTTGTCAATATAACGATAGAGCTCTGGCAATTCATCATATTCATCATTACTCGTATCGATAGTGAGAAACGATTGATGGCAAGGACTAAAGTAAAGCGTGGAGGTTTCTTCCTCTAGTTCTTCTTCAAAAATACCTCGTTCTAGCTGCCTCTGTCCTTTTTCAGTTAGCCTATAGAAATTATCTTCATTCCTCACAAGGTTTACTCGAATCATTAAAGAAACCAAGTCTTCAATAAATAATGGGTCTACAAGCAATAGCTCGCTCAATTCCTGTGCGTTGCTAAAATCCGCCTCTTGAATACTAAGCAGAAGCATTGTCATTAAGACATCCATTGTTGAACGACGAACAGGCTCATAGGTCACATCAACTGTTCGAATGGGAATACACCATTCAGCCGTTTTGACAATCTTAATATTACGATTCTGCTGAAGCTCACGCATTAGTCGTTGTTGTAATTTTGACAATCTATATCACCAATCCTTCATGATTACGTAAGCCATCGTAGGATTTTACTGTTTTTAATAAATTCGCATACATCTCTCTTGTCTCTTGATGTTTTGCACGTTTTGCAAACATTTCTGCACTTCCAACAAGCAGTAGTAACTCACGGGCACGAGATAGCGCGACATTTAATCGACGATAATCTCTGGCAAAGCCAATATCCCCGCCTTTAGGTGTATTACGAACCATGCTCACTAAAATGACATCCATTTCCATCCCTTGGAATTTATCAACAGTCCCTGTTCTAAATTGCAGATGTGGTAGCTGTAATTCTTGCTGAAGAAGGCGATTAATTTTCTTTACCTGCTCACCGTAGAAACTGATGACACCAACGCTTTTTTGAGCATCCTGCGGCATACGCCCTGCTTCTTTTGCTGCCTTCACCGCTTCATTGAGATCTAGTAAAATACGTCTAATTGTAAGCAATTCTCCTTCATTAAAACGACTCGTTCCCCCTTTTACTTGCTCCTCTAAATAAGGTTTTTCTGTTGGAATATCAATCCACAGTAAATGGTCATCACGTTTTATAAACTGCCCTTCTAAGCCATGATCTCTTGCTGCATCCGAATCTGGTAAGCCACATTGCAAGCCATTTTCTTCTTCCGCATAAAATGGTGTGATACTTTGCATGATTTTCTCATGCATGCGGTATTGCAATGCTAGCATTTGCTTATGTGTTGGTGGCAAATTATTAAATAAACGCTCAAATAATGATTCACGCAACAGATTTTTTAATTCCTGTGCGCCTTCAAAGTTTGGATTTTCTTCTAGCATTGTCTTTAATGTTTCCTCCAGCGTATCATCCCCAAGTAATGGTGGTAGCTGATGATGATCACCTACTAAAATAACTTTCTTCCCCTTTAGCATTGGTAAGAGCAATTCTGGTGGTGTTGCCTTTGAAACTTCATCAATAATAACCACATCAAAGGTCGGATAATTTTCCATAAACTCCTTACTGGCAGAAGCTACGCATGTTGTACCAATAACGTTCGCATGACGCACATACAATTTTCGAATTTCATCTAAATCATACTCTGTTGCGTTTTGTAATTTTTCACGCCATTGTTCTTGTAGTTTTTTGTGAAGAGGTAGCTGTTTTTCCTGACGTTGGAATGCTTCGATTGCTTGCTTTGCAGTTTGAATAGCTTCCTTCACCTCTTCAGCCGTTCGTTCTGGCATAGATTGTAAAAGCTTTGTATAGGTAGCTAGTTGCTTTTCTTTCTTCAATCCAGCTATATTAATATCTTTTATTTGTTCTTCTATCTGCGTTAGCTGCTGTTCTACTTCCTGCAAGTTTGTTTGGACAGTCTGTAAAGAGGCTTGTTTAGGAACGAGTTGTACTTTAGCCTGTTCCACTGCCTCAAGCTGCTGCTTTGCTTGTAGAAGAGACTCTCTAGCTTGTGAGGCAAGAATTTTTAAATATTCTACAGATTCTTCTGGTTCTTCAGTAATCTGAAAGGCGTTTGCTAATTGTTGTAACCGCTCAGTATGCTGTATAAATGGTTGGAGCTGCCGCTGGTAACTTTGCACATCAAAGCTAGTTATTGCACACTCCTGGTGAATTAAAGTTACTAGATTTTTACGAAAAGTTTCGTATTCCTGATCTTTATGCTCTTGCTGTTGCTTTAGTGCTATTCCCTTTTGCCAAACAAAATCACGACGCATATATAGCCCGAGCAAATAACTTTCAATAACATCACTTGCTGGTGCTTGACCATCTTGAAAAGCCGTGTTTAATTGTACGAATACACCAGTAAGGTTTTGCAAAGAAAACGATTGTACTGGTTGTAGTCTACTTTTAGCAAGGGCACGCTCCTTGACTTCATGCGTAACCAAAGCCTCTAGCTTCACAATTGCTTTTTGTAAACGAGCATTAATCGTTGACCATGCCTCTAAATCTTTCGCATCCTCTAAATGCTGCAAGCGACCTATTTGTTGCGAAAGTACATGAGAAGGGCGAATTTGATAATGTTGTAAAAAACGCTGAATAAGCTCAAATGAGGTTAAGGTGTATATATATTTTTGCGCTTCCTTCATGATTACTAGACGATTACTTTCGATTTCATATTTCTGCTGTATCTCTTCAAATTGCTGTGTTAACTGGTGCTTTTGTTCTTGTAGTTCTTTATATTGAGCAGCAGCCTCTAGATGTTTCACTTTTTCAGTAGTTTCTTGAATCGTACCCTGTAGTTGCTCGACTGAAGGGTAATCAGCAAGTGTCTGTTCAAGCTGCTGTACAATTGGCTCAATTTGTGCGAGCTGTTTTTCATAATGCTCTTTTTGAGTCTCACATGTTTGTTGCTCTGTTTTAGCAGCCTTCAATTCTTTTTTTAATGTTTGAATCTCTTGCTGTAAAATGGGTTCTTCAATAGCTGCCTGCTCTTTTGCAGCAATTTCCTGTGTTAATTGCTCTAGCCATTGCTCTAATTTCTCTAGCTCATCTTTTGCTTTTACAAGGTTTGCTTCTAGCTCTTGCTGACGTTCTGGAAATATTGTAATTGCTTCTTCAATCGCAGCAAGTGTCTGCTCACGCCACTGAAGCGCAACATTTTCCTCTATAAATTTTTTACCCTCTTCCTCAATACTTTCCGTTCTACCATAGCGTAAAATTCGAATTTCTTGATTGGACAGTAAGCGTCCTAATGCATTATCTACAGCTAAATTAGACTGTGAGGCAACAAGTGTTTTTAAGCCTGCTTTAACATTTTGCTGACAAATCTCTGAAATGACAGTTGTTTTCCCCGTACCAGGTGGACCCTGAATGACATACAAATCCTCAACAGATAGTGCACCTAAAACGGCTCGTCGTTGATATTCATTTAAATTATTATGAAACTCAATATCTTCGCGTAGCTTGGATGCGCGAACTGTAGGACGCCGCTCAAACAGTATTGTTTCTAAATTAGGGTTTACTGCCTCACCCTTTTCTAGCTTTGTAAAACCATTACGTAGTCGTCGAATTTGGCTTAATGTTGCAAAATTACTAAAGCTCGCTTGTTTTGAACGAAGATTCAGTTGGTCCTTGCGAGCCAAATCCTGTATAAAAGGCTTTACATCAATTTCTACCGTTTGCTTTCCTGCATTAGCCTTTATAACCTGTCCTATCTCGCCTCGAATTCCTTGAATGCTAACACTTAACCCCTCTAGCTTTTTCCATTCTTTACTCTTTATGTAGGGACATACAATGGTTAAGCGTGTAAAGTCTTCATTGAAATAGCTTTGCTTAAATTCTGTATGAATATCATCAATGGTTGCATCTCGTTCTTGTATTTTTAAATAGCCTTCCCAGCTGGCTATACGTTTTTTTACATACTCTGTACGTTCTTCTGCAATCGGTAGCTGTCTTATTTTGGTGTGCAGCTCAAGTGGAATACCTGCTCCATTATTAGGCTTCGTCACAAATTGTAATGCGGCTGCTAAGCGACGATTTGTGTTAATAGGTCCACGCATATGGACAAATCGAATATTGGTTGCCAGCAATCCTTCCACCTTTAGCACACAATCCATAATAACTGTTTTCTCAGTAAGAATATCGCTTAATTTTTCATTGTCCTCCGCATTAAAGTAGATGGATAAAAAGGTTTCACCAACTGTTTTTGCTTTTCGTTTTTCAATATAGACAGTAAAAGATCTTTGTAACGCAAAAAAGGCATGCTCGTTTGCTGAGCATTCCTCTACCGCTTCCTTCGCCTTATTGGTCAAAATAAGATTACAGCGTTGTTTTTCTAGTAAAGCGATGTCCTGCATGAGCAGCCCTCCTTCCTGAGTCACTAAAGTTTTATTTTATCACATACTAAAACAATACTTACAAAGAAAAATCCCCTGCACAGTGATTTCTTACCACCGTACAAGGGCTATCTTAATGTTGGTCAATTGTTTCTTTGGGCAAGTTCTTGCTCATTTCACAGTATTGAACAAATACACGAGCTAATTCACGTAAACGACTATGAACGTCTGCATCTACAATATTATTATTTGCATCGAAATGTGATGTATGTGTATACACATAGTTTGGCGTAACAAGCGCTCGGAAGTAGTCTAAAATAGGTTTTAGCTGATTTTCGACTACAAGGTGATGCTGATATGTGCCTCCATTTGCAACAATGGATACGGGCTTATAGCGCATTGTTTTAGGGTGTAAGAAGTCAAAGGCATTTTTCAAAACGCCTGGAATAGACGCTTGGAAAATAGGCGTTGCAATAATGTAAGCGTCTGCCTCCTCAAATTGTTGAATCATTTTTTTCATATCATCATTTAATGGAGAACCATCCACAATTTGATGCTTATATTGACTAAAATGCATCATTTCTAACTCGAAACTAGCATCTAATTCTTTAATATATTGCTCTACTTGCTCTAAAATAGCACCAGTTTTACGACCAAACATCGTGCCATCTACGAGTAAAATTTTCATCTTTACTTTGCCTCCACATTCATCTTCTACAATAATATTGTAACAAATGAAAAGTGGCTCGGAAAGGATTGTCATGACAATTGATATAAATTCAGTCTTTAGACGGAACGACAAATTTAATCCCTAAATTAATTATCCTGATCACGTTGTCGGAAATGGACTTCCTTATCAATGACCGTTTCCTCAAGCTTATATTTATCTCGATTAATGACAACCTCACGATTAACTTTCTCGCCTTCATTCAGCTTATCCCAATTAAATAATATCTCTCTTGAAATGTCCTCTTCTGGTACTTCCGGATACTCTAATGTTGCTAACTCATCTGATGGATAAATAGTGACTGGCTGTTGTTTACCATATAGGGCAATGATAATCATAGCCTTTGCCACTTGTGTGGCTTCAATTGCTCTAGAACGTTTTAAAGGTCCAATTAATAAAGGCTGTGCAAGCTTTAATAATTTTTCTCCTGCCTTTTCTCCTAATCGAAATTCATCACGGTTCCCTACTAAGAGTGATGGGCGAATAATGGAAAGCCTTTGTAAGCCTAGTTCCTCTAAATCACGCTCAAGTTTGCCTTTAACTTGATTATAGTAAAATGGAGAATTTTCATTAGCTCCCATTGCAGTAATCACAAGAAAATGAGGGATTCCCCGTTTTTTTGCTAAAGAGGCAATTGCTAACGGGTATTCAAAATCTACCTTTTCAAACATTTCACGAGAGCCTGCCTTTTTAATGGTTGTACCTAAGCAACAATACAATTCATGAGCAAATCCTATATCGTTTTCTTCTATTCTATCAAAATCACGAATTTTCACTTCTAACTTTGGATGCGTATAAGTTAGCTTTCTTCGTGCAATAACTGTTACTGAAATATACTCATCATTTTCACATAATTGTTCAACTAGAGCGGAGCCGGTTAAACCAGTCGCCCCTACAACAATCGCTGCACGCATACTCATTTTTTCTCCCGTCCTTCTACTTATTGATAGTATATCAATTACGCTTATCTTGACACATCGGATTTTAAAAAACATCCCATCATCTCCATTTGTAGAGGGATTTTTCGAACCAAGATAAAGACCTTCCAATTGTTATGTATATTCCTACAATTCGCCTTTCTATATATATCGACCATTTTTTTGATGATTAAAACTGATTAAAGATAGCTATTCTAGAAGATTCCGCTAGAGACATTCATGATCAAATCCTAAATTTTACACATACTTGCTCTTTCTTCGCCATAATTTAAAGAGACAGAGGAAAGGATGGGATACATTTGCAAAACGAAACACACGCAATTGAACCAAAAAAAACGATTGTTTTCATTATTGAAAGCTGTATTGATAAAGGGCTGTATCCTTTTGAACGGGTTTCAACATTAGCTAAACTACTTTCGAATGAGAAGGTTTTTATCTTTGTAAAGACTCCTTCAAATGACGGAATCCAAATTTTAATGAATGAAGGAGTTACTCCTATTCTATTTGATCACTTTAACGAATTACCTAAGCAAATCAAAGGACTTCAACCTGATTTAATTGTTAGAGATGGGCGAAATTCTGAAGGCTGGCAAGTAGAGGAATTACGACCTTTCTGCAAAACAATTATTCATTTTGATGATTTTGGTGAAGGTGGCCAAGCCTGTGATTGTGTATTACTAGCACTCTATCAAGAAGTGAAAGATTATTTACCATCGCATTATATTGGTGGAAGCTTTGTTTTTGCTCTTCCAGATGCCTATCAACATTTCGATAATATACCTGATAGTAAAACACCTGAAAATCCGCCTCATATCGTTGTCGCTTTTGAGGATGGGGACGAGCATAATTTAACGTATCGAACACTTCGACACCTAACTCAACTACAAATACCACTACAAATTACAGTTATGATTGACGACAGCTATCGCCATGCAACGGATGACTTGCAAATGATGGTACTTAGTCGTCGAAATACTGCCATTCTTCGAGATAAAAATGCACTCCTCAAACTACTACCTAAAGCAGATGTCATTATTTGTAATGCTAACTATACACCTTATAAAATTGCCTCTTATGGTGTACCATGCATTACACTTGCACAAACTGAAGCTGAGCTTTTACATGCTTTTCCTCGTGAGCATAATGGCTTTATCCATCTAGGACTTGGTCGTAAAATGAAGCAATCACAAATCCAAAATGCTGTCATGGAATTTCTTTTACACGAAGCTCGCAGTGAACGAGCAGTGAGAAAACAGCGACAACTCAATCTTGCTGGTAATAATGAAACACTTCAAGCTTTACTCTTAGATTTTGCTTACGATCGTCATAATATCGCTTCTACTTAGTGCTACTTCGAAGATGATTATGATACAATATATAAGAATTTTTCACTCCAACAGCTCTTACAGTAGTTGGGACATAAATAAATTCAACAAGTACCCGATTGATTTTAAAGAATAAGCGGTGGGGGATTCTTAAAACCTCCATCGCTTTTACACGCATTCACTATAAAAATATTCTCAAAAGGAGTAGTCTTCATGCCAACAAAAAGTGATATTGAATACCAAATTAGAGAGTTAAAAATGGACTATATGAATTTACAAGGTGATATAGAAAAGTTGGAGTCTACTGGACACAACGATCAGGTAGCTAAGGCAGAGCAACGTCTTGCGAATATGGAAGCTCAATTAGCAGAACTTAACAAGCAGCTTGCAGAACTATAAAATGTAAACAAGAAAGATAGTTGGAGGAACAGATATGGCAATATTAACAGTAGATAATTTAGGTCATTCTTTCGGTGATCGTACACTCTTTAAAGATGTATCGTTTCGCTTAGTGGAAGGTGATCATATTGGACTTGTAGGGGCTAATGGTGTCGGTAAGTCTACATTAATGGGCATCATTACAGGACAAACGATCCACGATACAGGAAAAGTTGAGTGGCTGCCTGGTACACACTATGGTTATCTAGACCAGCATACCGTACTAACGGCTGGTAGAACAATGCGTGAAGTGTTACGCGATGCCTTTTTACCATTATATAAAAAAGAAGAAGAACTGAATGAAATTACGGGCAAGATGGCAGACGCAACGCCTGAAGAATTAGAAGTACTTTTAGAACAAATGGCAGAAGTGCAGGATGCATTAGATGCAGGAGATTTTTATTCATTAGATATGAAAATTGAAGAGGTGGCACGTGGACTTGGCTTGGATGCCATTGGCTTAGAACGTGATGTAGCTGCTCTTTCTGGTGGACAACGCACAAAAGTACTACTCGCTAAGCTTTTATTAGAAAAGCCAAAAGTACTTTTATTAGATGAGCCGACGAACTATCTTGATGAGGAACATATTACTTGGTTGAAAATTTATTTAAAGAACTATCCATATGCTTTCCTTCTAATCTCACATGATACAGAATTTATGAACGAAACAGTGGATGTCATCTTCCAATTGGAATTTTCTAAATTAACTCGTTATACTGCAACATACGAAAAATTCCTTGAACTTGCTGAAATCAATAAACGTCAGCATATTGAAGCCTATGAAAAGCAACAGGAGTTCATCAAGAAGCAAGAAGATTTTATAGCCAAAAACAAGGCTCGTTACTCCACTACTGGTCGTGCAAAATCACGCGCTAAGCAACTTGATCGTTTAGAGCGAATTGATCGCCCAGAAACAGCTGTAAAACCAGAATTCGGTTTTAAAGAAGCCCGTTCGTCTAGCCGCTATGTTGTAGAGGCTGAGAACTTAGTGATTGGTTACGATAAAGACAAGCCATTACTTCCTCCACTTTCTTTTGCGATTGAACGAGGAGAAAAAATTGCTTTAGTCGGTATGAATGGTGTTGGTAAATCCACATTATTAAAAACAATGTTAGGTAAAATTAATGCGCTTGGTGGGAAAGTAGTCCGTGGTGACTACCTATATCCTTCCTATTTTGAACAGGAAGTAAAAGCTGAGAAAATCACGCCAATTGATGATGTTTGGAATGCATTCCCTTCTATGGAACAAGCCCAAGTACGTGCAGCTTTAGCAAGAGCTGGCCTAAAAACTGACCATATTACACGTCCGCTTAATTCTTTATCTGGTGGCGAGCAAGCTAAAGTGCGTTTATGTAAATTAATGATGGAGGAAGCTAACTGGCTTCTCTTCGATGAACCGACAAACCATTTAGATGTAGATGCAAAAAATGAATTAAAACGTGCCATGAAAGAATTTAAAGGTACCATTGTGCTAGTAAGTCACGAACCTGATTTCTATGAAGGACTCGTAACAAAAGTCTGGAATGTTCAAGATTGGTTTACTTCTGGACAACAAGGCCAAGACTAATTATTTCAAGGGCAGCTCCAACATGTTATGGGGCTGCTCTTTTAAATTTTTTAACTTCTATGTATAAATAGCCTCATTTAAACATACTATAATCAGTGGACTAACAATTTTACCCCTACTTCCAACTAACTCTCTCCTACGAGACAACTTAGAATTCTAGTAGTTCCTATTAATTCAACATGGATTTTATAGCTTAAAAAGACATTTTCTATAGAGTTAACATAACTTACATCATTGTAAGCTGAATAAACGAAACTTTTTACGCTTATCTTCGTATATTTTAATATAACTGAAAAAATAATAATTCGATTGAGAAATTTTTTCAATTAACTATTGATTTATATATAGCTTACTAGTAAGATATATATATAAACTATTAACTTACTAATAAGCTATTTGTAAAATATAATCTAAAAAAGAAAGCGAGGAATGAAGAATGACAGTTACAATTTACTCACAAGCGAGCTGTTCTTCATCCAGAAAAGCACTTAAATGGTTAAAAGATCACAACATAGAATATAAAGAAAAACGTATTACATCTCATCCACTTACACTTGCAGAATTCAAAGAAATTCTAAGTATGACTGAAGATGGCACAGATGAAATCATTGCAACAAACTCAAATGACTTTAAAAACTTAAATATCGACATCGACCAACTTTCTATTCAAGAGCTATTTGCTATCATTCAGGCACACCCAAGAATGTTGCGTAGCCCTATTATAATAGATGAAAAACGTATTCAAGTTGGTTACAATGAGATGGACATCCGTCGTTTTATCCCACGTAAAGTACGTGCTTACGAATTAAATGCGATGACAAGATTGGCACAAGAAAGTTAAAACAGTTTTGGAGATGACCTTCTATGGACCAAGAAAAACAAAAAGCCATTACCTCGTTGTTTGAAGTCGTTTCATCTATTGAGCGTAAGTGGGCAAACGAGTGGAATAATCATAATGTACTCGGCTTTTCAAAATCCCATATTTTAATTTTAGACTACTTATCGCAGGAGGGCCCAAAACGCCCTTCTGCTATTGCTGAGCGGTTAAAAGTAACTACTGGTGGTGTCACTGTTTTAACAACCAAGCTGATAAATGGTGGCTTTATTGAAAAAACACAGCATGCCACAGACCGCCGTGCTTCTCAACTAGTCATTACGGCTGACGGTGAAAACATATTAAAAGAATCTCGTCAACAAGTGAGCGAAATCATTAATAATATGTTTGGTATGCTAACAGCGGAGGAACTGCAAACCTTACGAACTATTTTCTCTAAATGTTTATTGGATGTGGAGACAAATCGACCAGATTAAAGCACAATAAAAAGATGCATTTGCAACTGTTTGCGAATGCATCTTTTTTGATTAGTCGACCAAATACTTCCGTCTAAGTACTGTGATGTGCGACCAATCTGCTTTATTACGCTGGTAGCACAGATTCCACAATAGCTGTATCTGACATGAGCATTTCTTTTAATCGAGCCTTTGCACGGAATAAACGAGATTTCACAGTACCAATGGAAACTTTCATAATTGTAGAGATTTCTGCAAGTGAGTATTGGTCTATGTAGAAATACCATAAAGTCTTTCTATAAATAGCATCTAATTGCTCCATTTTATCCTGGACTAGTTTTGTTACAATGTCCTTTTCAATTTTTTCTTCTGTAGAAATATCGTTATTGGGAACCAAATCTAGAATCGGCACGTCTAATGTTTCAGGTTGGTTCATCATATATTTGCTACGTCGTACTTTTTTACGATAGCGATCTCTAAATGTATTCATTGTAATAGTTGTCAGCCAAGCTTTAATATGCTCTACTTCGGCCACGCTATCTTCATAGCGTACAACCTTAACCCAAACTTCTTGCATTAAATCTTCAGCTTCTATATTATTGCGAGTTAGTTTTAAACATAAATGATATATATAACGATTGTATTCCTCGTATACGCCTTCTAATTTTTCATTCATTGTGTATGCCTCCGCTTCTTGTTCTTGCTTCTATACACATTCTCGCAAAATAATGTATTACACTCTATCGCATTGGCTTTCAATTTCATTACAATCGTGTAAGCTTAATCGCTTTCACTTGTAATATTCGTAAAAATTGTTTTACTACTATACTGCTTTCCCTCCAAAAAAGCTTTTGATGACAATAGTTACCTATTAATTAAACTATATTTTTAATAGTATTTATTGTCAGAATATTAATTAGCATTTGAAGAAACAAAAAATGCACTCCTAATAGAAGTGCATTGGGTGTTTTAGCTTAACAGTCCTAGACGAAAGGCTGAGGCAACGACCTGTGTTCGATTCTTTGCTTTGAGCTTTGTCATAAGACTGCTTACATAATCCCTGACAGTATGCTCACTTAAAAATAATAAACCAGCAATTTTTTTATTATCATATCCTTCGGCAAGCAGGCCAAGTATCATCGATTCCCTTTCAGTTAAATGAAGCACTGTATTCTTTTCTACCTTCTCGCCCTTACGTGATAAAAATAAACCTAAACGCTTCCCTACTTCCTCAAGGAGTGTTAATTCTTCCTTTGTACAATCAAACTCCTCCCCTAGCTGATCAAATGTTAGCCATCCAAATAATTGCTCTTGACGCAAAATGGGAATAAAAATAATCGAGGATAAATTAAATAATTGGATATGCTCTTCTTTCACGTAATTTTTAGGATTTTTTAAATAAATGGGCTTTCTTGAACTAAGTATCGTGTTTTCCCCAGTCAACTCCCCTTTCATGCTTTGCACCTTAGGCAGCTCTGCGCCAATAACTCCATAAAATTGATTGGACCATGGGACATATGCGTAAAATACACATCTTTTATAACTAAAATACTCTTCACATTTTTTTAAAATCAGCGCTAAATCCTGATAACCTGAGGAACTAATAAGCAATTTATCAAGCCTATCTAATAATTGTAAGTGCCTAATTTTCTGATTTTCGCTAGCTATGTTACTAGTTTGGTTATCTCCCTCACAGTCATAATAAAGCTCTACAAGTAACGTAAATGTCGATAATACATACATGAAGATGGCGTTCGTTCGACTACTCTTCTGTTGAATCATAAAAGTAATCAACGATTTCTCAAATATTAATTGAAATAAATTAAAGCTCTTCCTATCAATAATGGACAACTGTGATTGAAGCCATGTGTTGAAAAAATACTTCTCATCATTATTTAATTCATCGATATTTGCATGTGTCATTAAACGCAAAAATGAATCTAATAGCATTGCTGTTCTTTTTCGATCTGCCCCAGTTATAGAAGGTTCTAGATTAAGATAAATAATTGTATTCTCTTCAATTTGCTGATGATGGATTTTAATAAACAACACAAACTCTTGAAGTGTTACTTCTTCAATTGATTGAAATGGATGCGTCATAGGAAATTCTTCTCCTTCACACTAAAAATACCCCTATAAATGGAGGATATTCACTCACTATATTATACAGCATCTTATAGGATAGTATTTCAAATTGAAAGGAGTAAGATGAAGGTATCGCTAAACAATGCGAATACTTTTGAATCCTAAGGCAACCATATAACCAGAAATAATGAAAGGTGCGTGCTTGAAATGAGATTAGAAAACAAAGTGGCCATTATTACAGGTGGAGGTACAGGAATCGGGAAAGAAACTGCACTATTATTTGCTAAAGAGGGAGCAAAAATAGTTATTACTGATATAAATGAACAATCTGGGAACGATACAGTCCGTGATATTCAAACTATCGGCGGTGAGGCAGTATTTATCCGCCACGATGTTAGTAATGAAGAAGACTGGAAAAAGGTTGCAGATGAATCAATAAAAACATTTAAGAAAGTGGATATTCTTTTCAATAATGCAGGTATCTATATCATAAAACCCCTTGCAGAAATCGAGCTTTCTGACTGGAACCGCTTAATGTCCATCAATGTGACAGGTGTGTTCTTAGGCATGAAACATATTATGCCGCTTATGGCTAAACAACATAATGGTTCTGTTATTAATGCTTCCTCTATTGCAGGCTTAACAGGTGCTGCTGGTCACGTATTATACGGCGCTAGTAAAGGGGCTGTTCGCATTATGACAAAAGATGCTGCTATGGAGTATGCTCCATACGGCGTACGTGTCAACTCCATTCATCCTGGCTACATTGATACAGGTATGGCAGACTATGCATCAGCAACAACAGGAAGCTCAAAAGATGAATTAGGCAAAAACTTATTCCCATTAGGACGTTTAGGCTCTGTAAAGGAAGTAGCGCAAACTGTATTGTTTTTAGCTTCTGATGAATCTTCCTTTTCAACAGGTGCAGAATTCGTTATTGATGGCGGAGCAACAGCAAAATAACATTAAAGGTGGTCATTTATATGAAACTAAAAGATAAAGTAGCAATTGTTACAGGTGGGGCTAGTGGTATCGGTGAAGCCACAGTTCGTCTCTTTGTAGAAGAAGGCGCTAAAGTCGTTATTGCCGATTTTTCTGATCGTGGACAAAGCGTTTCTGAAGAATTAAATAACAATGGTTTTGATACACTTTTCGTAAAAACAGACGTAACAAATGAAGCGGACATTCAAAACATGATAAAGGAAACCGTTACTAAATACGGTAAACTTGATATTATGTATGCAAATGCAGGCGTAGCTGACGATGCACCAGCACACGAGCTTTCTTTTGAAAAATGGAAAAGAACAATTGATATTAATTTATCAGGTGTATTTCTATCGGATAAATATGCCATTGAACAATTCCTTGCCCAAGGAACAGGTGGCGTCATTGTTAACGCTGGTTCAATTCATAGCTTCGTTGCCTTACCAAACCCTACAGCCTACTCATCTGCAAAAGGTGGCGTTAAATTATTAACACAAAACCTATGTACTGCTTACGCTAAACAGGGTATTCGTGTAAATGCGGTGTGTCCTGGCTATATCGACACTCCTCTATTAGCTGAGGTCGATGCTCAGAAGAAAGAATATTTAGCATCCCTTCACCCACAAGGTCGACTTGGTAAACCAGAAGAAATCGCTAAAGCCGTTCTCTTTTTAGCAAGCGATGACGCAAGCTTTGTTAATGGTACAACGCTTCTTGTTGATGGTGGTTATACTGCTCACTAATGAGGCTTTGAATAGACTCGCCTGAAAGCTAGTGCATTTAATGATGCTATTCTAGCCGTTAAAAGTGCGAAGCGATCTGACTGTTGTATCTGAACCCTTCACTGAAAAATGACGAATTTATAATCCACTCAAGTAAGACTCAACCACAATTGCTATTTAGCTCTTGTGGTTTATTTTGTAGGTGCTATGTGTAATCTTTCAAGACAATTTAAGATTCCTAAAAGTAAATTGTGCTATACTATTTCTATTATCGAAATATTAGAAAGAGGGATGCTTAATGACTAATTTACAGCAAATTGATGCTTATTTTGCAGAACACCGTGAGGCACATTTAAATGAATTGAATGAATTTTTACGAATTCCAAGTATCAGTTCTTTATCCGAGCATAAAGAGGATATTCAACATGCAGCTGAATGGCTAGCCAGTGCGTTTGAAAAACTAAATCTTGAAAATATCTCCATTACACAAACAGCTGGGCACCCTGTTGTTTATGCAGACTGGCTACATGCAGAGGGTAAACCAACTATTTTATTTTATGGTCATTATGATGTTCAACCTGTTGATCCATTAAATTTATGGGACAGTGAGCCTTTTAATCCTACAATTCGAGACAATAAATTATTTGCTCGTGGTGCGAGTGATGATAAAGGACAAGTCTTTATGCACTTAAAAATGATTGAGGCATTGTTTGCTACAACAGGGACATTACCTGTCAATGTTAAGTTCATTTATGAAGGTGAAGAAGAAATTGGTAGTCCACATCTACCTGCCTATGTTGAACAATATAAAGAAAAACTAGCGGCAGATTTAATTTTAATTTCCGATACAGGTCTTTATGGTCCTGGGAAACCTGCGGTATGCTATGGTTTACGGGGCTTAACGGGCATTCAAATTGATGTGCGTGGAGCTAAGGGAGATTTACACTCCGGTCTTTATGGTGGTGGCGTACAAAATGCTATTCACGCATTAGCTGAAATTTTAGCATCCTTCCGTGATGAGCATGGTACGATTCAAGTTGAAGGTTTCTACGACAAAGTGTTGCCATTAACAGAAGAGGAACGTGAGGCTTATCTTGCGCTTGACTTCGATGAAGAGTCTGTTAAACAGGAAGTTGGCGTAAAAGAATTATTCGGTGAACAAGGGTATTCTTATTTAGAACGTACTTGGGCCCGCCCAACCCTAGAGGTTAACGGTGTATTTGGTGGTTTCTCAGGTGAAGGCATCAAAACAGTGCTGCCCGCTGAAGCTGGCGCTAAAATCACATGCCGTCTTGTACCAAATCAAGAGCCCGATGAAATTGTAGCACTTTTAAAAGCACATGTTGAAAAGCACAAACCTGCTGGTGTGGAAATCAACATTTCTGAATTCGATAAAGGCCGTCCATTCCTAACGCCTTTCGATCATCCATTTATCCAGGCTGCTGGACGCTCCTATGAAAAAGTGTATAATGTACCAACAGCATACACACGTGGCGGTGGATCCATCCCTATCGTCGCTGCGTTTGATGAAATTTTAGATTTACCTGTAGTGCTAATGGGCTTCGGTCTATCAAGTGAAAACTTCCATGCACCAAATGAACACTTCCATTTAGAAAACTTTGATAAAGGCTTACGTGTTCTTAGTGATTATTTATATGAGGTTTCAGGATTACAAAAATAAATATCGATTAATAAAAAAATCCCCTCACTGTCAAAGTGAAGGGATTTCAGACTGTAGACAAAAGCCATCGAGAAGTTCACTCTCGAGGGCTTTTATCATTTTTCTTCCTATGTCGTCCTGATATTTGGTAATAGATTACCAAATCCAACATACTCTTCGAGCATAGTTGCTCTCTTAAGCTACTTGCCACGTCCAAGTAGCCAGTTTCTTTAAATTCATGGCAGCAAAAGTAAGCATCGCCTGCATGGACAATTTTTTTATACCTCTTAAGGTTGTCCATCGCATACCATGCTTTTCCTTTGCATCTGCAAAAATACGCTCAATCGTTTCTTTGCGCTTTGCATAGATTTGTTTGATTTCATTGGAATGGCGTAAATGTTCTGCTTCCTCTACATATGATTCCCAAATATGACGTTGAATGAGTTTTTGATGTTGCTTACTTTCTGTACATTGGGATAGGCTCGGACACTTCGCACAAATCAAAGGATTCGATTTATATTGCCGATATCCTTCTTTCGTCGTTGTTGCATACTTCAATATCTGCCCTTGTGGGCAAAGATAACAATTATAGTGCTCGTCATATATATACTCATGCTTTCGGAAGAATCCATCTTTCGTTTTAGGACGTGTATACGGAAGAACAGGCAACATTTGATTCTCTAATAAAAAGTTCGTAATCGCTGGTGTTTTATAGGCTGCATCTGCCGCAACAGCGATTGGTTTTTGAACGTTTTGAATGACTCTTTCAACAAGTGGCTGCAATACATGGCTATCGTGCACATTTCCCGGAGTCACAATGGCACCCAAAACAAAGCCCTTTTCATCTGTCGCTGCATGAAAAGAATACGCGAATTGTTTCGTACGTTCATCCTTCACGTAATATCCACTTTCAGGATCTGTCGTGCTTTCCTTTATTTCTTTCCATTCTTCTTTTTCAAATTTCTCCGGGGAAAAG
>NZ_MDGU01000009.1:0-233794 GCF_001705465.1 Lysinibacillus sp. AR18-8
TTTGTCTACAGTCTGAGAGGTGGCAGTAGATACTGCCACCTCTTTCTCATAAAATCCTCGGTTTGCACTGAAACTTTTTCCATTTTAAAACTACTACTACTATGAATCCAAACAATAAGGAGAGATTTTATGAACATGAAAAAAATAGCACCTGCAGCAATGTCTGCATTATTATTTGGAAGTGCCCTTGTCCCGGTAGCTTCAGCAAATGAGCAGCAATCTACAGAAGCGGAGGTACCACAAATACAAATTGATCCCGTACACATTTTTAATGATACTCGTGGTACTGTGGAAGATGTTCGTATTGGGGAAAATATTACATATTACACAGTAAAAGAAGGCGAGCAAACAAATGTATTAGAAATTACTAAAGATACTCTCGTGTTCGACAATACTGGGAAGAAAGTGGAGCTACAAAAGGGTGATAAAGTATTAGCTTATACCTTTGCTAACAAACCGCAAAAATATATTTATCCACCACAATTCAATCCAGAGGTTGTCATCGTTGAAACAGAAGAAGTTGGTTTTGTAGAAGTGGATTATTTCTTTGAAGATTTAACTAATACGTATGATATTTTAAAATTAAATATTGGGAAAGAAACAGAGCTATTCAATGAAAAAGGTGAAAAGGTGGACGCTAAAGATTTAGCAGAGAAGCATCTGATTGTTTTCTATACGGCCTCTACTAAAAGTATCCCAGCTCAAACAACACCATCTAAAGTAATTGTACTGGACGATGATTCCTCAACTACTAAGAATCCAATAAATGAAGAAATTGATAATATTATCGCATCAGATTCTTATGAAGTAGCTGGTACAAAAATGGTGCCATTACGTGTGATCGCTGAAAAGCTTGGCTTCAAAGTGGATTCTACAGGCAAGGGGGCAATCCTTTCAAAAGGGAATATGTCTTACACAATTACTCGCGGTGAAAAAACATTTGGCTATAATAAGGCATTACGTACACTAACAGTCGCACCGACCTTAAAAGATACAAAGACATATGTACCTGTTGAATTTGTGGATGAATATTTAAAATAATTAAGAAAATAGTATGCCAACAATGCTTGGCATACTATTTTTATTTGTGGTTACTCAGCCATTGCTAGAGCGTAATGGTTCTTTGAGGAAATAAAGGCTGGATACTTTTTCGCAAATTGTTGGAGACATTGTTTAAAGGATATTGTACTCATGAAGTTTTTAGCTAATACCATTTCATCTGAATACAATAAAAATTGCTGAAAATGCTGTTGAATAAATACCCTTGTCTTTTCATAATGCTTGTTAATTGAAATAGCGCCATAGATTTCTTGTTGATCAATAATATAAATAAAATCACAAAGTACTTTATGTGTGCCGTAATTAAGTTTTACCGTGACATATAATGTTTTTTCGTCACAGCGCTCTAAATCAAAATGGTGGAATGCTACTTCTACTTGATGAATAAAGCTCGAAACAGATGTATAATTGTCATTTTTTAAAATAAACATTCTCGTCACCACCTTTTCTGAAAATTATAATGATAAAAAAATAGTTTGTCTATATTTAAACTGAATATTCTGTTATTTTATAGATTCTAATTGTTATTTTGCTTATAGTCATAGAAATTTGTTAAACTTAAATCTGCAATATATAAAAGAAGAGAGCGAAACGAAATGAAAATTATTCATATAGATCAAAAATATCCTGAAGATTGGATTCGCGTATTAAATCATATTGCGAATTTATTTTTTGAGGATTCCAAGCTGAAGGTTGAACCAATGGGAGCAGATATGTCTGCTTCATTTGACTATCAGACTGGAGACGATTTTTCCATTTCTACAAAAGCAAACTTGATTGTAGATGGTAAGCAATACACAAATGAGTACAGTATTCAATATGAGTCCCCAGCAACAGATCGTGAGCTAAATATTCGCATAAAACGTGCATTGTCACATGTATTTTTAGATGTTCTTGAACAGCATACTGGAGTGCATCAGCAATGGGGGATTTTAACGGGTGTACGCCCAACAAAGCTGTATCATAAATTTAGAAAAGAAGGTAAAAGTGAGCAAGAAATTGCTGATCTATTAATTCGAGATTTCCGCTTATCAAAGGAAAAAGTTGGACTATTAAAGGAAATTGTGGACCGACAACTAGTGACCATTCCTGATCTTGATGCCATTGGACAAGAAATCAGTGTTTATATTGGTATTCCATTCTGCCCTACCAAATGTGCATATTGCACTTTCCCAGCCTATGCGATTGGTAGTAATCGTAAGCAAGGGCGTGTTACGACTTTTTTAGATGGCTTGCATATTGAATTGCGCGAAATGGGCAAATGGCTGAAGGACAATGATATGAAAATCACCTCCATTTATTGGGGTGGTGGTACACCGACTTCAATTGAGGCCGATGAAATGGATGCCTTATATCAAACGATGTATGAATCATTCCCTAACCCTGAAACAATTCGAGAGGTGACAGTTGAAGCAGGAAGACCTGATACCATCACACCAGAAAAATTAGAAGTACTAAAAAAATGGGGTATTGATCGTATTAGTGTAAATCCACAATCTTATACTGATGAAACATTAAAAGCAATTGGTCGTCATCACACAGTCCAGGAAACCATTGATAAGTTTTGGCTTGCAAGAGAATCAGGTATGAACAATATCAATATGGATCTTATAATTGGGCTACCGAATGAAGGGATTGAAGAATTCCAACATTCATTAGAGGAATCGGCAAAAATGCAGCCAGAGTCTTTAACTGTTCATACGCTATCATTTAAACGTGCTTCAGAGATGACGCGAAATAAGGATAAATACAAAGTAGCAGACCGTGATACGGTAGCTGAAATGATGGCAATGGCACAAATTTGGACAAAAGAAAATGATTATGTTCCATACTATTTATATCGTCAGAAAAATATTTTAGGTAATTTAGAAAATGTCGGCTATAGTAAAGCGGGAGAAGAAAGTATTTATAATATCGTTATTATGGAAGAAGTGCAGACAATCTTAGGAATTGGCTGTGGGGCATCCTCAAAATTTGTTCATCCCGAAACAGGGAGAATTACACAATTCCATAATCCGAAAGATCCTGCTGCCTATATCATGACCTTTGAAGAGGCTATTGGGAAGAAAATAGAATTTTTAAATGAATTATATAAGGCTTAATGATAAAGGCAATCTGATCTGTTCAGATTGCCTTCATTGTTTGTAGTGTTCGTAATGTACAGGCCATTTTTAGCAGAACAGCATCCTCAAAGTATTGCGGATCATAGCCTGTTAATTCCCTTATTTTATTTAAACGATAAGTAAGTGTATGTCGATGAATATTCAATTGCTGAGCACAATGCTTTAGCTGTAAATTACAATCAAAAAACGATTGTAATGTTTCCAATTGTTTAGCGTCTAAATTTTTGAGTACACGACGGTAAAATGCTTGTACCTCCTCCGATTCACGAGGTTTAAAAAGGGAATATAACTCGACATCTTCAAAAAAAGTCAATTCATTATTGATTGCAGCAAATTTTAGAGCTGTTCTGGCACCTTGGTAGCTATAGGGAAGCTGAGATAAATGCTGAACCACAGGCCCTACCCCAATTTGAAGGGAGGGAAGTTTCTGCTTCTGCTTACGCAGTGCTTTTATAATAGGACGGCAATTTTGCTCCATACAACTTGTTAGTAGGATATAGTATTCCTGTAATTGGCTATGACCAGCAAGAATAGGCTGTTTGTAAAATAGATCCTCAAAAAAGAAGGGTATTGTATTTTCTGCGTAGGATGCTTCATTTAAGCTCACTAAAATCACCTGAAAAGGGCCCGAAAGAGCAAATGGTAATTTCTGAATCCGTTCAGTTAAGGTTCCGTCTAGCTTACTTCCATGAACGAGTGCTTCAAATATGTAATCGTTATTCTTTCGTTGCCATTCGCTTTTAGATTCAACAATCGCTTGATGGGCCATAATCTCTGTTGTGAGCTGAACGAGATTAGCAATTTCAAGCATATCCTCTGAATCTCCTGTAATACCTATAACACCTACAACCTCATCTTGATACATAATTGGCATATTGATGCCTGGTTTTGTGTTTGGATAAAGTGCTATATTTTCCTCATTTATAATTAGAGTCTCTTTTGACTGTGCTACGTATAGTGCACCTTCATGAATATTTTCCACCCTCATTTTATCCCCAGAAGCTAAAATGACTCCACTTGGGCTGATAACATTAATATTGTGACGCAAGCGCAACATCGTTTGATGGACGATGTCTTCTGCTAACTTTTTTGTCAACATGTTTATACACCTCGCATAAAAAACAGCCTGTTATATGACAGATAAATTGTACACCTATTATAATGTTTTCTGAATTTATTGTCATTATAATAAATTGTAAGCGCTTAACTTAGGGATATGAAAATTTACGTAAATGTCAATGGACGACATAAGTGGAGGTATAACATGAAAGTTATCATTAGTCCAGATTCCTATAAGGGTACTCTGTCAGCAGTTGAAGTAGCAAAGGCAATGCAAAAAGGAATCTTAGATGTGGATCATTCAATTGAAACAATTATACTACCAGTGGCAGATGGTGGTGAAGGTACACTGCACTCACTTATTTCCTCTACAGATGGTCGATATTGCTCAGCAACTGTGCTTGATCCATTGGGAAGAGCTATCCAGGCTCAATATGGTGTACTGGGCGATCAAGTAACCTGTGTAATAGAGATGGCTCAAGCATCTGGTATTATGCTGTTACAAGAAAATGAGAAAAATCCTGAACTTGCTACATCTTATGGCACAGGACAATTAATTAAAGCTGCACTTGATCAAGGTTTTAGAAAATTTATTATTGGCATTGGTGGGAGTGCTACAAATGATGCGGGTACTGGTATGTTACAAGCTTTAGGTGTGCGGTTATTATCAGCGGAAGGGGTGGAACTTGAGGCTGGTGTTTCTAACCTTATGCAATTAGATGTCATAGATATGAGTCTACTAGATACTAGATTAGCAGAAGCAACATTTACGATTGCCTGTGATGTGGATAATCCGCTTATAGGTGAACGAGGAGCCACTGCCATCTTTGGTCCACAAAAGGGTGTTCAAAAACACCAGGTCGCTGAATTTGATCGTTGTTTAAAGCATTTTGCAGATATTGTTGAAGCTCAATTTGCTATACGATTACATGACTATAAAGGTGCTGGAGCCGCTGGGGGAATGGGGGGCGCATTAATCGCTTTTTTAAAAGGAACCTTCCATGCAGGAATTGACCTTGTGCTGGACGCTGTACAACTTCAGGCTCATTTAGCAGAAGCACAGTTAGTGATAACGGGTGAAGGAAAATCTGATCTTCAAACATTACATGGTAAGGCACCATTAGGTGTAGCAAAAGCTGCAAAGCAAGCGAATGTAGAGGCGATGCTGCTGTCTGGAGGAATTGATACCCCGGCAAATGCAGCATTACAAGCGTATTTTACAGTTGTTGAGTCATTGGTAGATGAGGAGATTGGTGTGCAGCAGGCAATGCAAGAACCTGCACACTTTATTCGGTTAAAAACTAAAAGAATGATAGAGCGTTACTTACAAAAGGGGGATGTCTAGATGTTGTTCATTATTATATTAATAGGGGTATTATTTGTTGTCTTAGGAACAGCTAAGTTAAAGCTTCATCCGTTTTTAGCTTTATTAATCAGTGCTTTCTTCGTTGGAATTGCTTCAGGTATGCCATTATTGACAGTAGTGGAAAGTATTAATACTGGATTTGGAGGCTTAATGACAAGTATTGGTTTAGTCATTATTGCTGGTACTATTATAGGCCTAATATTAGAAAAATCAGGTGCTGCTTATCGAATGGCAGAAGTAGTGTTAAGAATTGTAGGACCTAAACGTCCACAATTAGCGATGTCTTTAATTGGCTATATCGTATCCATACCAGTATTTTGTGATTCTGGCTTTATTATTTTATCCAGCTTGCAAAAATCATTAGCAAAGCGAGCCAATGTTACGATTGCATCTATGGCAGTAGCTTTAGCAACTGGCTTATTTGCGACGCATGTATTAGTACCACCAACTCCAGGGCCTATTGCAGCAGCAGGAAATATTGGCGCAGCTGATTATTTAGGAACAGTCATTGTCATTGGTTTACTAGTCGCGATACCAGCGACATTCGTAGGTTATCTATGGTCAGTAAAAGTTGCGACAAAAATTCGCGTTCCTGAAGATGAGGTAGAGGCATTAGATTATGAGGAAGTCATTAAATCCTTTGGTAAAATGCCCTCAACATTTAAAGCATTTTTACCAATCGTTCTGCCGATTGTGTTAATTGGTTTGGGTTCTATAGCAGCATTAGTTGGTGATACGGAATCGACTTTCAATACCATCTTTAAATTCTTAGGTTCTCCAACAGTGGCCTTATTTTTAGGTGTAGCAGCAGCCTTTTTATTATTACCTGAAATCAATGAAACGACATTAACAGGCTGGATTGGCGAAAGTCTAAAAGAAGCAGCACCAATTTTACTTATAACAGGGGCTGGTGGTTCGTTTGGAACTGTTATAAAAAATGCTGGTGTTGGAGAAATGCTTCAAGAAATGGATTTAGGTATGTTTGCCTCAGGTACATTATTCCTTCTTGTGCCGTTTATAGTAGCAGCAGCGTTGAAAACGGCTCAAGGTTCTTCCACAACAGCTCTTGTGATTACATCTACTTTAGTAGCCCCAATGCTTGTGACATTGGGAATTGATGGAGCGGTACCATTAGCATTAGTGGTGATGGCAATAGGTGCAGGAGCAATGACAGTTAGCCATGTAAATGATAGCTTCTTTTGGGTGATTACGCAGTATAGTGGTATGGAAGTAACACAAGCCTATAAAGCCCAAACGGTTGCCACATTACTCCAAGGGCTTGTGACTATTATTATTACGATGATTTTATGGTGGATATTTGTTTAAAGTAAAAGGAGAGCAGCCCATGGCTAGCTCTCTTTTTGTATAATAGGAGAATAGAAAGGAAGTTAGTAGATGAAAAAAATAATAGTATTACTCCTTTGTATTTTTTTATTAGCCGGCTGTACCGAGGCAGTCAAGACAGAGAAAATTCCTGTAACAGCTGGTCATGAAATGCAGGTTCATTTTATTGATGTAGGACAGGGGGATTCTATACTGATCGAATCACCAAGTGGTAAAACGATGCTTATAGATGGGGGAGTGAAGGGCGCAGGGCAACAGATTGTTTCTTATTTAAAAGAACTTGGGATAAATAAGCTTGATATTGTAGTAGCAACACACCCAGATGCTGATCATATTGGAGGGCTTATTCCTGTATTAGATAACATGACGATTGAGCAATTTTATGATTCGGGAAAAGTACATACATCGCAAACCTTTGAAGAGATGCTGACACGTATCGATGAAAAAAATATTCCTTATCATGTGCCAAAAATCGGTGATGATATCGAATTTGATAAGGATGTAAATGTGAAAGTTTTAAATGCCAATGATCAGGCTACAGACAATAACGATGCCTCCATTGTCTTAAAAATGACTTATGGGAATGTCTCTTTTTTATTGACAGGAGATGCGGGAGTGGCATTAGAAAAGGATATGTTGCAGTATGATGTGAAAGCAACAGTTTTAAAAGCAGGACATCATGGCTCTAACACAAGTAGCTCAGAGGAGTTCATTCAGGCTGTAAAACCAGAGGTCGCGATATTAAGTTATGGAGAGGATAATAAGTATGGACATCCACATGCGGAAGTTGTGGATCGTTTGCAGGCTATTGGTAGTAAAATCTATGCCACTGCGGATTTAGGAACGATTACGGTGTCCACAGATGGGGTAAACTATACGGTGAACGGTAAGGAAACTTCTAGTGTAGAAACTGGTAATATACTATCTAAAGAAGAAGCGACAACAGCTATTGAAATCGTTAGCAAGGATCTAGTTACTGAAATTGTAGGAATTAAAAATAATGGACAACACGCAGTATCTTTAAAAGATTGGCAGCTTATTTCAATTGAAGGGCATCAAGTTTATAATTTCCCTAATCTTTCTTTACAGCCAGGGAAAACGATTTATATTACTAGTGGAACCAATGCGCGGGAAGGGCAAAATTATTTGAAATGGACAACTAAACAAATTTGGTTAAATGATGGAGATGCTGCGCAATTACGGAATGAGAAAGGGGAACTTGTAAGTGAGCTTGAGTAAATACACATTGGACCGTATTGAAGATGGCTATGCGGTTTTCTTAAAGTTTCCAGCAGAAGAGGAACAACTCATTATTTCACAGTCAGCCATGAACAAGCCTGTGCAAGTAGGTGATCGTGTTCAGATAGAAGAAAAAGATGGTATTTACCATATTGAAATTTTAAAAGAAGAAACACAACAAAAAAGAGCAGACCTTCAGAGTTTAATGAATCGTTTACGAAATAAAAATAATTAATACATGACAAGCTGTGAAGATTTGACGTACAGCTTGTTTTTAGATACAGGAATTGTACTTAAATTGTTATCCTAAATATTTTGGAAATATGCTAAAATAGTAGTATTAATCGGAAGCTAGGAGCGGACAAAAATGTCGATAAATACAATTATTTTTGATTTAGATGATACACTACTATGGGATAAAAAATCAGTCAAAACTGCATTTGAAAAAACATGTGACTATGCAGCAACAGTACATAATGTGAATCCTACTGAGCTAGAGGAAGCTGTTCGCAGAGAGGCACGTGCTTTATATGAGGGTTATGAAACATATGATTATACGGTATTAATTGGTATCAATCCATTTGAAGGACTTTGGGGAACGTTTGACGACTCGACGGACTCCTTCCAAAAAATGAAGGAAATTGTTCCTAGCTATCGTGCAGCGGCTTGGACAAAAGGGTTAGCTACTCTTGGTATTGAAGATACAGCGTTTGGAGAGGAGCTAGGAGAGCGCTTTGTAGCCGAGCGTAAAGTAGCGCCATTTTTATACGAAGATACTTTTGCAGTGTTAGATGAATTAAAAGGAAAATATCAGCTTGTATTGCTTACAAATGGCGCACCAAGTTTGCAAAATTTAAAGCTAGAAATCACACCAGAAATTGCCCCATATTTTGATCATATTATTATTTCAGGTGACTTTGGTAAAGGTAAGCCGGACGCATCTATTTTTGAGTATGTGATGGAGAAAGCAGGTATTACAGCGGACGAGGCAATTATGGTTGGCGACAATCTAAATACTGATATTTTAGGATCATCTCGTGTGGGAATGCGCAATGTATGGATTAATCGTGAAAGCAATATCGCCAACGGGGCTGTGACACCTACCTATGAGGTGGATTCTTTGACAGCGTTGTTGGAGCTTGTAAATAAGCTATAGTATAAAAATGTACTGACCCTTCATGGAGTCAGTACATTTTTTTATTAAAAATAGACATTCAGTCCAAGGTATAAACATGTAAAAGCTATCGCTATACAAAGCTGAACAAGAGCGCTAGCAATTAAGTAACCCTTAGGTTCACCAGCCTTTTTACGATAATAGATTTGCATAAAGGAGTAGAGTGAGAAAAGGCCATAAATAATTGTTGCATGAATTGTATGGTGAACAAGATAGATACCAAATGAAATACCTCCAAACAACACGAGCATGATGGCATTGGCAATAGCATGCTCAACTGTCGCTGCGAAAAAGCGACGTTCTGTATAAGGCATTCTTTTTTTAGCAATCCATAGGATGAAATGCATAAGTAGGATGAAAATGTTCCCTAAAATAAGTTTCGTCGACCGCTTCTCATCATAAAAATAGCGTAGAGAGTCAATTGATTCTTCAATCAGAAAGGCTTGCTGGGTTTCAACATTGAAGAAAATCTTGTTATTGAGTACCTTCCATTTCTCTTGTGTACGGTCATTATAGAGAATCAAAATATCATAGATAGTACCACTTTTCCATTGACTAGCGGATATTGTTATAGGAGAAGCGTTGTCCCAATTCTGTTGTAGCTGTGTGATAGCCTTTGAATGAGCATAGCATTGCTGAGGAACATAAAGGCAAGAATCCTTTGCTATAAAGGTTTCCTTGTTCAAATTCTCCTTTAAGTAGACTCGTTGGATGGCTTTGGAGGAATCCATTGTCGTAGAAGAATCAGTCGGACGTTGAACATAAGTTAAAATTAATAAAGAAAGAACTACTATAAATAGCAATGTTACAGAAGGGATTTTCCATTTACTTTTTGATAATTGTTTATTAATTACTGAAGGCTCTATCATATTGCGTAATATTTTTTTCTCCTGCTGATCAGATAACATTAAATCATCTAAGTGTTGCCATGTCTTCTTATCATTCTTCATCCATCTCACCTCCTAACTGTTTTTTTAATGCGATGAGTGCTCGTTTTAATGTGTTTTTTACTTTCCCCTCATTCCAGCCAAGAATAGCGCAGGTTTCTTCGATGGAAAGCCCCTCTATTTTGCGCAGAATAATCACATCACGATAGGTAATTTTTAGTTTTCGAATTGCAAGATACAGTATCTTGGCATCTTCTCGTTGCATCAGCCATTGATGAGGAGAAGGTGACGCTTGTTCTTCATGCTGTTGTAAAAAAGGGACAAACTGAATAATCCTTTTCCGACGATAATGATCATAGGCAAGGTTACGTGCAGTGCACCGCAACCAAGCGAGATCAGCCCCTTCTTTTATTGTTTGGTGATGGTTCAAATAACGGACAAAGGTTTCCTGTGTATAGTCCTCTGCTAGTTTTTCGTCATTTAGTAAGTAATATAAATATTTAAAAATGGTGTGATTATGTAAGTAAAATATTTCTTCTATGTTCAAGCTGTGCACCTCCTTTTCTTTAAGGACGAAGAACTCATAGAAAAGTATCATTTTCCCAAAATAAAAAGCAGAGAGTAGAGACTCCCTGCTTCTTGCTATTATTAATTATAGGTTAATGGCTTTTACCTCATCAATGTTTTCAAGCTGTGCCACAAAAACTAAATCTTCTTCTGTTACAACATTATCAACCGTTAACATCATAACCGCTGTACCACCAACCTGTGCACGACCAACCTGCATTGTTGCGATATTGATTTCTTTTTCTGCAAGCTTTGTTGCTACACGGCCAATTGCACCTGGTTTGTCAGTATTTTTAATGTAAAGAAGGTGACCTTGTGGAATGACGTCAACAACATAGTCCTCTACTTTTACAATACGTGCACCTAAACCGTTTAATAGTGTACCCGCTACAGTATGTGTTTCGTTAGCAGTAATAATTTCAATAGTAATTAAGCTTGTAAAGCCTTTTGCTGTTGTTGTTTTGTGCTCATTAATTTTCATACCAATACGTTCAGATAAGTAACGAGCATTCACATCATTGACATGATTACCGTGATTTTTAGACAGTAAACCTTTTAACGCATTTGAAGTTAATGGACGAACATCATAGTTTGCTACTTCTCCAGCATAAGATAGATTGATTTCTTTGACTGGCTCTGTTGTCACTTGTGATAGGAATGAACCAAGTTTTTCAGCTAATTCAAAGAAAGGCTCAACTTGTGCAAGAAGCTCTTTAGGTATAGATGGCATGTTTACTGGATTTGTTACAGTACCTGTTTTGTAAAATTTAATGATGTCATTTGATACATCAACCGCTACAGATTCTTGTGCCTCGATTGTAGATGCTCCTAAGTGAGGCGTTGCGATAACTTGTGGTAAAGTCAGTAGCTTATGATCTGTTGCTGGTTCAGAAACAAATACATCAAGAGCTGCTCCAGCCACTTTACCTGCTACGATTGCATCATATAAATCGTCTTCATTGATGATACCGCCACGTGCACAGTTAATAATACGTACGCCATCTTTCATCATCGCAAATTTATCTTTATTAATAAGGTTGCGAGTTTCAGGTAGAAGTGGTGTATGAACTGTAATGAAATCTGCAGCTACACAGATTTCTTCAACCGTTGCTTTTGTTACACCTAATTCTTTGGCACGTTCATCTGTTAGGAAAGGATCGTATGCCATAACATTCATACGTTGACCCTTAGCACGATAAGCTACTTCAACACCAATTCGACCAAAACCTACAACGCCTAAAGTTTTATTTTTTAGCTCCACGCCAACAAAAGATTTGCGATCCCATTTGCCATTTTTTAATGTATTAAAAGCTTGTGGAATATGACGGGCAAGTGAAGTCATCATCGCAATTGTATGTTCGGCAGCTGAGTTAGTATTACCATCTGGTGCGTTTACTACGATAATGCCGTGTTCTGTAGCAGCAGCAAGGTCAATATTATCGACACCAACACCAGCACGACCAATTAATTTTAAGCTTTTTGCTGCTTCAATTACTTCACGTGTTACCGTTGTTTGAGAACGAACAAGTAATACATCTACATCAGCAATTTTAGCGATTAATTCTTCTGGTGCTAAACCTGTGTCTACAATAATGTTTAAATCTAAATCTTGTTCCTGGCGTAATGGGAAAATACCATCCTCACTTAGTGGATCAGCGATAAATACGTTAATAGTTCTTGTTTTTGTTGCAGTAGTCATTATAATTAGCTCCTTTTTTATCATTATTGGCTATGGCTTTATCTACGATAGTCTGAAATTTGTAAAATTCGAACATCTTACAGCATACAAACAATCTCCTTTCTAAATCGAAGACAATATAAAAAGCCTTCCACGCCTTACAAACACAGTTAGTGTGTTGTAAGGGGCGAAAGGCTGTATAAACTTTGGTTCGCGGTACCACCCTTAATCACTGCTGGAAAATTTATTCTGGCAGTCTTAGCTATATGCGTAACGTGCATGAGACGGATAAGCATACTTTTAAGTTGTTCAGCCTATCTATTCAGGAGTGGAACTATTATCGTAGAAATCACTGATTTGCACCAACCATCAGCTCTCTTTGGATTTTCTTGCGACTAGTGTGTCTCCGTCGTTATATTTTTTGTGATTAAATTTGTTAACATCATAATCCCTATTGTTCACCTTTGTCAACGATATTTCTTAAAAACTTTAAAAATACTGACTTCAAAAGTCTGAAAAATAACTAAAAACGAATATTATTTATATAATACCTTTGTAATGTTCGTCTTTTTGGGGAATACAATGAAAGCGCTAACGATATTTGAAAAGTCCGATAGTATCAGGTTTCTGTGTAGTTTTAGCATGAAAAATTATATGGGAATTAAATGGAATAAAATAGAGGGTTTATGCTAATTATCCATGGATTTGTTCTAAGAAAGCGAACGTTTTTGTTTGTCACATTTTAGACAAAAATATAAAAAGTAGAAGGTAAACAGACTGTGAGAGAAGAATGTTAGTTAAGGATGATTGATTTGGGGGTGTAAGAATGAAGTACGATGTTGCAATAGTCGGTGCTGGTCTTGCAGGATTAGTCGCAGCTTGTGAATTAATCGATGCAAAGAAAAAAGTTCTTTTAGTAGATCAAGAGCCTGAAAATTCAATCGGAGGACAGGCATATTGGTCTTTTGGAGGAATATTTTTAGTAAATTCTCCAGAGCAAAGAAGGCTTGGAATTAAAGATAGTAAGGAGCTTGCATGGCAGGATTGGCAAGGAACTGCAGGCTTTGATCGTTTAGAAGATGAGGATTCCTGGGCGTATAAATGGGCAAGAGCATATGTCGATTTTGCTGCAGGTGAAAAATACGACTGGTTAAAGTCAAAAGGTATAAAGTTTTTCCCTGTTGTTGGATGGGCAGAGCGTGGAGGCTCATTGGCAGGAGGGCATGGCAATTCAGTACCTAGATTTCATATTGTCTGGGGAACAGGCCCTGGCATTGTAAAGCCATTTGTAGATAAAGTAAAACAGGCTATGAAAGAAGGATTCATTGACTTCAAGCCCAGACATCGTGTGGATGAATTTGTGCAGCAAGAAGGGAAGATTATAGGAATTAGCGGAACGGTGCTAGCTGAAACCTTTATTAATCGAGGTGAAAAAAGTTCGAGATTAGGAATCGGTGAATTTTCCTACGAAGCTAAAGCTGTGATTGTGGCAAGTGGTGGTATTGGGGCAAATTTTGATTTAGTAAGAAAAAATTGGCCTGCTCGATTAGGGACACCTCCTAAAAATATGGTATGTGGTGTGCCAGCTTACGTTGATGGCAGAATGCTAGAGATTACGGAACACGCTGGGGGACGCATTGTAAACCGTGATCGTATGTGGCATTACACAGAGGGGTTAAAAAATTGGGATCCGATATGGCCCAACCATGGGATTCGGATATTGCCTGGTCCCTCCTCCCTGTGGTTTGATGCAGAGGGGAATCGTTTTCATGCACCTAACTTTCCAGGGTTTGATACGCTCAGTACGTTGGAGGCGATTCAAAAAACAGGTTATGACTATTCCTGGTTTATTTTAACGGAGAAAATTATTGAGAAAGAATTTGCTTTATCTGGCTCGGAGCAAAACCCAGATTTAACAAACAAAAGCATTGGCGATGTTCTAAAACGCATTTTACCAGGCCCACCTGCTCCTATCCAAGCTTTTAAAAATCACGGAGAGGATTTTGTGATTGCACATGATCTAAAGGAACTTGTAGATGGAATGAATAAACTTGCTGGGAATGAGCTACTTGATTTCATGAAGATTAAAGAGCAAATCTTGGCAAGAGATCGGGAAATGGACAATAACTTTACAAAGGATTTGCAAGTAAACGCTATTCATGGAGCAAGAAATTATATTGGGGATAAATGGGTGCGTGTTGCCAAGCCACATAAAATTTTAGATACCAAAAATTGGCCTTTAATTGCTGTTCGCTTAAACATTCTAACAAGGAAAACTTTAGGTGGCTTACAAACAAATTTAAATGGCGCTGTTTTGGGCATGGACGGTCAGCCAATTCCTGGGTTATTTGCTGCTGGTGAAGTAAGTGGTTTCGGTGGCGGTGGCGTCCATGGCTACCGCGCTTTAGAAGGGACATTTGTTGGTGGTTGTTTATTTAGTGGACGCCAGGTAGGGCGTTATTTAGGGCAAGGATAAAGTGCATAAATGAATGAAGAGCATCGTTTTGATGAACGATGCTCTTTTTAAATGGATTGATAATGTTGGAGTAGACCACTATGCTGAAGTTTTGAGCAGAAATCCAACAGCAATGCGCACCTTGATTAAATTATGAAATGGATTAACAATTTGATTGTTGGACCTCTGCAATCTTAGCAATTTGTTCTTCAACCTGTTCCTTTGTCCAACCGTTTTCCTCCACGAAAAAGTTGCGTTCTGCACGGCGACAATCATCTGAACAGCTTCGCATGTAAAATGCCTCATGTTTTTCTTCACAAAGCATTAACTTATGACACGCTGGGTTTGCACAGTTTGTGTATCGTTCAGAAGGCTCCCCGGTGAAATAATCCTTCCCAACAATAACATGTTCCACCTGATTAATCGGTACACTTCGACGGCGGTCAAAAACAAACATTTGACCATCCCATAATTGACCTTTTACCTCAGGATCCTTCGCATATGTAGCAATACCGCCGTGTAATTGACCTACGCTCTTACCATAGCCCTCGCGTTTTAGCCAACCAGAGAATTTTTCGCAGCGAATACCACCTGTACAATAAGTTAAGATTTTTTTATCTGCAAAATCTTCTTTATGCGCCTCCATCCAAGCAGGTAGGTCACGGAAGTTTTCAATATCTGGTCGAACAGCCCCTCGGAAATGACCGAGATCATATTCATAGTCATTACGGGCATCGATAACCACGGTGTTGTCATCTTGCATCTGTTCCATAAATTCTTTAGGTGTTAAATAATCACCTGTGATTTCTAACGGATTGATATCCTGTTCTAAACCGAGGTGAACAATTTCTCGACGAGGACGTACATGCATTTTTCTAAAGGTATGCCCTTCAGTCTCATCAATTTTCCACATCATATCGCTAAAACGAGCATCTGCCTTCATATGATTCATGTAAGCATCTGTTTGCTCAATGGTACCTGATACAGTTCCGTTAATACCTTCGTAACCTACTAAAATACGACCAAGAAGCCCTATCTCTTTACACAATGCTAAATGTTCTTCTGCGAACGCTTCAGGATCTTCAATCGTAATATATTTATAATAAAGTAATACACGATAGTCTTTTTGTGTCAAAATACATTACCACCTTTATCTCGATATTCGTCCTTTAATATAGCATAACAGGAGCAATTTTGCTTAGAGAGAAGGAGTTTTCTAAAAAAACACGAATTATACATAGTGAATGACTATTCATATTTGGGGGTTATAGAGATGGAATTTTCAACGATTACATTAGAAAAATTAGAGCGTCGAGCAACCTTAACATTGAATCGTCCACAGGCGATGAATGCAATGGATGATGTCATGATGCGTGAACTTGCAGAATGCTTTGAGGCTCTACAGCAGGAAAAAGATATTCAGGTGCTTGTTATTCGTGGAGAAGGAAAGGTCTTTTCTGCGGGTGGTGATATAAAAGCAATGCTAGATGAAAGCAAACCACTGAATATTGATGAGGCAATGGTTTATCTGACACGTATCGTGAAGGCATATTATCAGCTACCAATGATTGTGATTGCAGCGGTTCATGGTGCATCAGCAGGTTTAGGATTTAGTCTAACACTAGGGGCAGATATTATTGTAGCCTGTGAAAATAGTAAACTTGCTATGAATTTCATTGGAATTGGACTGATTCCAGATGGGGGCGGTCATTTCTTCATGAAGGAGCGTGTAGGTACTGTTAAAGCGAAACAAATGATATGGGAGGGAAAGGTATTAACAGCAAAAGAAGCATTAGATGCAGGGTTAATTGATTATATTGCACCAGAGGGCACTGTATTTGCAATGGCAGATCAGGTGGTGGGGAAAATGCTTGCATCCCCGATTTCTTCCATGATTACAACGAAAAAAATTCTACATGCACAAAATATGCCACAGTTAGAAAATATCTTAGCATTAGAGGCTGAGGGCCAGTCTGCAATGCGTAAAACAACAGATCATGTCGAGGGCATTCATGCATTTGTAGAGAAAAGAACGCCTGTCTTTGTAGGCAAATAAAAATAATAAAAGGCGCGTAGCAAACCATTGACTACGTGCCTTTTATTAGCCACTAAACATGGAATAAAATTAATTTACCTGAAGCGTTTACAAGACGATGAGTTTTATCGGCAACACCTTTTTCCTCAATTTGTTGTTGTCCATTTAGTTTAGCAGCCTCATCATTTTCAAAAGTCCAAGTTTCATCAAACAATGTTTCCCCTGTTTTTTCAAAAGCTGTAAAACGATAATTCTCCATACAGACCCCACCCTTTTACTTGAATATATTTCTATTATACATAGAAGATTTATAAACTTCACGGTAAAACTAGTGGATTTTTTGATAAATTACGAAAATTGTGGAAAAAGTAAGGCAATGTTGTTTTTTTCCGTAATAGCATTTTTCATCAAACATGAGTTATGATAAAATAGAACAAATATTCGGTTTTGAATAAACAACATATTATTACTTTGGTTTTGTACTAAAGAGAGAATTATCTACTATTTGAGGTGATTGGATGTCAGCAATTCGTTTTTTCCATATGGCAGATTTACATTTAGATAGTCCATTTAAGGGCTTATTTGGTCTACCCGAACCCATTTTAAAGAAAATACGGTCAAGCACTTTTGAAGCGTTTGATAAAATTATCCTTAAAGCGATTCAGGAAAAACCTGATTTTTTACTAATTGTTGGGGATATTTATGATGGTGAAAATCGTAGCTTGCAAGCACAACGAAGATTTCAAGATGCAATGGAGAAGCTTTTTCAACACAATATCCCTGTCATTGTGAGCTACGGAAATCATGATCATTTAAATGGTACATGGACACGCTTTTCTTTACCAAGTAATGTCTATGAATTACCAGCTGAAACGAGTGTAGTTCAATTAAAAATACGGGGTCAACAAGTGAATATATATGGTTTTAGCTATCCTGAACGTCATTTAAAGGAATCTGTTATTGAAAGCTATCCAACTGCACATGATCAGCATGCCATTCATATTGGTATGCTTCATGGCAGTGAGGCAGGCAATACAACACATGATGTGTATGCCCCTTTTACAAAACAACAGTTACTTGAAAAGAACTATCATTATTGGGCGCTTGGCCATATTCATAAACGACAGCTTTTACATCAAAACCCTCCAATTGTTTATCCAGGCAATATTCAAAGTCGACATCGTAAAGAACAAGGAATGAAAGGCTTTTATGATGTGACGCTATCCAAAACATCGACTGAGCTTGATTTTATCTCTACCTCTGCTGTTGTTTATAGCACCATTGAGGTGGATTGTACGAATGTGGTACACGCCAATGAATTATTGAAGAGATGTGCAGAAGCTATTACAGCTAATAGGAAGAAGTATGGCGCATCGGTAGTAGAGCTTCATTTGCAAAATATTGACGAACAAACGGAAGCTTTATTTGAACATGCAACAGTAGATGCATGGTTAGAGACTATTCGAGAGGCTGAGGAAGGTATTGACCCAATGTGTTGGGTACAAAAGATGGTGTTGCAAAAGGCAGCGAGATTTTATGAGCATACAGCAACAACTCAATCCGTTGTGAGCTTAATGGAACAATGGGACAGTAATGAATGGAAGGATATTCTAAAAGATTTGTACCAATATGCTGGTGGTGCGAGGCTGATAGAGCCACTTAGTGAAAAGGATATTGAGAACTTAACCCATCGTGCACAGACATTATTAGCAGAAGAAATTCAAAGGGCGTGATTACATGCTGACAATACAGAAAATCCAAATTTATGGCTTTGGTAAGCATGAAAATATCTCCATTTCGTTAAATGATGGTGTCACTATTTTTTATGGATTAAATGAAGCAGGAAAAACGACGATACAGCAGTTTATACTACAAATGCTTTTTGGTTTCCCAACAAGGCAGCAGATACAGCGCAAATATGAGCCGAAAATTTCAACGAAATATGGAGGTCAGCTGACACTTTTACACCCTATTTATGGTCAATGTACAGTTGAACGTGTGAAAGGAAAGGCTGCTGGTGATGTTACTGTCTACCTAGAGGATGGAACGACGGGGCAAGATGAGTTGTTAGTAAAGCTTTTATATGGATATTCTAGGGCATCCTTTGAAGCCATTTTTTCTTTTTCGCTGCATGAACTACAAGGTATTGAAAAAATGTCTGAAGAGGAGCTAACCCATTTGCTACTTGCCTCAGGTACAACAGGTATTCAGTATTTATCCGCACTTGAAAAGAAAATGGATAAAGAGGCTAGTGAGCTGTTTAAAAAGACAGGTAAAGTGCCATTGATTAATCAAAAGATTGAACAACTAAAGCAGCTTGAGCGGACAATTAAACAGGAACAGGTGAAGATTCAAACCTTTGAGGATAAATTACAGCAATTACAATTACTTGAGCAAAATTTACAACAGCTATTTGGTACGCAAAAACGGCAACAGCAACAATGGCAGCAATTAACTATTCAAAAGCAAGCACTCCCTCTCCTCAAGCAGCAACAGACATTGCAACAGACAATGACCAATTTTCAACATGTTCAGTTTCCATCAGAGGGTATCAGACGGTATGAGCAGGTAAAGGATCGTTTGTTACATGAAAGTCAGCAACTGATGCAATTAAAGGAGCAGCATCAAATATTGCAGGAGAAAATACTTGCAACAGTGGATGAGCAAAAGGTCAATGAAATGGCTTACCTTATGCAAAAAGAGGCAACGTGGCATCAGCTAATGGTGAAAGAGCAAAATTTACAGGATGATCTATTTTTGCTCGAACAAGAAATTGAAGCACAGTTTCGTTTACTAGGTGTAACAGAGAAAGAAGCACAAGAAAATCTTTTGAACGAAACAGTTTCACTCCAACAGGAGCAACAATTTCAGCTTCAATTAAGTAAATTAGAGGAGGCGGAGGAAGAGCTAAAATTTCATCTACGTTCACTAGAGCAAGTACACCTAGAATTAGATGCAATAGCCAAACAGAAGCAACAGCTAATGCGTGAGTCATTAACAAGTGAGGAAGAACATATTTTAGCACAATGGCCTCAACAGAAGCGGAGGCTTGAGCAACTACGTTCTGCCAAATCGCAACGCAGTAAGCAGAAGCAGCCTCATGACTTTATCTGGCTTGTACTACTGATTTGCTTCATATCGTTTGCTTATGGTGTATTTGAAAAAAACATAGTTGTAATTCTAATTGGAGCAGTTTTATCATTGCTAACTTTTTTGTTTATTCGATATGTTAAGCAAGCAAATGAACCTACTAATAAAGAGCATAGCATCCTCCTACGGGAGTTAGAGCAAGAGGAATTGACAGTACAAGCAGTTCTTGCAAAGAAGCAAAGATATGAAGATCGCTGGTTGCACATCAATGAACAGCAGAAAGAGAAGGAGCAGCAATATACTTCTCTTGAATATAAAATTCAACTAACGGAGGTAGAGAGTGAAGAGGCCACTCAAACGCTCCAACATTTTTTAAAGCGTTATCGCTTACAAGGAACGATAGCCAGATCGCTAATGCCCGAATTATTTATGCGTATTCGTGGTGTACAAGAATTAGCAGCTAAAAGAAACAGTACCTCAAGTCTGTTGCAAGAAACGCAGGTAGAAAAGAACAACATTTATGAGCAGCTTCAACGGGTTTTAGAGGGAGCCTATAATGAACATGAAATTTATATGCATTTACGAACAGCCTACCTTGAAGCACAACAGCAACAGCAGCAAGCACTGCATGCAAAAGATCAGCTAGCCAGCGTTCAAATAAAAATAGAAGGTGGACAATCAAGAATGGATCGTTATACTGCTGAAATGTACGAGCTATTCAAAGAAGCAAAGATCCAAAATGAACAGGCTTATTATGAAATGCATGAGCAATTTGAACAGAGAAGAAAAATTGAGACAGAATTGCAAACCGTCCAGGCTCAATTATCTTCACTCGATCTTCAACAGAAGGAAAATCTGATTGAGGACTCTGTTAGCGAACGCATATGTGCTTTAGAACAAGAGCAGCAATCATTGCAACTAGAAATTGATCAATGTCTGGAACAACGTGCTGCTTTGCTAATGGAAAAAGAACAGCTATTAAATGATGAAAAATATGGTCAATTACTTCAACAGTTTGAGCAGGAGAAAACGGAATTGCAGCAGTTAATTGAGCAGTGGGCAACTAAAAAAGCTGTGGCGACAGCTATTCATGAAACCCTATTCCGTCTTCGTGAAGAAAAATTACCTCATGTCCTTGAAGAGGTAAATGCTATATTCCGTTTACTAACAGGAGGAAACTATGACAAACTTTCGATTCATGAGGATGGTTATTTTGTAGCGCAGGATGCTGCAGGGATACGTTATCAAATGGTGGAGTTGTCCCAGGCTACCAAAGAGCAAGCTTATATTGCATTGCGAATGGCTCTAGCAAAAACCCTAGTGAGCGCTGCACCATTTCCAATGATTATGGACGATCCTTTTGTCCATTTTGATCGAAACCGCACAGACAAAATGGTACAATTAATGAAAGAAGTAGGATATGAACGTCAAATTTTATATTTTACTTGTCATGACACAATGCTCAACTATTGGCAAAAAAACCAGATTGTCGATATAGGAGCATTAGCAAATGAAAGGGGAGTGGCGTCAACATGAAAGGGATTACGACGCTCCAAGTTGGAGAAGTAGTTGATCAATTTTTATTAATAAAACAAGCGACAAAAGGGGTTACAACCGTTGGGAAGCCATTTATGTCGCTAATATTACAAGATAAGAGTGGGGATATAGAGGCAAAGCTATGGGATACGAATGAGGATCATGAAAAGATGTACCATGCGGAAGCCATTGTACGTGTTGGCGGAGAGATTCATGACTATAGAGGAAAGAATCAATTGCGTATTAAATCTATCCGTGTTGCTAAGCCAGAGGAAGGAATTGCTATTCACGATTTAGTGCCATCCTCTGCAACACCAAAAGAACAACTATATGAAGAATTAACGCAATTTTTCTTTGACATTAAAAACCCTAATATCTCACGGATTACAAGAGCAGCAATTAAAAAACATCAAGAGGCTATTTTAGTTTTTCCAGCAGCGACTAAAAATCATCATGACTATGCATCAGGTTTATTAGATCATATGGTCTCCATGCTCAAACTAGGTAAAGCCATTGCTGACCTATATCCAACATTAAATCGTGACTTATTATATGCTGGAATTATTTTACATGATGTAGGCAAGGTTGTAGAGTTATCAGGCCCAGTTGCCACAATGTATACAGTGGAGGGCAATTTATTAGGTCATATTACGATTATGGTAAATGAAATTGCTAAGATTGCTAGTGAGCTTGAAATTGAAGGTGAAGAAGTCATGCTGTTGCAGCATATGGTATTGTCACACCATGGGAAAGAAGAGTGGGGTAGCCCGAAAAAACCTATGATTCAGGAAGCAGAAATTTTGCATTATATCGATAACATTGATGCAAAGATGAATATGTTAACAAGGGCATTAGGTAAAACGACACCGGGCGAATTTACAGAGAGACTCTTCCCACTTGATAATCGTTCATTCTATAAGCCTACTATTTAAAAAAGCAATATCAATCGTCCCATAAACTAACGTTGCTGTCTAGCTATTCGTTATTAATTTCTCTGAGTCTAAGTATTCATATATTTAATTGTAGTGCCTAACTATTGTACCAATGTGAATATTTAATTTAGAATAGAGAGAGAAATTATAGGAATGGGGAAAAGTAATGGATACAGAGGGACTTTTTTCACGGAAAATTAAGTTTTGGAAAAGTTTAATTTTCAAAATGATACTAGCTATCGGCATAAGTTTATTTATTAGCTCCCATATTTCAGAATTTGTTAGTCGTCAATTCGAGAAGGTAGTGCATTTGAATGGAAGTGCTGGGGTTGCCATTAATACATTTATTTCGTTATTTATTGGCACAGTAATTATTTCGTTATGTACAAGGTATATTGTCTTAAGGCGTGTAAAGCGTGTGTTAAATGCTATGACCCAGGCTGCTGATGGCGATTTAACTGTTCGTATTGATGATCGATTAAAAGATGAAATTGGTCAATTATCGACTGAATTTAATCATATGCTAGAACAAATTGGGACGGTCATTGAAAAGACGAATAAAGCATCGACAGATGTATCAACCTTTACAAAGGAATTTACAACGATTACCGAACAAAGCAGTCAAACAGTTGAAACTATTTCGGGTGCCATTGGGGAAATTGCCTCCAGTGCAGAAGGACAATTAAGGCAAATGGATTTATTATCTGAATCAGCACATTTAATTACTAAAGATATGGATCATGCATCTTCTGCTATACAGGAAGTTGCCTCAATAGCAAATGAAACGAACCAAAAGGCTGATTTAGGATTACAGTTAATTGAGCAAACGATTGCAAAAATGAATACCATTAATGAATCTGTTCATCAGTCAACTGCAGTTGTAAATGCTTTAGGCGAAAAATCGAAGGAAATCAGTACGATTGTAGCGTTGATTACAAGTATTACAGATCAAACAAACTTGCTTGCATTGAATGCATCTATTGAAGCAGCTCGTGCAGGAGAGGCTGGAAAAGGCTTTGCAGTAGTGGCAGATGAAGTAAGAAAGTTAGCAGAGGAATCTGGAAAGGCTGCAGATAATATTCGAACATTGGTGGATGATATCTTAAACCAAACCTCCAGTGCTGTTTATGCTATTAATAGCGGTACACAGTTTGTGGAGGAAGGCCGTGAGTCTGTTGAACAGACAGGCGATACCTTTAAAAATATAGTCGTATATTTGCAACAGATAAGTCATCGTACAACGGAGGTAAAGGATATTGTCTTGCGTGTCAATGAGAAAGCTAGTCAAACAGATGAGGCTGTAAAAGAAGTCGTTGGCATAGCAAATGGCACATCTTCGGGCATACAGCATATTGCTTTATCTATCGAGCAACAAAGTGCTTCTAATGAGGAAATAGCAAGTGCTGCAAATGTTCTTCAGACAATGTCAAATGACCTACAAACTGAAATTAGCCAATTTAAAGTAAAATAGAGTAAAAAAGAGAAGCATCTGATGTATCAGGGTGCTTCTCTTTTGTTATATACTAGACTCTAATTATTTAGATTCCTTGTCAGTATCTTCTGCTTTATCTTCGGAATCCTCTTTTGGCGCATTTTCTTCAGCTTTTTTAGCTGCTTCTTCAGCTGCTTTTGCTTGTTCTTCACTTGTTGTTGTAAAGAATTTAAGCGGTTCTTTTAAATCTTTATCAGATGTTTTCACATCGGCATCTTTAGCCATTTTTGCAACGATATCTTTAAGAATCGTTTGAGCTTCACCAGTTTGGTTCAGTTTACTTAACATAGTTGAACGAATGTTTTCTTCTTCGTCTTTAAATGAACCAACACCTTTTACATCACGCTTGTCCGTAATTTCAATTACATGGTAACCAAAGCTAGATTTTACTGGTTCACTTAATGTATTTAATTCAAGAGCATAAGCGGCATCGTTAAATTCATCTACCATTGAACCTACAGAGAACCATCCAAGCTCTCCACCTTTTTGAGCAGAGCCAGTATCTGTTGAGTACTCTTTTGCAACGTCCTCAAACTTAGCGCCACCCTTAATTTTTTCAATTACTTCTTTTGCTGTTTTTTCATCTGCTACTAAAATATGACGACCATTTAATTCTGTTTTCATTTGCTCGTAGTATTTTTTCACATCTTCTTCTTTAATTGCTTGATCTTTTAAAGCTTTTTCTTGAAGAAGTTGAACACGTAAAGAATCTTTAAAGCCCTGTTCTGTTAAACCACTTTCAGCAAGCGCTTGTGTAAAGCCATCACCAAATTGTGATGCAGTTGTGTCATACGCTTCTTTGATTTCTTTATCTGTTACTTCATATTTGTCAGCTAAAACTTTTTCAGTCACCATTTGCTGCATTACATATGAGCCTGTTAAAGCTTTTGCCTTTTCATTAAAATCAGCTACTGAAATATCGCCCACTTTAGAAGTAACGATTGCTTTGCTGTCTCCGCCGCTACAAGCACCAAGCGCTAATACAGATGCAGCTAAAGTTAAAGATAAAACTGTCTTTTTCATAGTGGATATTCTCTCCTAACATGGTTTCGTCCATTTTTTACTATAACATAAACGTTTTAAAAACAAAATGGTTCCCCCTTGAGTATTGCCTATATTTCAAATTTTGAAGCGCATAGGATATAGAAAAGAAAGGGGGTGAAGTTATGGGCAACGGAGGATACGGTGGCGGTGGCTACGGCTCAGGCTTTGCTTTATTAGTTGTGTTATTTATTTTATTAATTATCGTTGGTGCAGCGTTCCTATACTAATTAATAAAACAGCGAAAAGCTAAGAGCTTTAACTCTTAGCTTTTCTTAACAATGTTAGACATTCGCGCCGCATGCCTTAGGTTCTAAACAATTTATTTGGTTAGAAAAAGTTGTTGCATGGGGGGCTCGACTTATCTTCAAGCGTGCGGACGGGCGCGGATGGTGCACATGTTTTGAAAGGGGCTTTTCAAAAAAGCCCGAAAAAATTTAGATTCCATTACGCCTCGGCGTAATGGAATTTTCTGTTAAACTGCATATAAAATTTCAATGTAGAATGAGACAAGTAGGATAGTAATAAGTATATTTATAGTTCGGAATATTTTTGGTTGGTTTTCTTCGGGAATTTCACGTCGCATGCATAGAGCATATGTCATGCGGTTAATTTGAAATAAATAGAATACCGAGAATAGAACTACAATCATTAATAGCAAGTCTATTCCTCCCCTCTTTCAATAGTAATAGCATAACAAAGAACGTCAATAAAAAACAAGTACAAGCAATTTAGTGAACGGTCGGTGGAACTAAAATTTCATAGCCTTTAGGTGTTTCCTCTATTTGTGAATTTTTAGGTGAATTCAAGAGATACTTTACGTAAAGGATATCAATCAGGCATAGACTACAGTGATAGGCTAACAGCAATGTCCCATAATGGGTATAGGCTGGTAAAAGCCATGTTCCAACTATAATACTAGTATTTAGAACGATAAAAGGCGTAAGTAATGCTAAGATGTATCGATTTTTAGATAATGGCTCTCGAATTCGCATGTGTAAAACAGGAATTATATAAAACTGACTACGTACACGTAATTTTAAATGTTGGCGTAAATCAAATAGGGCCACAAAGTGCAAAAATTTGTGAATGGGATAAAGTGTTAGCACAGCTATCACAAAGAGCCAGAATAGTCGATCTGTATAATGCTCTTCATTAAATAAATTAAACGTTACATACGAAACAGAAAAGACCAATAAAAAAGTAATGACACCCATTATAATAATACGCGTAGTACCGTAATGATGTTCTAAATTTAAAATTTTCCAGCAATGCATGGTTTTTTATCAACTCCGAATAGGAAGTGTCCTATTTAATGTAAATTGAATTATGTTAGAATGCAAGAAAAAGGAGGTACTTCAGAAATATTTCTGAAATACCTCCTTTCACATGACTCATTCCTGAATGAACAGTAGTATAACTCATTTTTGTTCAACTTATAAATAATTGCAGGAAAAATTATGTGCAGTTTGAAGCTTCGTCTTATCCTTTTACAGGTGTGCGTTCTTCTAGTGTGTCAAAGGAATCACGGAAATGTTGGAAAGAGCGTTCGAAAATATCGATGAAATCTTCACCATAGATATTACGAATAACAGCCATTACATCTAAAAAATCAGGGAAACGGCCATATAAATCTTTTAATGCTAATGATCCTTCCAGTACGGAATGATACGTATTATGGTAGTTTTTATTCATCTCTATAATGAGCTCTGTGCCAGCTTCTGTAAGTTCAACATACGTATTACGTTTATCGTCATCACGCTTGGAAAACTTAAGAAAGCCACGCTCTTCTAATTTTTTGGAGAAATTAAATGCTGTAGAAACATGCATCACGCCAAATTTCGCAACATCAGAAATGGAAGCGCCTTTTAAATGGTATGAAATCCATAAAATATGGTGTTCATTAATATTTAAATCATAAGGTTTAATCCATTGTTGCCAATCCTTTTCAACCGCTTTCCACAGCGCTTTTGATAACTGTGCGATTCTTTGACTATAAAGCATCGCTTCTTTTTGTGTATATAATTCCTCTGACAAAGCCATCACCTACTGCTTTCTTTCACATTTTTAAAAATATTATAGCAGTAAAGGAAAAAAGTTTAAAGTTAGAAAAATTAAAAAATTGAAAAGTGGCTAAAAAATAATATTATAGCAATAGTTTTTGATAAAAATACAGATTATCTAACTATCGACAAGGACTTTAGTCGCTAACTTTTTCTTGAGGTTTTTTCTTATTTTCTGTAATTTGTGCAATGTTTTTCTCGATTTCGCTTATCGAATTCTGTAAAGCATCTAATTCTTGTTGTAAATTATTTTTCGTTGGTTCGATTTCTTCAGTAAAAGTCGTAATTGTTTGCTTTAAATCATTTATTATTTGTGGGATATTATTTTTTACTTCATTTGTTAATGTATTAACAGATTGTTTAACAGTTCCTACTTGTTGTTTTACATCAAGGAGCATACCCTTTGTTTGGTCAACATTTTGTTTAACAGAAGCACGTAGCTGTTGCCCAGATTGTGGCGTGGAGAAAAGTACAGCGATTGTCCCACCGATAATTCCTGTCGTTAGTCCAAGTAAAAATGGTTTTGCTTTCATATTAGATACCTCATTTCTAGTCATGTTTATTTACTATTAAACCATGAAATGCACCAATACAAAAAGAAAAAAGAAACTAAACGAGTGATTTGACCGTCACAGTTTAGTTTCTTTTGATTATTTAAAGTGTTTATTTATGAAATTTGAGAAATAGCTGTATTGAATTTAGAGCGCTTCACTAATTTTGAAACAATTGGATAAATAATGGCAAACGCAACAACGTTAAATACGACAGCTGGAAGGACAACGCCAATAAATAGCATCGCAAACGTCGCGCCAACATTTGCATTAAACACAAAAAGCGCTACTGCTAAGAAGACAGTTCCTGAAAGAATTGTTCCCAAGCCAACTAAGACAGCAGATACGGCGAAATGACCTGCCAGTTTTTTGAGAATGATTAAAGCAGCTAAAAATACAAAACCAGTAACAGCTTTATCAATAATATTTGGAACTAGACCTGCTGGGAATGTTGTAAATAAACCTGAAAGCACCCCTGTTGAAAGAGAAAGTAGGAACGTTTCTTTCACTGTTGGGAATAATAGAATACCAATAAACATCATGGTTAACATAAAATCAGGCTTCATTCCATTCACCATTCCTGGTGTAACCACATAAAGTGCAGCACCGACACCTACTAACAGTGCCATTAATACTAAATTCTTTGTATTCATTTGAATCTCTCCTCGACTATGCTAATCTATTTGTCTCCTAACGTGTCCTCTTGACCGCTAGCGAAACTTATTTGTGATTGTACGCTAAATTTTAAAAATTTGCAATACAGCATTCTGAACATTCAGATGTTAATATATTACAAATGGCTTATAGATTGGCTTTAATACTTTCTGCTACTTCTGACAACTGCTCTGGTGAGTACTTTTGTGTTTGCCAAATTAAGCCTAGCCCTTCTTTTTCATCGTAACGCGGAATAAAATGTAAGTGGTAGTGGAAAACAGTTTGTCCAGCTGCAGCACCGTTGTTATTAATGGTATTCAAACCAATCGGCTGAAATGCTGCTTTAATTGCATTTGCAATTTTTGGTGCCACAGCATATAGATTACGAGCCACTTCCTCTGGCATTTCAAATAAATCTTTGCAGTGATGCTTTGGAATTAATAGTGTATGGCCTTTTGCAACAGGTGAAATGTCTGTGAATGCATAGACATGATCGTCTTCATAAATTTTTGTACTTGGAATGGAACCATCAATAATTTTGCAAAATAGGCAATCGCTCATAAGAATTTCCCCCTTAACGTATATGTAAGTACATTCTATCATACTCAAACCTGTATCATTTGCTAATTTTTGATAAAATATAATACAAGAAGAGGAGTGAGAATATGTCAGTATTAGAGGTACAGCATGTGACAGGTGGTTATACAAGAAAACCTGTTATTAAAGATCTATCTTTTACGATTGGAGAAGGTGAACTAGTTGGCTTAATCGGCTTAAATGGAGCTGGGAAAAGTACAACGATTAAACATATTATAGGAACAATGTTGCCAAAGGAAGGGGACATTCGTCTAAATGGTGTAACATTAAAGGAAGATACGGACAAGTATCGTACAGCCTTTTCCTATATTCCTGAAACCCCTGTATTATACGATGAGCTAACATTAAGAGAGCATTTAGAATTAACTGCAATGGCTTACGGTATTGACAAAGCAACACTCGATGCTCGTTCTGAGGTACTGTTAAAAGAATTTCGAATGGAGAAAAGATTAAATTGGTTCCCTTCACATTTTTCAAAGGGAATGCGTCAAAAAGTTATGATTATGTGTGCCTTTTTAGTGAATCCAAGTCTATATATTATTGATGAACCTTTTGTGGGATTGGATCCATTAGGTATTCAATCGTTATTAGATCAAATGGATGAAAAGAAAAAAGAAGGCGCTTCTATATTAATGTCTACACATATTCTATCAACAGCTGAAAAGCATTGTGATCGCATTATCTTATTGCATGAAGGAAGAGTTCGAGCACAAGGAACAATGGCTGATTTACGTCAATCATTTGCTATGCCGTATGCGACATTAGATGACCTCTATATTGCTATGACAAAGGAGCGGGACCATGAAGAACTTGCGTGATGTATGGTCCTCTCGCTTCATGCATTATATAGGAGAAGTACAAAAATATATGCAATTTATTTTTACAGGGCATATTGCTATCGTACTTGTATTTCTAATAGGAGCAGGGGGCTATCAATATAGCGAATGGCTGAAAGTTGTTCAAACAGACTTTCCAGCAGAAGTCCTGATAGCTGTTATCATCGGGATTTTATTGGCCTTTAGCCGTCCGACTACATTGTTGAGAGAGCCAGATCAAGTATACTTATTACCTTTAGAATCAAAGATGTCTTTGTACTTCAGCAAGGCGTTGGCTTGGACGTTTTGGTCTCAGGTGTGGATTGTAGCGATTGTCTATATTGTTAGTATCCCTTTATTAAAAGCCGTGACTGAATTAACAACGGTCGAAATATGGACAATATTTTTACTTACTATTGTGTTGAAATATCTAAGTGTTCGAGGAGAATTCAGCTATCGTTATAGTGAACGAGGGCAGATGGTTTGGGTGGATAGGTTTATCCGAGCTGTCATTTTTGCAGCTACTATTTATATGGGGCTCCATGCACAGTTGTTATTAGCAGTAATCGCGACAGTTATTAGTGTTGTTTATATGATGGTCTTTAGTAAAAAATCAGTTGGTGAACCAGTGCCGTATGAGCATTTTGTCAAGCTTGAACAGAATCGTATGATGAGCTTCTATCGTTTTGCAAATTATTTTACAGACGTACCTCATTTACACGGTAGCATTCGCCGTCGAAGCTGGATGGACTGGCTCTATAAATTTGTACCATACGGTAAGGAAAATGCTCAAAAGTACTTGGTATTTCGTACCTTTATTCGAACAGATGACCATTTCTATTTATGGGTACGCCTTACTGCTATTTCAGCAATCATTGCAGCATTTGTAGATATTCCTGTCGTTACATGGATTGTAGCAGGTGCACTCAGCTTTGCGACAACTATTCAGTTAAAACAAGCTCTGTTATCCAGTGGCGAATTTCGAATGGACATGCTCTATCCGTTACCAGATCATGCTCGTCAACTAGCTGTGAAGCAAATTGTGCGTTTAGCCATGATTACACAAGCTATTGTTGTGGGCTTATGTGCTATGACACAACCAATGTTTTATATTGCCTTTATCATTGTTTTGGTGATTAGTGAATTAACGTCGAAGGTTTCAAAGTAGAATAGAATACTAAAAAGCTCATTTACCAATGATATTGTTGGATAAATGAGCTTTTAATTATTTAAACTTATTGTGAATCTTCTTCTTTCGGTATAGCACTATAGGTTGTTACATAAGAAGCTGCTGAGAAGATGTTTTGCTGGCGTATCCCAGTTGAATCATCTCTTCTAGCATGGGCAGTTTCATAGGCTTTAGAGCTCTTCCATGCGTCAAATGAATGAGGTCCATGCCATTGAGTCATGACAATGTAAGTATCACTCTTGATAGGCCTTAATAAACGGAAGGCAACAAAGCCAGGCTCGTTTTCAATAGCGCGTGAACGTTCTAAAAAGCGATGCTCGAAAACTGGTCTTCCTTCATCTGTTACAGGAATATTGTTGAAAACAAAGAAACCGTGTTCCTCTAAATCATTTACTGAATCTAGCACTTCAAATTTACGAGGTGTCGCAAATACTGTTTTTCCTTCTGTTTCATGTATCAGTACAGAGTTACCTTCCCCATGAATTAAAATCATATGTTCATTAGGATACTTATTTTTTACCTGTTCCAAAAAATCGCCAGTACCAGAAGTTAAATAAATATACATGAATTTATCCTCCTTATGAATCTTACTAATATAGCGTGATTATACCCTTTCTGGCGTAAGTCTAACGCTCCGCTCAAAAAGAATATGCCGAGAAAGAACAATTTTATGACATTTCACTAGGAAAACTATACAATAACAGAGGAAGCGTTTACTATTGGAAACGGATATCAATAATAAAGGAATAAACATGCGATTTTTTATAGTAAGAATTTAACGAGGGGAAGGAACTATTCATGACAACTTTTAATGATACACTTCTACGTGCTGCACGTGGAGAAAGGACCGCACATACACCAGTTTGGTATATGCGTCAGGCAGGACGTTCTCAGCCAGAATACCGTGCCATTAAAGAAAAGTATTCCTTAGAGGAAATTACACATCAACCTGAGCTATGTGCGTATGTCACTCGTCTACCTGTAGAAAATTACAATGTAGATGCTGCTATTTTATATAAAGATATTGTCACACCTCTCCCTGGAATTGGGATAGATGTGAAAATCAAGGCAGGTGTTGGTCCTGTTATTTCAAATCCTATTCGTTCAGTAGCGGATGTAGAAAAATTAGGTGAATTCAATGCTAAAGAGCATACACCATTTGTATTAGAAACAATCAAGTTACTTGCAGAAGAGCAATTAAATGTACCTCTAATCGGTTTTGCTGGAGCCCCATTCACACTTGCAAGCTACATGATTGAAGGTGGTCCTTCAAGAAACTATAATAAAACAAAATCATTTATGGTATCTGAACCTCAAGCTTGGTTTGCTTTAATGGATAAACTCGCTGACATGATTATTGCAGATGTAACGGCTCAAATTAAAGCTGGTGCAAAAGCTATCCAAGTGTTCGACTCATGGGTTGGAGCCTTAAATGTAGAGGATTACCGTGTATTTATTAAACCGATTATGACTCGTATTTTTGCAGAGTTGCAAAAAGAAAATGTACCATTAATTCAATTTGGAGTGGGTGCTAGCCATTTAGCAAAGGAATGGAATGATTTACCGATAGATGTTGTGGGCTTAGATTGGCGTTTACCGATTAAAGATGCACGTGCCAATGGTATTACCAAGCCTGTACAAGGAAACTTAGATCCATCCCTATTACTTGCAGATTGGTCAGTTATTGAAAAACGAACGAAAGATATTATTGATCAAGGTCTAGAAATGCCAGGTCATATCTTTAATCTTGGTCATGGTGTTTTCCCAGAGGTTGACCCAGATGTCTTAAAACGTCTTACAACACTTATTCATGAATATAGTGCTCAACAAATTCAAGCTCGTTCTTAATGGAAGTCAATCAAGCGTGAATAATATGTCCTTTTCTACATAGGGAATTTTAATTTCAATGTAGAAAAGGAGCTGTCCAACAATCAAGATTGGGCAGCTTCTTTTTATCACATAATATATGAAAAACATAAAACAATTTTAGAGGTGAAAAGGTAATGAAAGAAGTTAAAGGCTTACTAGTAATGGCATATGGAACACCTTATAAAGAAGAAGATATTGAACCTTACTATACGCATATTCGTCATGGACGTAAACCTTCTGCAGAGCATTTAGAAGATTTGCGTAGCCGGTATGAAGCAATCGGTGGTTTATCCCCATTAGCTGCGGCAACACAAGCACAAGCTGAAGCATTATGTACACGTTTGAACGAAGTACAGGATGCTGTAGAATATAAATTGTTTATTGGTTTAAAACATATTCATCCATTTATAGAAGATGCAGTAGAGCAAATGGTGGAGGAGGGCATAAAAGAAGCGGTTTCTATTGTTTTAGCTCCTCATTTCTCTACTTTCTCAATTAAGTCTTATAATGGTCGTGCTGAAGAGGCCGCAGGAGGTCGCTTAAAGATAACTTCTGTGGAATCTTGGTATGACGAGCCCAAATTCATAGAATACTGGAAACAACAAGTGAATGAGACATTCAATGCAATGTCAGAAGAAGAACGTGAGACAGCTTGTCTAATTGTATCAGCACATTCATTGCCTGAAAAAATTAAAAACTTAGGTGATCCATATGAAGATCAACTAATTGAAACAGCTCGTCTTATTCAAGCTGCGACTGGTTTAAAAAATGTAGAGGTTGGCTGGCAATCAGCAGGCCAAACACCAGAGCCTTGGATTGGTCCAGATGTTCAAGACTTAACACGTGAGCTATTCGAAGAAAAAGGTTTCCGTTCATTTGTTTATACACCAGTAGGTTTCGTAACAGAGCATTTAGAAGTGTTGTATGACAACGATTTTGAATGTAAAGTTGTTTGTGATGAACTTGGTGCAAAATACTATCGTCCAGCGATGCCAAATACACATCCTTTATTTATTGATGCGATGGTAGAGGCGATTCATAAAAAATTAAGCTAAGCGAAAAGAAAGTGATGATGTTGGTGACTCAGAAAAGACGAAAGGTAGTTGTCGTAGGCGGTGGCATTACAGGCCTTACAGCTGCGTTCTATATGCAAAAAGAAGCAAGCGCAAAAGAATTGCCATTAGATATCGTACTTGTCGAGTCGTCATTACGTCTTGGCGGAAAAATTCAAACTCTAAGAAAAGATGGCTTTATTATTGAGCGTGGGCCAGAATCTTTTTTTGATCGTGAAAACTATGTCAATGATTTAGCAAAGGATCTTGGGATCGAACAGAAACTATTAACAAGTAATGCGGGTCCAAACTATATAGCTGTTGGTAGTCAGTTATATCCAATACCTAGTCATCTCTTATCTGGAGAGACACCGCATATCTCTTCATTCATAACTTCAGGCTTGTTCTCACTAAGTGGTAAAGTTCGTGCGGCGGGGGACTTTTTCATTCCCCGTTCTACACAGGATGACGATCAACCGTTAGGCGCTTTTTTTAGAAGAAGATTTGGTGCTGAGATAGTGGAAAATCTAGTAGAGCCCCTACTAGCAGGTACATTTGCAGGGGATATTGAGCAGTTAAGTATGAGCTCAACCTTCCCACAGCTTTATAGTTTAGAACAACAATATCGTAGTTTGCTGATTGGTATGAAGAAGTCAGGCACGAATTTCTTAAGCAATCATCACATAGCTGAAAATAAAGGTATCTTTCAAACCTTTAGCAATGGCCTTGAAACACTCATTGAAAGTATAGAAGAATCACTACTTCCGGGGACAGTGATGAAGGGTGTCAAAGTAGAGGAAATAGAGCATGGCAAGGATGGTTCAGTTCAGGTGATGCTCAATAATTTTTCACATATCAAAGCAGATGCTGTTATTATTGCCACCCCCTTTAATATGGCTGAAAAAATGTTTAGTAAGTTAAGTCTATTACATGAATTGGGCACAATGAAGGCTGCTACTATTGCAACCGTTACAATGGCCTTTAAAAAGGAACAACTCGGTGATTTAGATGCACTTTCTTTTTATGTCTCTCGAAATAGTGATTTTTCAATTACTTCCTGCACTTGGATGAATCGAAAATGGCCAGGTACTTCACCAAAGGATTTTGTATTATTACGCAGTTATATTGGTCGAGTGGGCGACGAAGCGATTGTGGCTTTATCGGATACGGAGATCGAAAAAACCGTGCTACAGGATTTACAGAAAACGATTGGTATCGATGGCGCACCTGTCACAACGGTTGTAACACGTTGGAAAAATGCGATGCCACAATATACAGTTGGCCACGAGGCGAAAGTCCTTCGTATCAAACAAGAATTACAAGAACATTTTCCAACTGTAAAGCTTGCAGGAAGCTCGTTTGAAGGAATATCAATTCCAGAATGTGTACAGCAAGGTAAACAGGTTGCGAATGAAGTATTAATGGAAATGTTCAAGTAATGCAAATCAGATAGTACAAACATTTATTATCAATGTTTGTACTATTTTTTATATTGTTACATGAAAAAGAAATAGCAAACCACAAAATAGTGGTTTGCTATTTCTACTAAGAGCTGTATTGTTGATTAATGTCCTAACTCTAAGAAATTCGATGACATGACCAAACAATACCACCAGAGTTAGCGCCGCCTAGTGTAAGAGAGATAGTCAATCCATTTGCTTCATAGAACAAATCAATCGTATCTCCAGCATTTAAATTCACTTCTCCTGCTAAAGTGATTGTGCCATTTCCAAGAACTGCGCGTAAAGTTAATACAAGCGCCACATTGACGTTTAGTACAGGGAACAAGCCACTAATTAAATTTGTAGTAGCATTTTGTCTAATTGCAAATGAAGGGTTTATTCCTGCTCCTAAAGTAACGGTAATAGCCGCAGCAGTGGAGTAGTTAATGGTTGCTTCAAAGGAATACCTACCTGTAGTTGGTACAGTGAATATCCCAGTTGTTGGATTGAAAGCAGGTGTTGTAAAGTATGGTGAAGCAACACTCCAGTTAGTGATTGAAGTAGATCCACTAACAGCCAACGTGTTTTTAAAGGCAGAGAATCCTTCAGTAAACGCAGGCCCAGTAGCACCCGTAGCGCCAGTTACACCAGTCACGCCGGTAGCGCCAGTTACACCAGTAACGCCGGTAGCGCCAGTTACACCAGTCACGCCGGTAGCGCCAGTTACACCAGTCACGCCGGTAGCCCCAGTTACACCCGTAGAACCAGTAACCCCAGTAGCGCCAGTAGGCCCAGTCTCACCCGTAGAACCAGTCAAGCCAGTAGCGCCGGTTACCCCAGTAGCGCCAGTAGGTCCGATTGCGCCAGTCGCGCCCGTAGAACCAGCAACACCGGTAGCCCCAGTTACCCCAGTAGCGCCAGTAGGTCCGATTGCGCCAGTAACACCGGTAGCCCCAGTAGGTCCGATTGCACCAGTCAAGCCAGTAGCCCCGGTTATCCCAGTAGCGCCAGTAGGTCCGATTGCACCAGTAACGCCAGTAGCCCCAGTTACCCCAGCAACGCCGGTAGCTCCAGTAACGCCAGTAGGTCCGATTGCGCCGGTAGCCCCAGTTACACCAGTAACGCCAGTAGGTCCGATTGCGCCGGTAGCCCCAGTTACACCAGTAACGCCAGTAGGTCCGATTGCGCCAGTCGCGCCCGTAGAACCAGCAACACCGGTAGCCCCAGTTACTCCAGTAGTGCCAGTAGCGCCGGTCTCACCCGTAGCCCCAGCAACGCCGGTAGCCCCAGCAACGCCGGTAGCGCCAGTAACGCCGGTAGCGCCAGTTACTCCAGTAGTGCCAGTAGCGCCGGTTACTCCAGTAATGCCAGTAGCGCCGGTTACTCCAGTAATGCCGGTAGCCCCAGTTACCCCAGTCTCACCCGTAGAACCAGTAACGCCGGTTACCCCAGTAGAACCAGTAGCGCCAGTAGCCCCGGTTACACCCGTAGAACCAGTAATACCAGTAGCGCCGGTCACTCCCGTAGAACCAGTAACGCCAGTAGCGCCAGTAACGCCGGTAACGCCAGCAACGCCGGTAGCGCCAGTAACGCCAGTAACGCCGGTAGCCCCAGTTACCCCAGTAACGCCAGTAGCCCCAGTAACGCCGGTAGCCCCGGTTACTCCAGTAGCGCCAGTAGGTCCGATTGCACCAGTCAAGCCAGTAGCCCCGGTTACCCCAGTAACGCCGGTAGCCCCAGTAACGCCAGTAACGCCGGTAGCCCCGGTTACACCAGTAGCGCCAGTAGGTCCGATTGCGCCAGTAACGCCCGTAGCGCCCGTAGCCCCAGCAACACCGGTAGCCCCAGTTACCCCAGTAGCGCCAGTCTCACCCGTAGCCCCAGCAACGCCGGTAGCGCCAGTAACGCCAGTAACGCCGGTAGCCCCAGTTATCCCAGTGGTGCCAGTAGGTCCGATTGCGCCAGTCAAGCCCGTAGCCCCGGTAGCCCCGGTTACACCAGTAGCGCCAGTAGCGCCGGTTACCCCAGTAACGCCGGTAGCCCCAGTTACCCCAGTAGCCCCGGTAGCGCCAGTAACGCCAGTAGCGCCCGTAGGTCCGATTGCGCCAGTAGCGCCCGTAGAACCAGCAACACCAGTAGCCCCAGTTACTCCAGTAACGCCGGTAGCGCCGGTAGAACCAGTAGCGCCGGTTACACCCGTAGAACCAGTAACGCCAGTAACGCCGGTAGCGCCGGTAGCGCCGGTAGCGCCAGTAACACCAGTAGCCCCGGTAACGCCAGTAGCGCCAGTAACGCCGGTAGCGCCAGTAGCCCCAGTAACGCCAGTTACCCCCGTAGAGCCAGTCACACCTGTACTACCTGTAGGTCCAGTTATCCCCCCAGTCGGTCCTGTAGGTTTCACTGGCCAAATTGGACAACTTGGAATAGGACCAGTTTTACAACAACAAGGAAATGAATGACACTTACTGCAAACTCTATCTATAAAATTTCCAAAATGCATAATCTCACCTCCTCTCTCAAATATCGTATTCTGATGAATGATAAGGGAGGTAGACACATAACTATTAATTACTTGTAAATAGAGAGTTATTTATAGATTCGTTGCAACTGTATTTAAGATAATTGGATGTTTATCCTGCAAACAGGAGACGAAACTTTTTAGATGGTGATTGATATTTTTTAAGAGTCTTTGTGATTGATTGTTAAAATACGCTTGAAATATTCTTTATTGTGTAGAATTTTTGGGTCATTCGGAATAAACGAGCCCGCTAATTCATTATGGGCATTGGCTAGTTCATATTGTTGTAAGCGATCGTAAAGAACACAGAGCTGTAAGTGGGGTAGCCATGTAGAAAAGCTTTTGTTTTGAAAGGGCGCATTTGGCTTCTGTTTAATCACTAGAGCTTGCTCATACCAAAATATAGCTTCGTAATTTCTAGATTGTTCCATAAAGTGATAACCTAGGCGACAGCAGGCTTCTGGTCGGGGGATATCGTATTCAAAGCTTCGTAGTATAGCGCTGAAATTGTTTTCTTTATCGTTTAAATGGGAATAGCAATCAGCTAATTTTAAGCAGGCACGTATGTTATCTTCAATCCACCCTAATTTGGACGTTAAAAATAATTCATAATAATAAATAGCTTCCTCAAACAGGCCATGATCTACTAATTCATTAGCAAAATAAAATGTATCACGTGGTGATAGTGTTTCTCCCGTTTCAATCAGTTGTCTATAAATCGTAATATTGCGGGAGTGATCATGGGTTAACGGTAAATGGCTGACAGCAACATCACTATCAAACAACATACCACAAACTTCTAAATATTCATGAACTGCACCAATCCATTGAAATTGCTTTTCCCTCCTGACAAGGCGATATCTTCTTATTAAGGCATCTGCATTTCCCTCATGATCGAAACTTAAATGATAATTCATAGAAACAGCATCAATGTCGGAAGTAAGAGATGCTTTGAGTGCCTTTAATTTTTGGCGGTCTTCCTCTAAAAAAATATCGTCAGCATCAAGCCAGAGGATGTATTCTTTTGTTGCTTGTTGAAAGGAAAAGTTTCGTGCTGCTGCAAAGTGATGTATCCATTTAAAATCAAAAATTCGGTCTGTATATTGTGCAACCACTTGCTTTGTACTATCTGTTGATCCCGTATCAACAATATTAATTTCATCTACTATATCTTTGACAGAGTCAAGACATCGACCAATAACATCTTCTTCATTTTTTACAATCATACATAAGCTAATGGATATCATACTCAAATTCCTCCTTACCATTATCTTTGTAATATATGTAAGGACGGAAATATTGGTTGGATGATTGAACTGTTAGAAGAATTGCGCGCCTGATATGTGAAATGTATTTTCATGGTTTGTCATAAATTTACCTTCCAAGTTTCACCCGAATTTCACAATTGTGAAGTATAGTAAAGGGGCAGAGGTGATAAAGTTGAAAAAATGGGCATTCTTCATTTTTTCGTTACTACAAATTATATGGTTAGCGGGTTGCGCTGAAAAGTCATATGAACCCATTGAAAGGGAACGAAGTTTTATAGCTTCATTGAACATACAAGAGCCATCATTAGATTTTATTGATGAGGATGGGAATATGCTTGCGACATGGTTATTTGATAAGGCTTATTCAGGGGCCGTATTATTAGGAGATGACCAAGTTTTATTATATGGACACCAACTAAATAACATCGACGTCTATACAATATCCACCGGAGAAAAGCTCTATTCAAAAAAAGTAGAGATTGGTACGACCAATGTATACTACGATGACAACATCAAGCAATTTTTTATCACGAATAGTAAAACCAATACAGTGACAAGCTTTGATCAAGAAGGCAATCAGCTAGCTTCACAACAACTTGGCAATTATCCAATGTCAATGACATCGTATAGGGATAAACTATATGTTATTAATTTTAAAGATACAAAGTTATCTGTGTTAAATATGAAGGATTTAAAAATTGAGCAAGAGTGGCCGATTCAAAAATCTGCACATGGAATAGCTGTTCTAGAAGAAACACATGAGCTATGGGTAGGCGGTCATGGGGAAGGAAGTAAGCCAAATAGTTCTGTTAAAAAATATGATTTGACTACAGGTCAACTGCATGGAGAGATTGATATGCCTTTGATGCCAGTAGGATTAAAAAAGACCAAAGATGCTGTTCTTGTTGTAAGTCATGGTCACAACGAGTTATATGTGGCTGACTTTGATGGCCATATCAAATGGCAGCAAGAGGTTGGGGCAAATCCATTTGTAGTGGATCAATTTAAAGATTATATTGTTGTCGCTGGCTATGATGATCACACATTGTATTTTATAAAAGATGGCCAGAAGGAAAAAACAGTTGATGTGGGGAAAGGTGCTTTTCAGCTGTTAGTAAGGGAGGAACAATGATGACAACTGTATTAATAGTTGATGATGAGCAGGATATGCGTAATTTAATTGAAATGATGCTCAATAACTCTGATATAGAGACATTTACTGCCGCTAGTGGAACTGAGGCTTACGATGTAATAGTGCGTGAAAATATAGATTTAGTATTACTTGATGTAATGATGCCACATGAGGATGGTTTTGTTGTTTGTCAAAGTATTCGGGCTATGTCCAATGTGCCGATTATTTTTTTAACTGCACGTGATGCGAATGAGGATAAAGTGAAAGGTCTTACACTTGGCGGAGATGATTATATTGTTAAGCCATTTACACATGATGAACTCGTAGCCAGAATTTATGCTGTATTAAGACGAAGTGGTGCAAATATTACAGAACTACAGCAAAAATACGTAATTTTTGGCTCTATTAAAATAGATGAAATAGCACGAAAAGTATCCGTTGATGGAAAGAGTATTCCACTTACTTTAAAGGAATTTGAACTCTTACACTTATTTATGAAAAATCCAGGAAATGCCTATTCGAGAGAGCAATTATTAGAACGCATTTGGGATATTGATTATGTAGGTGGAACACGCACGGTAGATACACATATTAAAACTTTACGAATAAAGCTTGGAAAGGATGCGGCTTCGCATATTCAAACCGTTTGGGGTGTGGGCTACCGCTTTGATCCTGGCGAATGAAAAAAATTGCCACGCGCATTTGGTTGTTAATTTTCGCCTTTTTAATTATTACCGTCGTCTTTATGTATGTTCTCACAAATTTTTTATATCAACGTTTATATGTACAAGATACAGAAGATACAATGGTCGAGGTTGGATTGAAGCTACAAACAATGTATGACAATGGCAAGGTAACGGATGAATTTATTGCAGATATTGAAGAATTTAATGATTATTCCAATTTGAATATATTTGCGGTAAGGAATCCTCGTGAATTAAGTGCCTGTGTTCCATTTGATATCGATTATGAGACATTGATTGGTCCTGAGGAAAGACAAAAATTATTGGCAGGAAAGTATGTGCAAAAAATTGGGTACGAGCCTCGCTTTGATCGACAACTTATTTCGGTGGTTGTACCACTTGTTGATCAAAATCGATTAGAAGGTATTATTTATATTTATTTCCCACTGGCCAAAATTAGTGAATTGGCAAATAGTGGCGTTATTTTATTGTTTATTAGTGCTTTCATATTTTTAGTAGTTGTTAGCTATTTAATTTATAAAGGGATTCGACATATTATGCGACCATTAAACGATTTACAGCTTGCAGTGGAGCAGATGTCCTATGGGAATTATGAGACTCGTGTACCTGTCAATTCACGAGATGAAATCGGTAAATTATCTAGTACCTTTAATAAAATGGCAGAGGCCATTCAGCAAGAGGATGAAGCACAAAAAACATTCTTGGCAACAGTCTCGCATGAATTACGAACACCGATTAGCTATGTAAAGGGCTATAGCGAAGCCATGCAAAATGGCATCATCACAGAAGGCCAAAAAGAAGAAACCATTCAGCTAATCGTCCGTGAGGCCAATCGCATGGAACGCTTAACAAACGAATTACTTCAGCTGGCAAGAACAGAAAATGAACAAACTGACATTGATTTATATCCAATTCCGTTAGGTGAAACATTACGAGAGGTTCAAAAAATCTTAACGCATCAAGCAAATAAAAAGAACATAAATTTATATTTAGATGTAGATGATGCCCTAATTATTGAAGCGGATGAAGTAAAACTAAAACAAATTTTTATTAACATTATTGAAAATGCGATTAATTACTCGCATGAAAATTCTAAGGTGGAAATTGTTGCTGCTGAAAAGGCTGGTAGTGCACAAATTATCATTAGGGATTATGGAATTGGTATTCCTGTCGAGGATTTAACCCATGTCACTGAACGATTTTATCGTGTTAACAAAGCTCGAAGTCGTGCGGACGGTGGTAGTGGACTAGGTTTATCGATTGTTGAACAGTTATTAAAACAGTTACAAGGAACGTTAGAAATTGAAAGTGTTGTTGAAAAAGGCACATCCGTGAAGATACGGTTGCCATTAATGGAGGATTAAAAGATGAAAAAGTGGTTATTTGCGCTAATTGCAGTCCCTACATTATTAGTAGGATGTGGAGAAAAAAAAGAGGCATTGCCAGAACCAGAAGTACCACAGATCCCAGAAGTTGAAATTTTAACACCAAAAGAAGTAGCACTCAATGAAACGATTGAGCTGGCAGCACATGTTGAACAAGGTGGAAAAAATGTCGATGATGCTGTAGTAGAATTTGAAGTTTGGGAATCAGGAAAACGCGATGAAGGACAAATGATTGATGGGAAATTAGAGCAAGACGGTGTATATAAAGCAACGACTACTTTTGATCATGATGGTGTGTATTATATGTATGCACATACAACAGCTAACGGTGTTCATAATATGCCAAAGCAACAAATTATTGCTGGAAGCCCTGATATGACAAAGGTTGTCCCAGAGGATGAAAAAGCCAATAACAGTATGGATAATAACATGATGGATCATAATAATGACACTTCAGATGATATGGATCATGAGGAAGAGAAAAAAGATGAAAAAAATCATCATTAAAGGCTTGCAATTTTTTTGAAATAGGAATATGATAATGACCAGATGACCGAAATGGTTTTCTGGTCATTTTTATTAAAGTGTACGAGAGATGTACATAACCTAACTAGAAAGGATGTTACTAATGGATCGTAGGCAGGAAATTCTTGAAGCAGCTGCAAAATCTTTTACATTGTTTGGCTACAAGGCAACAACAATGGAGCAAGTGGCTAAAATCGCCAATGTCGGTAAAGGTACGATTTATACATTCTTTGCAAATAAAGAAATTTTATTTCAAGAGATCGCAATGTCACTTGTACGAGAGATGAAAGCGGAAGCAGATGCAGTGTTGGATGCATCAGCAAGCTTTATGGATAATGCGCATAATGCTTTAATGAAAATGCTACAGTTCCGAGAAAAACATCTTTTATTTGCAAAGCTAATCGAGGAAGAAAAAGAATTACGAACACCAGCAGTTAAACAGGTGCTACTACGTATCGAGACTGAAATCTTATCGTATGTCGCAGAGTTAATACAACGACGTATTAATAAAGGTGAAATTAGAGAGTGTGATGCGGAGCTAGTTAGTTACTTATTGCTGAAGGCATATCTTGCTTTTGTTGTCGATTGGCATGAGTTACATGGTGATGTAATCCCTGAAGAAAAGATTCTTAATCTTTTTAAGGAAACTATCTTTCGAGGTTTGATTTTAACTTGATTCGATAAAATACAGCTGTATAAGTATTGAATCAAGTGCTCTTTTTGCAATATTGTCGAGGTTGATTATTTTTTTTGAATGAAAATGACCAAATGACGTTTTCGGTCAAATAGTTTAGGAGTGAGGATATTATATGATTAAAGCTGAGTGGCTGAAGATCTTTAAAACTAGAAAAATGCTTGTGTCAATCATTGCTGTATTATTTATTCCAGTAATGTATGCGGGTATGTTTTTATGGGCGTTTTGGGATCCTTATGCGGGGCTTCCTAATCTTCCAGTAGCTGTTGTTAATGAGGATACTGGTGCTGAGATGGATGGCGTTAAATTAGACTTAGGGGATACCTTGGTCGATAAATTGATAGATAGCGAGCAATTTAACTTTATAAAAGTTTCAAAAGATGAAGCTGAAAAAGGCTTAAATAGTCGTGACTATTATATGATTTTAGAAATTCCAACAAATTTCTCTGAACATGCAACAACACTATTAGATGACAAACCATCAAAATTAGTAATGAACTACATTCCAAACGAGGGATTGAACTTCCTTGGTGCTCAAATTGGTGAGACTGCAATGGATCGTGTACGCGCTGAAGTAAATTCTCAAGTATCAGCGACTTATGCTGAAAAATTATTTGATTCCATTGCAACACTTGGAGATGGCTTTACAGAAGCTGCAGATGGCTCAAATAAGCTAGATGAGGGTGCACAAAAAGTAGCGAATGGTGCAAAAGATTTAAAAGGATATCTGGAGCAACTAGCATCGAGCACAGTTGAACTATCAAATGGTACTGATAAATTAACAAAAGGTGCAGGAGATGCCGCAAAAGGCGCGAATGACTTATCTAGTGGTTTAGTCAAACTACAAGATGGTACTGTTCAATTACAACAGGGTGCACAGCAAGCTGCAAATGGAGCAACGAGCCTTGAACAGGGGTTATCACAATATACACAAGGTGTTGCAAAAGTTGGTGCTGGTTTAAACACTTTAAACGACAAACAACAGCAAATTAGTGCAGGTGCAGCATCTATTGCTGAGAATGCCGGTGCATTGAATGGTGCAGCAACTCAATTAACAGCGGGATCTGCAAAAGTAGAGGCAGGCATTACAGCTCTATCAAATCAATTACAAACGATGATGGCTTCAATGCCTGAAGAGCAAGCAGCAGCGTTGAAACAAACATTAGCGGAACTACAGGCAGGTAGTGCTAGTGTGCATAACGGTTTAACATCCTTATCAGCTGGTACAGAAAAATTACAAGCTGGTGCCAATCAAGTAAGCTCTGGGGCAACTCAAATTGCAGCAGGTCAAGCAGAAGTGCTAGCTGGTGCGAATGCATTAACAGCTAAAAGTAATGCTTTATTGGAAGGTGCAAAAGGTCTACAAGCAGGTAATGCTACATTAGCTGCAAAATTAGGTGAACTACATGCAGGTGTGAATACAGCTGTAACAGGTTCAAAAACATTAGCATCTGGTTTAAATGAATTAGCGAATGGTACAACAACATTAAATCAAGGTACTTCAACACTTGCTTCAAAATCTGGTGAGCTAGCACAAGGATCTGCAACACTTGCAGATGGTTCGACGGAGCTTGCAGATGGTACAGCTACTTTATCTGGTAAATTAGGTGAGGCTAGTGAAAAAGCAAATGAAGTTAAAGCAAATCAAGACACGTATGATATGGTAGGTAGTCCAGTTGAAGTTGAAAAAGAGTCTGTAAACCATGTTCCTAACTATGGTACAGGTTTTGCACCGTACTTTATTTCTCTAGGTTTATTCGTAGGTGCATTATTAATTTCAATTGTGTTCCCACTTGTTGAACCTGCTATTCGTCCTAAAAACGGGGCATCTTGGTTTACAAGTAAAGTGACTGTACTAGCAGTCGTAGGTTTAGTGCAAACATTACTAACAGTAGTTATTGTCAAATGGGGTCTAGGCCTCGAAGTGAATAACATGGGCTACTTTATCTTAACAGCCTTATTAACAAGCTATGTATTTTTAGCCTTAATCCAAATGCTTGTTTCGATCTTTGGTGACCCTGGTCGTTTCATGGCAATTGTTGTACTAATTTTACAATTAACAACAAGTGCAGGTACATTCCCATTAGAATTAATACCTTCACCATTACAAGTATTTAACAAGCTATTACCGATGACATATACAGTTCAAGCATTTAAATCAAGTATTTCTACTGGTGATACGTCATTCTTAATGCAAAACTATGGAGTTCTAGCTGGCTTCTTAGTAGCATTCTTAGCGATCACATTTGGTTACTTTATGCTACTGCACAATAAACGTTACTCTAAAGTAGCTGAAGAAAACTAAACATGAAGCACTCACCTAATGTACGGTGAGTGCTTTGTTGTTCATAGGAGTTATGTAATAATTCTTCAGCCTCAAATGACATAAATAAAAACGAAGTTATCTATAGAAAATTTATGAAAAAAAGTATGGATTTCCATTGTGGGCCATTTGCTTTTTAAGTGGGCGAGCTGCTCCCTCGGGACGCTGGCAGAACGGAAATCCCCTTCCCTTGCCAAAAGGTCTTTCTCTGCTAGTGATTGTCTTTTTCAAAAACATAAAAACAACAGCTGATATGAGCGTATCAGCTGTTGTTTTTTGTAAGTGTAAGAGATTTAATTAAGGGTTCATCAAAATATGATGAAGGGTGTCATGATTGCTACGTGTGGGGCACGTATATGACTATATCAGAATAGGCAAATGCTTATAGGTGGTTACATTTTTCACAAGTGTTGCTGTAGCATTCGCTTTGTTCTTCCATTTTTTCACCGCACTCAGTACATTGCTTAGCAGGTAAATTCTTGAAAAATTCAACTACGTTTTCTAACATTGTGGACTCCTCCTTTAAGTTCATCTGTACTATTACTGTTTTGATATTTTCTAGTGTATTATAACAGATGCTTTTCGTCAACACAAAATGCCTAATTTACGGTAAAATAAATATGGATATTTTGTGAAGGAGGAAACGTGAACTATGATTTTCGTTGATAATAAAGGGATCCATGATCCACGTATTAATCTTGCTATTGAGGAGTATTTGTTAAAAACAATGGACGTTGAGAAAGAGCCAGTGCTCCTTTTCTATATTAATCAACCGTCTATCATCATCGGTAAAAACCAAAATACGATTGAAGAAATCAATACAGACTATGTAGAGGACAATGGCATTATTGTTGTGCGCCGTCTTTCAGGTGGTGGTGCTGTTTATCATGATTTAGGCAATCTTAACTTCAGCTTTATTACAAATGATGATGGCGATAGCTTTATGAACTATAAAAAATTCACGCAACCAGTTGTTGACGCTCTAGCAAAAATGGGTGTGAATGCAGAGCTCTCAGGACGTAATGATATACTAGCAGAGGGACGTAAAGTTTCAGGAAATGCTCAGTTCTCTACAAAAGGACGTATGTTCAGCCATGGTACATTGATGTTTGATACAGAAATCGATGCGGTTGTCTCAGCCTTAAAGGTCAAAAAGGATAAAATCGAATCAAAAGGTATTAAATCAATTCGCTCACGAGTAGCAAACATTTCAGAGTTTTTAAAAGAGCAAATGACAGTTGAGGAATTCCGTCTTGAAATTTTAAAATCCATTTTTGGCGGGGAAGAAAATATTCGTTATTATGAGCTAACCGAAGATGATTGGGCAAATATCCACAAGCTATCAGAGGAACGCTATCAAACTTGGGAGTGGAATTTTGGGAAATCACCTCGCTTTAATATTCAAAAAACACACCGATTCCCAACAGGAGGCATTGATATTCGCCTAGAAGTAAATCATGGTGTGATGGAAGAAGTGCATATTTTTGGAGATTTCTTTGGTGTCGGTGATATGGCTGATATAGAACAGCGCTTAGTTGGGACAAACTATGACAGAGCTGCAATTGCTAAGGCATTAGCAGACATTGATATCCCTACATATTTTGGTGGAATTTCAACTGAGGACTTTTTACAATTAATTTATTAAGGAAAATACGGTTTCATGTAATGTTTTAGCCTAAAGGTTCGCTGACAATTATGTCGTCGAACCTTTTTTTGATACAATATAGAAAGAAAGGAGTGTTGATATGGAAAAGCATCGAATATTCATAGTTGAAGATGATGTCAAGATTGCATCATTACTAGCGGAAACGCTTAGAAAATATCAATACGAAGTTGCAACAATTCAAGAATTTGATCATCTTATAGAAGAATTTACAGCATTTAATCCACATATGGTGCTGCTTGATATAAATTTACCCGCTTATGATGGCTATTATTGGTGTCGCCAGCTACGTCAGCATACAACATGTCCAATAATTTTCATTTCTGCACGCTCAGGAGAAATGGACCAAATCTTTGCACTTGAAAATGGGGGCGACGATTTTATTACAAAGCCTTTTAACTACGAAATTGTGTTGGCTAAAATCCGTAGTCATCTACGCCGTACATATGGTGAATATGCAGCAAGGCAAGAAGAACGGACAATCAAGCAAGGACAGCTTGTACTTCATTTAGAAAGAATGGAGCTACATAAAAATGATTTAGAAATTCCACTTCAGAAAAAAGAATGTATCATCTTAGAGCTATTGATGGGCAATGCACCGAAAGTAGTTTCGCGTGAGCAATTGTTAGAGGAGCTTTGGGACGATCAAGCATTTGTCGATGAAAACACTTTGAATGTGAATATGACCCGAGTTCGAAAAAAGTTAGCGGATTATCATATATCGTCAACAATCGAAACGGTACGTGGTGCAGGCTATCGATTCATATTAAGTGCAGGTGAGCTATAGTGGGCTGGAAGCTTTTTTTACGTGATTATGCATCATTTATTGTGTTCCAGCTCTTATTAGTTGGCTTCATCATGGTTATCTATGCACTCGACGGTTTTCGAAATATTGATACGGCTATTTATTCCTTTTGTATTAGCCTTGTGCTATTAGCATCCTTTTTACTTGTCCGCTATTTAATGCGGCAACGCTACTTATTGAAGATAACTCAGCTTCCATCAGCAATGGAGGATGTGCTACAAAAAAATGCAAAAACGCCAGAAGCTATACAAACCGAGAAGTATATGCATGAATTGTATCGACTTTATCAACATGAGCTGCATGCTTTATATGCAAGTCAAAAAAGGCATGATCAATTTATGAACCAGTGGGTCCATCAAATGAAAACACCTATTTCAGTGATTGAATTATTATTACAAGATGACCGACCTCTTGATAAAAAGAATGTTCAGGAGGAAATCGATCGCTTGCGTAGAGGGTTGGACATGGTACTTGTTAATGCACGCCTAGAAAATTTTGAGGATGATATGCAAGTAGAGCGAGTTGCGCTAAAAGGTATTGTAACTGCAACTGTTAATGAAAATAAACGTTTATTTATTACGAAAAGAGTTTTCCCGGAAATTCATATTGACGACGATCTAATTGTTGCCAGTGATTCAAAATGGCTTCGTTTCATTCTTGGACAATTTATCACCAATGCAGTGAAATACACGTTTGAAGCCAATAAAAAAATTGTTATTTCTGCCATTGAAAAGGATGACTATGTACAACTTGCGATTTGTGATGAGGGTATTGGGATTCCAGCTTCCGATCTTTCTCGTGTTACGAAAGCCTTTTTTACTGGCGAAAATGGGCGGAAAACAGGTGAATCAACTGGAATGGGCCTTTATTTAGCCAAAGAAATCTGTGAAAAGCTAGGGCATGAGCTGGCTATTACATCAGAGGTAGGAAAAGGGACGATTGTGACAGTAACATTTACAAATTAGGGGGCACTAGGATGGTAGAGGTACGTATATTAGATTGGAAACTAACAATTGATAAGGAGAAAACAAATGCGCTTTATATGACACATCTGCAAGCGGGAGATCCATTAGCCTATCAAAATTTTATCCTGGCAAATGAAAAGTTAGATGAAGAACTACTGCATTTTTCAAAGAGCCTTGGGTTAAACTTACAGCAACCAACATTATTGAATGCTTTTCCTGTAGACGGTCAACAGATTATGTATAGTGGGTATTATACTGTATGTGGGGAAATCGTAGAGGGAGAAATGGATGCTTGGGATGTAATTATTGGAGAGCATTGCTTTAGTTTAGTAGAGGAAGAGTCAATACTGGCTTTAACAGAGCCTCATTTTCACATTGGTTTTGAGGTCGTTTTACAGTGGCTTTTACCTCAATCCTTAGAATTAATGAAGAAATAAGGTGAATGAAGTATGCCTATTTTACAAATTAAAGATGTGACAAAAGTGTACGAAGGTAAAGTAACGCATCGTGCATTAAATCAATTGAGCTTTGACGTGGAAGAAGGCGAGTTTTTAGCTGTTATGGGGCCCTCAGGAAGCGGTAAAACGACATTGTTGAATATTATTTCGACCATTGATGAACCAACTAGTGGAGAAATCATTTTAGATGGAATGAATCCACATAAGTTGAATGCAACAGAGCTTGCCTATTTTAGAAGAAGACAGCTTGGCTTTGTGTTTCAGGATTTCAATCTTTTGCATATGCTGACGGTCGAGGAAAATATCGTGTTGCCCTTAACGTTAGATCAACAGCCGCTAGAGGTAATGGAGGAGCGTCTGGCAAGTATTGTAGAAAAGCTAGATTTAACTTCCTTCCTTCATAAACGTCCAAATGAAATATCTGGGGGACAGGCACAAAGAACAGCAATTGGTCGTGCGCTTATTCATAATCCTAGTCTCATTTTAGCGGACGAACCTACAGGTAATTTAGATTCAAATTCTTCACGTGATGTGCTTGAACTATTGACAAAGGTGAATCAGGATAAACAAACGACAATCGTGATGGTCACGCATGATCCAATTGCAGCAAGTTATTGTGATCGAGTGTTATTCATTAAAGATGGTGAATTTTTTAATGAAATTTATCGAGATGACCGCCGTCAGATGTTTTTCCAACGTATTTTAAATGTTTTGAGCTTACTAGGAGGAGGGCAAGTAGGTGACCTTTCGACAATTCGCTTACCGTAATGTCGTGCGGAACAGCCGGATATATGGCGCCTTTTTCATGGCAAGCTTTTTTTCTGTGGCTGTATTTTTTATCTATTCCATGCTGATGTTTCACCCTGATATTGAACGTGGGATATTAGGGGAGATGTCTCTCATTGGGATGGTGGGGGCTGAAATTGTTCTCGTCCTGTTTACATTATTCTTTTTATATTATTCCATGAGTGCTTTTTTAGAGGCCCGATCACATGAATTTGCTATTTTATTGCACTTGGGAATGGAAAAACGTCAGATGAATAAACTTGTCTTTTTAGAGACAATGATTATTGGGACAGGCTCCATTATTGTAGGGATTGTCTTTGGTTTCTCCTTTTCAAAATTCTTTTTTATGATTGTTCGGGAAATTTTACATTTAGAAGATTTACCACTCTATATTTCATGGGAGCCATTTTTATTAACGATTGGTGTTTTCACAAGTGCATTTTTCGTCATTTCCTTTATTAGTGTGTATTTTACACGAGAGAGAAAATTACGAGATCTTATAAAAGGCAGTGATTATTTAAATAGCTTAACAACGTATTCCAAAATACGAGCTTTCTATGGTATTGCTTTAATTGTAACGACGTATATTCTCGCGTTTGTTGTCGGACATACATCACTAATTGGGCTAACGCTGTTAATACCATTTTCCGCAACATTTGGCACCTATTATTTTTTCAGTGATTCTGTACCTTGTTTTTTAGATTTAGCACGTGGGAAACGCAAATATCATTGGCAACGCTACCGTCTACTATCGCTAGCAGAACAAACGCATATAATGATGGATAACGTGAAAATGTTTTTCGTTGTGACGATGGTATCGACACTTGCATTTTTATCTGTTGGTGTTTTAGCAACAATGTCCTCCTACACAACGCAATATGATCGATTAAATCCACTCGGGCTGGTTTATAAAGGGGATGTCGATAATCCATATGAACGGGAGCATATCAATTCTTTAAGGTTGCAATTAGAGGAGAAAGGTTTATCTTATCAGCTATCCCGTTTTATTGTTGTGAAGCAAACCTCCTCTTTCACTCGAAATGAAGTGGAGGTTTTTCGAGAGTCCGATATGAACGTCCTGCTTTCTTCCTACAGTTATCCATTATTGAATCTGGAAGCAGGTGAGGCAGTATTCATTCCTTATTCTGAGGATTCCCTAAAAAAATTAAAAGATCGAGTTGTGCATACTGTTTTAGAAGAAAACAATATACCGCTCACTATTGATAGTGTCTATCCAAAAATAGTGTTTCCAGGCTCGATTGTCAGTGTCAATTCGATTGTCATTAGTGATGAAGACTTCGCGAAGCTTATTCATCCGATTTCCGATCAAGACATTATTCAACCAAGCTATCATCTATTTACATTTGTTATTCCTCAATGGATGGAAACGAAGGATATTGGTAAGGATATCGATCATCTAGAATCCAATTTATATTTTATTAAAAAGGATAAGTTTAGCCCTTTTTACTTTGAAAATGCAGGATTAAATTATTCTTATATACTAGCTACCTACTCATTATTTACATTAGTGGGTGTTTTAGTAGCCACTGTATTTTTACTTGCGGCTGGTAGCTTTATCTATTTTAAATTGCATACATCCCTCGAACGTGAAAAGCGTAAATTTGATGTATTAAAACGTATGGGTTTAACAGATACAGAGTTAAAAAAGCTAGTTAATCGCCATTTGTTTCCCCAATTCTTTTTACCTTGGGGTGTTGCGATGATGCATAGTGCCTTTGCTTTTCTAATGGTTCAAGGCATTTTAAGGGACATTGCGAATATATCGATTGTAAAAGAAGTATTCTTTGCTTTTGGCTTTTTTGTATTAATACAAGTGGTTTATTTTTATTTAATTCGATGGCGCTATATCTCCCATATTCGCTCATGAACTAATGGTTTAAAAGAGAAAAAAATGAATTATTTAACGTAATTTATGACATGGGATAAAAAGACTCATTGTTTTTTAGATATATTTCTTATATAATATTACTGAATAACGATTCATTTTATACGATAAGGGGATGGTGTAATTGAATTTAGTTTCACGTGTTCGTCAACAGGCAGCAGAACAACCTGAAAAAGTTGCGTATCATTTTATGGGGAAAGATACGACTTACGGGGAATTTGAGCATACAGTTGGCCGATTTGCAAAAGGATTACAAGATTTAGGCGTTGAAAAAGGGGAGCATGTGGCGTTTTTACTCGGCAACACGCCACACTACTTAATTGCACTCTATGCAACAATGCGCTTAGGGGCAACAGCAATACCTGTTAATCCAATCTATACACCGGATGAAATTTCTTACATTTTGCATAATGGAGATGTAAAAGCAGTCATTGCTCTGGATATGTTGCTACCCTTGGTTGAAAAAGGTGTACAAGCATTTCCACAGGTAAAAACATTTATAGTTTGTGAAACCACACCAGATATAGCGGAAAAAGTGGCAGCTTTATCACCACAAGCACAAGAAAAAACACATTTATTTACACATGTAATCGCCAAAACCACTCAATCTTTACAACCTGTTGAAGTTGCAGAGGATGACAATGCTATTATTTTATATACTTCAGGAACTACAGGTAGTCCAAAGGGAGCCATGCTGACACATGGCAATGTGTACTCAAATGCACGTGATGTTGCGCATTATTTAGGCATTAATGCAGAGGACCGTGTTATTGCGACACTACCTGTATTCCATGTATTTGCCTTAACGGTAGTGGTGAATGCGCCTTTATTAAGTGGGGCAACAGTTTTACTTGCACCACGCTTTAGCCCTAGCGAAATTTTCGCTTTAGCACGAGAGCAAAAAGCAACGGTATTTGCTGGTGTTCCTACTATGTATAATTTCTTGTACCAATTACCTGAGGGCAATCCTGAAGATTTCTCGACAATTCGTTTAGCTATTTCAGGTGGTGCCTCCTTGCCTGTTGCGCTATTACATAATTTCGAACAGAAATTTAATGTGCGTGTGTCAGAGGGCTATGGCTTATCCGAAGCTTCACCCGTGACATGTTTTAACCCACTAGATCGTGATCGTAAAGCTGGCTCTATTGGAACATCCATTAGCAATGTTGAGAATAGAGTTGTTGATGTAAATGGTCAGGAAGTTCCTGTGGGCGAAGTTGGAGAGCTAATTGTACGTGGTCCAAATGTGATGAAGGGATACTATAAAATGCCTGAAGAAACGGCGATGGCGATTCGTGACGGCTGGCTCTATACAGGAGATTTAGCAAAGGTAGATGAAGAAGGGTATTTTTACATTGTCGATCGTAAAAAGGATATGATTATTGTAGGGGGCTTTAATGTTTATCCTCGTGAAGTAGAGGAAGTGCTGTTTGCCCATAATAATATTGTAGAAGCAGCAGTGGTAGGCTTCCCAGACCCTAACTTAGGGGAAGCAGTACATGCCTATGTTGTGCTGAAAGAAGTAGCTGCTACTACAACAGATGATCTACTATCCTATTGTGCTAAACATATGGTGAAGTATAAGGTTCCGAAAGTAATTGAAATACTGGATGAACTACCAAAAAACACAACAGGAAAAATATTAAGACGCTCATTAAAAGAGAAAGTTTAAACGAGAAAAGCTACTATTGAAAAATGGTAGCTCTTTTTTTGTACATTATTCGTATAATAGTAAAATCAGTTGAGAGTAGATGTCTGTAAGTGATAAAATCAAACTTGTGAAATCTTCTACATACTTTTCAAGAGCTTGTCATATAGTGAGGAAGTAATGTAAAAAGACGTACAAAACTGGAACCCTTTGAGGTGAAGCCACGTCAAAACTTTTAGGTAAAAATACTATTGAAAGAGAGCATACAAAAACATGTTAGAACTCATTAAGGAGTTAATAAGTTTTATTGTGCATATCGATGTGCATTTAGAAGAAATTATTCGTGATTTTGGCAATTGGAGCTATCTTATTTTATTTGCGATTGTTTTTGTAGAAACAGGGGTTGTTATTTTCCCATTCTTACCTGGTGATTCCTTGTTATTTGCAAGTGGAACATTAGCTGCGGCAATGGGCGCATTCGATATGTGGATTTTAATCCCTGTATTTTTAGCAGCAGCTATTTTGGGAGATACGATGAACTATCATATTGGACATAAGGTAGGGACATCTATTCCGCCAAAGAGCCTCCTCGGTAGAGTTGTTAAGAAAGAGCGTATGGAAGCAGCTGAAAAATTCTTTAATACACATGGTGGGAAAACGATCGTAATCGCACGTTTCATGCCATTTATTCGTACATTTATCCCGTTTGTGGCGGGTGCAAGTAAAATGAAATATAGTTATTTCTTATTTTATAATATTTTTGGTGCAATTTTATGGGTATTCAGTTGTACGTTATTAGGTTACTTCTTTGGGAATATTCCAATTATTAAAGATAACTTCTCTGTTGTACTGATTTTGATTATCTTTATATCAGTTGTGCCTGCAGTGATCGGTGCAATTAAATCCAAAGTCGGTAAATAATATGGACAGTCCTTAAGTGATTCATCATCACGGGGACTGTTCTTTCTTTATTATTGGCTGAAAAAGCCAAGTTGGCATGTTAAGTTAGCTTGAAGTATAAGCATCAGGTCGTAAAAAATGTTATACTATAAATTACTAGAAAATGGAGAAATGGGGGACAATGGAATGGAAGTATTCATTGGCAGACAGCCTATATTTAATCTTCATGAGCAAGTCGTTGCATATGAATTGTTATACCGTAGCAAAAATGTAAATGCCTTTCCAATGGTCGATTCAGATGCAGCAACGATTGATGTACTTGTGAACTCATTTCTTTCAATTGGTTTTGAAGAGGTAACGAAAGGTAAGCCTGGTTTTGTTAATTTTACTGAAAACTTATTGATGAGCTCTATACATGAATTTTTAAATCCCTCACAGGTAGTGATTGAGATATTAGAGGATGTTCCACTTACCTCTCAATTAGTGGAGCGTGTAATTGAGTTAAAAAAACAGGGGTTTCAAATTGCCTTGGATGATTTTATGATGGATGATCAGGTGGAAGTTTATGATGAATTATTTGAACAAATTGATTATATTAAGGTGGATTTTTTAGCTTCTTCCATCGTAAAAAGAATGGAAATCGAAAATAAAGTTAAGGAGAAATTTCCACATATTCAATTGCTCGCTGAAAAGGTAGAGACGCGTCATCAATTTGAAGTCGCTAAATCCTCAGGCTATGTGTTATTTCAAGGTTATTTTTTTGAACAACCGCAAATAATACGAGCAACAGACATTCCAGCAAATGCGATTCAATATATTCACATTATCTCTTTACTAAAAGAGGAAGAACCAAATATTCATTTGTTAGCGGAAAATATTGAACGTGATATTTCATTGACATACAAATTATTGCAAATGATTAATAACTCATCTAAACGTTCTAAATCTAAAGTGCGCTCCATCAAGCAAGCGATTGTGTTATTGGGCGTATCCAATTTACGAAAATGGATTTATTTATTGGCCATGCGTGAAATTGATATTGATGCTGATTCTGATCTTTTTAAAGAAGTGATGTGTACGTCTTTATTCCGAGCTAAGGTTTGTGAAAAACTAGCTAAGCTTGCTTATAAAAAGAATTTCTCAGAATATTTTTTAGTCGGCATGTTTTCTCTAATTGATACATTACTTCAAAGACCGATGAATGTTATTTTACAGCAGCTACCATTCTCAGAGGCTATTACGAATACCATTTTAGGCTTTGAAACGGAAATGACCCCATATTTGGAGTTTAGTATTGCGTTAAGTAAACTTGATTGGCCACGATTAGAAGAGCTAGCTGTACAGTTGAATATTCAGTTAGTTGACATTGATCTTTTATATTATGAAGCCATCGAATGGGCAGAAAAATCATTTTAAACTAAATCAACAAAAGCTATCTTATTGAATACTGTAAGATAGCTTATTTTATACCTTCCTCAATCTAGTATCCCTTCATCATGATGAAGTTCTCAATGCTAAAAGTATTTGCTATAATCATCTCGTCTTTAAAAAATTCTGATAGTTGAAGTGGGCGTGGGGAAATGAAACATGATGTGAGAGATAGCATTGTGGAGTATGTGTATGTCATTGTAGGAGCGGCAATAATTGCTATTGGTTTTAATGTCTTTTTATTACCAAATCAAGTCGCTTCAGGTGGGGTAAGTGGAATAAGTACGATTTTGCATGGTTTATTTGGTTGGAATCCGGGAATTGTTCAGTATGCATTTAACATTCCGCTTTTTATTGCTGGTGTTTTATTATTGGGCAAAAAATTTGGAATAAAATCCTTTATTGGGACAATTACATTACCTTTTATCGTCTTATTAACAAATAGCTGGGAGCCGTGGACTGATAATCCTTTATTGGGTGCTCTTTTTGGTGGAATTGTTGTTGGCCTAGGAATAGGACTGGTCTTTAAGGGGAATGCTTCAACTGGTGGCACTGATTTACTGGCGCAAATCATTACGAAGTTTACAGGATTGTCGCTTGGAACAAGTGTGCTGTTAATAGATGGCGTTATCGCAATTAGTGCAGCAATTGTTTTTGACTTAGAAAAAGGTTTGTATGCTCTGATTGGACTTTATGTTACCACAAAAACGATTGATATTATTCAGCTAGGTTTTAGTCAGTCTAAAATGGTCTATATCATTACATTGAAACAAGATGAGGTAAGGGAAGCCATTTATGCTGAAATTAATCGTGGTGTAACGAAGTTACCAGCAATTGGAGGGTATACAGGAGAAGCACGACCAGTTCTGATGGTTGTTGTTTATCAAACAGAATTCACAAAGCTGAAACAACTCATTAAAAGCGTTGACCCATCAGCGTTTGTTATCGTTTCTGATGCATATGAGGTATTAGGAGAAGGTTTCAAACGTGCATAATTTTGGTATAATGGCGGCGTAAGATATTTATTATGAGGAGGGGTACTAATGAAAAAAGCAATGTTAACATTAGTGTTCGGATCAGCAATCTTCTTAGCAGCATGTGGCGGCGGAGATAAAACTGCATCTAATAATGGTAATGAAACTGCTACAGAGCCAGATGGCGAAGCAATAGCGATGAAATCTTGTGTTACTTGTCATGGTGGCGAGCTACAAGGTGCAAATGGTCCAGCATTAAATGATGTAGGTTCACGTTTGTCTGAATCAGAAATTTTAGATATTATAAATAATGGTAAAAACGGCATGCCTGCAGGATTAGTAAAAGGTGCAGATGCTGAAGCTGTTGCTAAATGGTTAGCAACTCAAAAATAATTGCTTTTTAAAAACTAGCGGGCTGGAGAGCCGCTAGTTTTTTTAGTGCAAGTAAACGCTGTATTGAGAGTAAATACATTTCTTTTACACATAGACATGCTAAAATAAGATGAACCTTATCCATTGATTGGAGGCTTTTTCATTGGTCGTAGTATTAACAAGAGATGTTATGGAGAAATTTAAATTAGAGTTATTAGCTGGTGAAGAAGGAATAGGCAGGACAATTGTGACAAGTGATATCTCAAGACCAGGGCTTGAGATGGCAGGATACTTTACTCATTATCCAGCAAATCGTGTACAATTGCTTGGCAAGACTGAACTTTCCTTTTTTGAAATGCTCCCAGCGGATGTTAAGCTTGAGCGTATGCGTTTACTTTGTTCACAGGATACACCTGCTATTATTATTTCTAGAGATTTAGAAGTACCAGAGGAGCTTATTCAGGCCTCAAACGAAAAGCATGTACCTGTGTTTAAAACACATATGACAACAACCAAATTTTCGAGTAGATTGACGAACTACTTAGAGGGGCGCTTAGCTCCAATGACAGCAGCACATGGTGTACTTGTCGATGTGTATGGCATTGGAGTGCTTATAATCGGTAAAAGCGGCGTAGGTAAAAGTGAAACAGCACTTGAGCTTGTAAAAAAGGGTCATCGTTTAGTTGCTGATGATTGTGTTGAAATTCGTCAAGAATCAGAAAACCTATTAATTGGAAGCCCTCCACCTTTGTTAGAGCACTTATTGGAAATACGAGGCATCGGCATTATTGACATTATGACACTCTTTGGTGCAAGTGCAGTACGCCCCTATAAACGTATTACCCTCATCATTGAGCTCGAAATATGGGATCCACAAAAAGTTTATGATCGATTGGGCTTAGAAGAAGAAAAAATGAAAATAATTGACACGGAACTAACAAAACTAACAATTCCAGTAAGACCTGGACGCAATGTCTCCGTTATTATTGAAGTGGCAGCGATGAACTATCGTTTAAAGAAAATGGGCGTCAATGCGGCAGAGGAATTTTCAAGACGTTTAGATGAAGTGATTTCATCAAATGATGTGTTAGACGATTAAAAAGCGAACAACATTGTTCATGACATATTGAGAGGAGTAGAAGATGGATTTATTACTATTGCAAATTGACCCGATTGCCTTTCATTTAGGACCAATTCCAGTTCGTTGGTATGGATTGCTGATTGTGTCGGGAATCATTTTAGCTTATGTTGTTGGGCAAAGAGAGGCCGTTAAGCGAGGTCTGCCTGAAGACTTTCTTGCAGATTTATTATTATGGGCAGTTCCTATATCCATTATCTGTGCACGTATTTACTATGTGTCAATGCGATGGGATTACTATAGCGAAAATCCAGGCAAAATCATAGAGATATGGAATGGTGGTATTGCCATCCATGGTGCACTCATCGGGGCATTTGTCACAGCTTACATATATACTCGTATAAAAAATGTAAGCTTTTTACGAGTAGCAGATATTGCAGCACCTAGTATTTTAATCGGCCAGATTATTGGTCGATGGGGCAACTTTATGAACCAAGAGGCCTATGGTGGCGAGGTATCGAAAGCATTTTTAGAAAACCTAATGCTACCAGACTGGATTATTAATCAAATGTATATTGAAGAATTAGGTTCATATGTTCATCCCACTTTTTTATATGAATCGATTTGGAACCTAATTGGGCTTATTATTCTATTAGTTTTGCGTAAAGTGAACTTACATCGTGGAGAAATATTCTTTAGCTATTTAATTTGGTATTCAATTGGTCGTTTCTATATCGAAGGAATGCGCACAGATAGCCTTTACTTAGTGGGAGATTTACGTTCAGCACAGGTTGTATCCATTATCGGTATTGTAGTTGGTCTAGGTGCAATTATTTATCGTAGAATAAAGGTGAAACCAGCCGTAAAATACTTGGATAATAAATAAGGGGTTGTAAAAGATGGCTGTTAAGGCACTACTATTTGATTTCGATGGGACTTTACTAAATACAAATGATTTAATCATTCAAACATTTATGCATGTATTAAATGAGCGATTTCCCGGGCAATATTCGCCAAAAGATTGCCTGAAATTCATTGGTCCATCATTGAAACAGACATTTAATGACATTGCACCAGGTGAAGAAGACGATTTGATAGAGATGTATCGCGCTTGGAATATTGCACACCATGATGACCTAGTCAGCCAATATCCTGATGTTGTGTCAACTCTAGAGCAGTTAAAAGCTCAAGGTATAAAATTGGCTATTGTTTCGACGAAACGTAATGAGACCATCGATCGTGGACTTGCTATTCTTGGTGCAACGCATCTATTTGATGTGCGTATTGGTACAGATGATGTGAACAATGTGAAGCCTGATCCAGAGCCAGTATTGCTTGCGTTGGAACGATTAGGGATAGAAAAAGACTATGCGATTATGATTGGTGATAATTCGCACGATATTGAAGCTGGACATCGTGCTGGTGTAAGAGCAGCGGGTGTTGCTTGGGCAATTAAGGGAGAGGCTTACTTACAGCAGTATCAACCAGAATATATGTTGCAGCATATGTCAGATTTATTTGATATTGTGAAAGAGGGGTAAGGTAGATGGCGCGTAAGACAGAACGTTACCGTGTCGAAGGAGCCAATTCACTTTGGAATATCTATGACACGGTGTCCTTTTGGAAGGTGATGAAGTGTTTCATTGTCATTCAAGTTGGACGCTTCACACCATTTTTACGTGTGAAAAACTGGCTATATCGTACTTTTTTAAACATGACTATTGGTAAGCAAACGTCATTAGCCTTAATGGTCATGCCAGATACCATGTTTCCTGAACGTATTTTCATTGGAGACAATACTGTGATTGGTTTTAATACAACCATTTTAGCGCATGAATATTTAATAGAGGAATATCGCTTAGGTGATGTTCATATCGGAAAAGAAGTAATGATAGGGGCAAATACAACTATTTTACCAGGTGTAACAATTGGTGATGGTGCCATTGTTTCAGCTGCCACTCTTGTACATAAGGATGTGCCAGCAGGCTGTTTAGCAGGGGGTAATCCAATGCGAATAATATATACTGCTGAACAAATGGCTGAGCGCAAACGTAATGAGGCTGTAGAGTGGTGTACACCAAAGAAATAATAAAAACTCACGTAGTATAGTGATATACTTCGTGAGTTTTTTGCATAAAAAGCTACTCCCAAAAACACTAGTTTTTGGAGTAGCTTTTACTGTTTAAGCATGAGCTGCGTCATAATCTGATTTGAATTCACAAGTGTCATGATCACCTAAGCAAGTTGTTTCAACAAAAGTTGATTTAATTGCAGTCCCATCAATGTCTTCAATTGTGTGAAGTGTTACCTTGTCACCAGGATAAAACTCGCCTTTACAAATACTAACGATCATTTGCTCACTAATTTGTACGAATGGACATGCCATAATAAATCCCTCCAATGTAATGTATATGGTTCTTTTTGTTATTAATGCTATTCTATATTAAGTTTTTTGAAATGTAAAAAGTAAAATAGAATGAGAGTAATAATCAATAAATGTATTGATATAAAAGTATTATTGATGATAATGAGATTGAGAATCATTTTAAGTGATTGGTTAAAAATAATTATATAGATATAATTATTGGATTTCGATATTGAGAATACTCTATTGAAAACTCTTTATTTTTATCAATGATTTGTTAAGAGAGAATCATTATCAATTTTTAGCGAATACTTAAAGTGATTAAAAATTGGTTTGTCACAATTTGGACATATTCTCATTGTCACTAAAGTATTTTGTCAAATTATAAGTAAAATGAGTCATGCTTTTTTGCAAGTCTTTGCAATTCAATGTGTATAATTAACAGAATAATAAGTATTTAAAGATTTCGATAATTAATAAGGATATCGTTGACTGTATTAATGAAATAAGTTAAAATTCTTTCATAATCTAATTCTCTAACACTCTAGTGAATTAAAGTGAAATGTGAGGAAGTGTCCATATGTCGTCGATAAAAATGTTTGAAAAGCCACTTGGAATGCGCGATACATTCCCGCAAATCTATGAGAAAGTTGAAGCAGTTAGACATGCGGGCAGAGACTTTTTATATAAAAGGGGTTATGAGTTTATTAAAACACCTGCGGTGGAGTATTTCGATACAGTGGGGAAGGCTTCAGCGATTGCTGATGCTCATTTATTTAAGCTAGTGGATAGCCAAGGAAATACGTTAGTGCTGCGACCTGACATGACTACACCGATTGCTCGAGTAGCTACATCGAAACTATTAAAGGAAATGATCCCACTACGTCTTGCCTATTTTGCAAGCGTTTTTCGAGCTCAGGAAGCAGAGGGAGGCAGGCCTGCTGAATTTGATCAAATGGGGATTGAGTTAATAGGTGATCAATCAGTTTTTGCTGATGCAGAAGTTATTGTAACAGCAATGGAGCTATTAAAGCATTTTAAATTGGAAGAGTTTAAAATCACAATTGGACATGCTGGTATATTAAATTGCATTTTACAAGATTACACAGAGAGTATCGAACAGCAAACAACGCTTAGAACATTGCTTGTCCAACGAAATTACGTAGGGTTTGAAGAAGCAGTAGAGTCATTTCATCTGCCTAAAGCTAAATCCGATGCCCTCTTACAATTTATTGAAGAAGCCATGAATGTCAGAGATATACGAGATATTGAAAAATATGTCCGCAAAAATGATGCATTAGAATATATGCAACAACTTGCTCAACTACTTGAAATGGCTGATTTAGCTGATTATGTAGCTTTCGATTTCACACTTTCGAGTCATATGAGTTATTACACGGGTATGCTATTTGAAGTATTTGCTGTGGGAAGTGGCTTTTTATTAGGAAATGGTGGTCGTTATGATGGCTTGTTAGAAGTTTTTGGTTCAAAGGTTGGTGCTACAGGATTTAGTATTCGTGTGGATCGTTTATTAGAAACATTAAACGGGCAATCAGTGAAACGACAGGAAGCAACAGTTGTTCTTTTTGAAGAAGAACAATTTGAGGAAGCTTTACTAAAGGTTAAAAATTTACGAGCAGCAGGAAAATTAGCTACTTTGCAGTTACGTAGTAGTCTAGTCGATGAGGCGGCCTTTTTAGCATACTTTACAGAAGTGGTGGTAGTTGGACAGGAGGAAGTTGGCGGTGAATGAATTAACGATTGCAATGCCCAAAGGAAGAATCTTTGAAGAGGCATATCAAATGTTGTTAGAGGCAGGTTTTAATTTACCAGAAGAAGTAGAAATGTCACGTAAATTAATGATTGAAATACCAGAGGAAAAAATTCGCTTTATTTTATCAAAGCCAATGGATGTTCCTGTCTATGTTGAACATGGTGTTGCTGATATTGGTATTGCTGGTAAGGATGTATTGTTAGAGCAACAGCGAGAAGTGCACGAATTACTTGATTTGAAAATTAGTAATTGCTATATCGCTTCTGCAGGCCTACCAAACACCTCCATGAATGAGATTGCGCCTAGAATTGCTACGAAATATCCGAATATTGCCATGAAGTACTACAAAGGCATTGGAGAGCAAGTGGAAATCATCGAGCTCAACGGTTCTATTGAATTAGCACCAATGATTGGCTTAGCTGATCGAATTGTCGATATTGTTTCTACAGGTCGTACATTAAAAGAGAACGGCTTAGTAGAATATGAATTTATTACGGCTGTCTCTTCTCGATTAATTGCAAATCCTGTAAGTTATCGTATGAAAGGTGAGCGTATTATTGATCTTGTGAGGCGGTTAAAGAAATGTGTAAATGAGCAGAAAAAGTAATCATTTGTAGCTACATATGAAGGACTAAAGGGGATTAATCCTATGAAAATAACAAAGCTTGAAAAAGGCATTTCCTTAAAAAGACCACTTGAAGGAGGAAATGAAGAACAAATAAAAGTTGTACGACAAGTGCTTTCGGATGTTAAGACACAGGGAGATGCGGCGTTACGCACCTATACTGAGCGATGGGATGGCTATGTCCCTAAAAATTTAAGTGTCTCTGAAGAAGAAATACAAGAAGCAGTAAGTGAACTCGATCCTCAACTATATAAAGACTTAGCGGAAGCAGCAGAAAATATTCGTTTTTATCATGAACAACAGATACGTTCAGGGTATCACCTAGAACTGGGAGATGGTTCTTGGTTAGGCCAACGGGTAACAGCTTTAGATGCAGTAGGACTATATGTTCCAGGTGGTACAGCTGCCTACCCTTCATCAGTCTTGATGAATGTAATACCAGCGCAGGTCGCAGGGGTGAAACGTATTGTTATTACTTCACCTGCAGGGCCAAATGGGAAACTACCAGCAGGTGTACTTGTGGCGGCTCACCTTTTAGGGATTGATGAGATTTATAAAGTTGGTGGGGCACAAGCAATAGCCGCACTTGCCTATGGCACGGAAACAATTTCCCCAGTCGATAAAATAACAGGTCCAGGAAATATTTATGTGGCACTTGCCAAACGAGAGGTATTTGGAGAAGTAGCCATTGATATGATTGCGGGACCGAGTGAAATTGCTGTGCTGGCTGATGACACAGCCTATCCTGATGAAATTGCTGCAGACCTTTTATCACAAGCAGAGCATGATCCACTAGCTTGTTCAATTCTTGTCACAACCTCAGAGCAATTAGCCAAAAAAGTAGCTGAGGAAGTAGAGAAGCAGCTGCTGAACTTACCGCGTCAAGAAGTAGCTCGTGCCTCCATAGAGAAATTTGGGGTAATTTATGTAGCTGAAACATTGGCAGATGCAGTGGAAGCCATTAATTCATTAGCACCGGAGCATTTAGAAATTGTGATGGAAAATGCGGAGGCGTTAGCTGAGCAAATAAGACATGCTGGTGGTATTTTTATAGGTCGGTATAGTTCTGAGCCAGTTGGAGATTATTTTGCAGGGACCAATCATGTACTTCCAACTAATAGTACGGCTCGTTTTGCAAGTGGCTTAAATGTTGATGATTTTGTGAAAAAATCAAGTATTGTTTACTATAGTGAAAAAACCTGGAGAGACAACGCACCAAAAATTGCACGTTTAGCGCGTATGGAAGGCTTAGAGGGCCATGCTCGTGCAGTGGAATCACGTGGATGGGAGAAGGAATAGGACGATGACAGAAAAGAAACGATATGCAAAGATAGAGCGTACAACGAATGAAACGCAAATTTCTGTAGCAATTGATTTAGATGGTGAAGGCAAGGCAGATATCCAAACAGGCGTGGGGTTTATGGACCATATGCTTGACTTATTTATTAAGCATGGACTATTTAATGGCACAATACATGCAAATGGCGATACTTATATTGATGATCACCATACAACAGAGGACCTTGGTATTGTATTAGGACAGGCTGTTCGAGAAGCACTTGGTGATAAGAAAGGCATAAAACGCTATGGTAACGCCTTTGTACCGATGGATGACGCACTAGCTCAGGTAGTGGTCGATTGCTCGAATCGACCTCATCTAGAGTACCGTGTGCCAGCATTAAAAGAAAAAGTAGGAACGTTTGATACAGAATTAGTGCATGAATTTTTATGGAAATTTGCCCTTGAGGCAAGGATGAATGTTCATGTAATTGTACCTTATGGTCAGAATACACATCACATTATTGAGGCAATTTTCAAAGCATTAGCACGTGCGATTGATGCCGCAGTGGAAATTGACCCACGTGTTAAAGGCGTACCATCGACTAAGGGGCTGTTGACGTGAAAATAGGTGTCATTGATTATGGAATGGGTAATTTATTTAGTGTGGAGCAGGCATTAAAAAGGCTAGGCTGTGAAGTTATTATAACTGCTGATGAGAAGGCATTAGATACAGCTGACGCACTTTTATTACCAGGGGTGGGTGCATTCCCTGATGCCAGAAAGCGTTTAGCTGAAACAAACTTAGATCAATATTTACAGAAGGCACAAAGAGAAAACCGTCCACTTTTAGGAATTTGTCTAGGTATGCAATTATTATTCGAGCAAAGTGATGAAGTAACCCCAACAAAAGGGCTAGGGTTTTTCAAGGGGTGTATTAAACGCTTTAGTGGTAGCCAAGAGGGCCAAGCATACAGAGTACCGCATATGGGGTGGAATGAACTAATTGTGACAAATCGTCCTGCATGGTTACACAATGAAGTATCAGCGAAGCATGTCTATTTTGTTCACTCCTTTTATGCAACAGATATCGTAGAATCAGAGCTTGTTGCCTATGCTGATTACTTCGGCATTCAAGTACCTGGTATTGTGATGAATGGTTCTGTGACTGGCATGCAATTTCACCCTGAAAAATCAGGGGAATTAGGTGTTTATTTATTAGAGCAATGGTTGGAAGGTGTGAAGGCATGCTAACAAAACGTATTATTCCATGTCTTGATGTGAAAGAAGGTCGTGTTGTAAAAGGTATACAATTTGTCTCTATCCGAGATGCAGGAGATCCAGTGGAGCTTGCGAAGTTCTATGATGAACAAGGAGCAGATGAGCTTGTATTTTTAGATATTTCTGCATCACATGAAGGTCGAGAAACGATGGTAGATGTGGTTCGTCAAACAGCGGCTACGCTTGCCATACCCTTTACTGTTGGCGGAGGTATTCGTACGTTGGATGATATGAAGCGTATTTTACGAGCAGGTGCTGATAAAGTTTCAGTGAATACATCCGCGCTGGAAAGACCTGCCCTTATACAGGAAGGCTCTGATTACTTTGGCGCACAATGCATTGTTGTAGCAATCGATGCTCGCTATAGTGAGGAAGATAGCACATGGATGGTTTATACACATGGTGGTCGCAACAAAACCCCTTGGTCAGCCATTGAGTGGGCCAAAGAGGCTGTACGCTTAGGAGCTGGTGAGATTTTATTAACAAGTATGAATCAAGATGGAGAAAAATCAGGCTTTGATTTAGCCTTAACCAAAGCAGTGCGTGAAGCTGTGACAGTCCCTGTGATTGCTAGTGGTGGAGCGGGACATGCCGAACATTTTTACGAAGTATTAGCACAAGAGGTAGATGCAGATGCTGCACTAGCAGCCTCTATCTTCCATTATAAAGAAACAAGTGTAGCGCAAGTAAAGGAATACTTACGTGAAAAAGGAGTGGCAGTAAGATGATAGAGAACATTCAATTTGATGAGAGAGGTCTTGTTACAGCTGTAGTACAAGATGCCAATACAAAAGAGGTATTAACAGTAGCTTATATGAATAAGGAGTCATTAGCTAAAACAATTGACTCAGGGGAAACTTGGTTTTATTCTCGTTCCCGTCAAGAGCTTTGGCATAAGGGAGCAACAAGTGGCCATACACAACAGGTGGTTTCAATCAAAGCGGATTGCGATCAAGATGCTTTAATAGTGGAGGTTCTACCGACAGGGCCAGCATGTCATAATGGGACAATTTCTTGCTTCACTGAGGTTATTCAGCAAAAAGAGAAGGTAGGCTCTGTGGACATCGTTTCTAAACTTGCTCGTGTCATCGAAAAGCGAGAGCAGGAAATGCCAGAAGGAGCGTACACTACATATTTATTTGATAAGGGCATTGATAAAATCTGTAAAAAGGTTGGGGAAGAAGCAACAGAGGTGGTCATTGGTGCCAAAAACCGAGATGCTGAGGAAGTAAAATGGGAGGCAGCTGATTTAATTTATCACCTACTCGTATTATTACAAGAACAAAAAGTAAGCATTTATGATGTTCTGCATGTGTTGGAAAAACGTCACGAGGAGAAATAACAGCATATTATTGATTGTGTGGTATAATAGGAGTTACTGTGTAAAGGAACGTAGAATACGTTCCTTATTTCTTGTTTCGGAGGAAATATATTGGAAAAGAAACGTCAAAATGAGACTCAATCGAATATAGTGTCGTTCATTCCAACAGGCGACTATTATTATAAGAAATCAATTCAAGCAATGAACAGTGGACAAATGAATAAAGCCTATAAATATTTACAGCGTGCGGTAGATTTAAGTCCCGACGATCCAATGATTATCTTGCAGTTAGCCATAGTAGAGTTAGAAGGTCAACGTTTTGAGGAAGCGTATGACCTACTTCGTCGCGCCTATCAAATTGATCCAGATAATCCAGAAATCATATTTTACATGGCAGAAGTATCAGGGTGTGTAGGCATCATGCATGATGCAAAACGCTTTGCAGAAGAATATTTAAAGCTAGAACCTGAGGGTGCTTATGCCGATGAAGCAGCAGAAATATTAGAGTTTGTCGCTTTTGAGCAAGATGATTTTGAAGAGCTTGAAGGCTCTGGTGAGGATTTATATCGTCAGGAGCAAGCTCGTCGTTGTATGGAAAAGGGAGATTTTCCTGAAGCTATTACTATTTTAGAAGATTTAATTGAAGATCGACCAGCATTTTGGTCAGCCTATAATAATCTAGCACTCGCTTATTTTTATGTTGGAGAAGAAGAGCAAGCAAAGGCTCTCTTGCATACAGTGCTACGTGAAAATAAGGGCAATCTACATGCATTATGCAATTTAACGGTAATTGCGTATTATGAAAAAAATGAAGATGATTTACAAGAACTGTTAAATGTTCTTGTTAAAATTCAACCCTATACTTGGGAGCATCGTTATAAACTTGGTGCTACCTTAGCCTTAATCAGCCAATATGAATTAGCCTATAAATGGTTGCGCAGCATGCAAAAGAGAGGCTATGTAGGAGATGCAGGATTTTACTTTTGGCTGTCCCATGCTGCTTATTTCTCAGGACATGAGGAGATTTCGAAAAGTGCGTGGGATCAGCTTCTAGAGCTAGACCCAGACAAAGAGGGCTTCGAACCTTGGCGCCAACAAGAAAATGAATTTGGACTTGATGCATTGGAGCATGATCGTGATTTTATTGTTGAAAAATTAGAGAGCACTTATACGAGTGAGCGCATTTTTGGTTTATTTTTACTGAAAGGTACAGCGCATAAGCAAGAAATTATCGCCCATCCGAAATGGATTAATATTGAACAATTAGGCTCTTTTGAAAAATTGTTTTTAGCTTATGCACTTGGACATGAATTTGATAAGAAAAATAAAGTAGAAGCAAGCTTTTTACGATCAGTACAGGTCTCAGAAATTTTATTAGAACAATATGGAAAGCTATCATCATTAATTGTACCGCTGTTTCAAATGTGGTTTGTGCTATGTGAACAAGCTTTAATAGAAAATTATCGTTTTACAAATCCAACAGCAATTGCAGGAGCAAATGATTATTTATTCAGATCTTCACAAATGCTTAAAGTGACAAAAAAGGAAATTGCGCAGCAATATGGCGTTTCTGTATCTACTTTATCAAAGTATATTGACGAAATCTTAACGTTTTTGCCAAACAGTCATGATTAATGTGTGAGCAACATAGTTGAATAACTTTATACTTTCACATACGATGAACATACTAACGCTATCACCAATTTTTCCTTAGCGTCATTGATCTTCTTCTATAGATGACGTTAGATGTATTGGTTGAATGAAGATAAAAAGTATTCTGTTTAGGGGGAAGTATTTATGTCGGAAGAAAAAATTTATGATGTAGTAATTATTGGTGCAGGTCCTGCTGGGATGACTGCCGCTGTTTATACATCTCGTGCAAATTTGTCTACTTTAATGATTGAACGTGGCATTCCTGGTGGACAAATGGCAAACACAGAAGAAGTAGAAAACTACCCAGGTTTTGAGACAATTTTAGGACCAGAGCTTTCTACAAAAATGTTTGAGCATGCTAAAAAATTTGGTGCTGAATATGCCTATGGTGATGTAACGGAAATCATCGATGGAGAAGAATATAAAACAATTAAATCAGGTGCAAAAGAATATAAAACACGTGCCATTATTATCACCACTGGTGCTGAGTATAAAAAAATGGGTGTGCCTGGTGAAAAAGAGCTTGGTGGCCGTGGTGTCAGCTACTGTGCAGTATGTGATGGAGCATTCTTTAAACAAAAAAATCTAGTTGTCGTAGGTGGCGGAGATTCAGCTGTTGAAGAGGGTGTTTATTTAACTCGCTTTGCTGATAAAGTGACAATTGTCCACCGTCGTGATAAATTACGTGCACAAAAAATTCTCCAAGATCGTGCCTTTGCCAATGAAAAAATTGATTTCATTTGGAATGCAACTGTAAAAGAAATCAATGAAGCGAATGGTAAAGTTGGCAGTGTAACACTACAATCAACTGTCGATGGTACAGAATCTGAATTTGCTACAGATGGTGTTTTCGTCTATATAGGTATGCTTCCTTTAACGAAACCATTTGAGTCATTAGGTATTTTAAATGAGGCTGGCTATATTTTGACAAATGAAACGATGGAAACAAAAATTCCAGGTATCTTTGCAGCTGGAGATGTTCGTGAAAAATCACTTCGTCAAATTGTAACAGCAACTGGTGACGGTAGTATTGCCGCGCAAGCTGTTCAACATTATGTAGAAGAGCTATTAGAGAAAATTAATGCCTAATAGGGCTATTTTAAGGAAAAAAATACAATTTTAATGTGGTTTTAATATTGCTGTAACTTGAATGACATATAAAAGGTGTATGATTAAAAATGTAATTAGCAATCCCCCTTTTATTTTGTTTAGTAGGTTGTTTCCGCCTCCAATAGGTGGGAGCAACCTACTTTTTTATGTGTAAAAAATCAAATAATAATATCACGATAAACGTAAATTTCGCCCAAGATGAAATGGTTATCTTTGAATAGAACTAAATTGTTAATTGTCTGCGTACAAGAGTTGTAAATGAGGACAAAACTTACAAGGTCTTGTTATAATGAAGAGTAGAATGCAAAAGTGATTAGAGGTGTGCCTATGCAAAGAATTGCAAATTTAATTGCCGTAAAAGACGGTAAAGTATTATTACTTCAGAAACCAAGACGAGGCTGGTATGTAGCTCCAGGGGGGAAAATGGAGAGTGGCGAGTCAATCTTCGAGGCTGCTATTCGAGAGTTTCAAGAAGAGACAAACGTCATACCTTTACATGTTCATTTAAAGGGTGTTTATACGATGATCATTAAAGAGAACAATGACGTAGTGGATGAATGGATGCTCTATACATTTGTTGCAAAGGATGTAGATGGAGTACCATTCGAAGAAACAAGAGAAGGCAAACTTGCATGGCACCCAGTAGAGGATTTAGCACATTTGCCAATGGCTGAAGGAGATCGAACTAATTTACAATTTGCTGTTTCGCAATCAGGCATTCAGTATGGCACGTTTGACTATACAACGAATTTTGAATTACTTCATCAGAAAATACAAATTTCAAAAGAACAATAAAGGAGTTGCATGACAGTGGTGGTTGAAGGCCAACAAAGTACACATGAATTGGTTATTATTACAGGAATGTCTGGGGCTGGGAAAACAGTAGCTATTCAAAGCTTTGAGGATTTAGGGTATTACTGTATTGATAATTTACCACCTGCGTTACTTACAACTTTTTTAACCTTATTAAGAGATTCTGGTAAAAACAGTACCCGAATTGCAGCAGTAATGGATATGCGCGGAGGAGACTTTTTTGATGCTCTAATTGGCGCATTAGACCATATACTAAAAGAAGGCGATATTGTTGCTCGTATTTTATTTTTAGATGCAGATGATGCCACATTAGTCAGACGGTATAAAGAAACGAGACGTGCACATCCATTAGCAGTGAATGGTTTACCTCTAGATGGAATTAAACAGGAACGAGTACTTTTATCTGAAGTAAAGGGTCGTGCCAATTTTGTTTATAACACATCTAACATGAAACCAAAGCAATTACGTGAAAAAATCGTAAAAGAATTTGCAAGTGAGGCAGATACTATTTTTACCGTTAACATTATGTCCTTTGGCTTTAAACATGGTATGCCGATTGATGCGGACTTAGTGTTTGATGTTCGTTTTCTTAAAAACCCATACTATGTGGAGGAGCTACGTCCAAAAACGGGTCTTCAAACAGAGGTATCTTCTTATGTGTTAGCGTTGGAAGATACGCAAATCCTTATACAAAAACTGACGGATTTATTAGACTTTATGATTCCTCTCTATCGACAAGAAGGTAAATCACAGCTTGTTATTGCTTTTGGTTGTACTGGGGGCCAGCATCGCTCCGTGACATTAGCAGAATTTTTTGGTGCATATTTTGCGGGCAAGGAAAATACGGTTATTACGCATCGTGATATTAATCGTAGAAAGGAATGAGTGAATGGGGAAAAAGCAAACAAAGCTTGTGGTAATTGGTGGTGGCACAGGGCTCTCCACGTTACTTCGCGGTCTGAAGCATCACCCATTTGATATTACTGCTATTGTAACAGTAGCAGATGATGGTGGATCTTCAGGTCGTTTACGTGATGATTACGATATCCCACCGCCTGGCGATGTACGTAATGTGATTGCAGCATTATCAGATATTGAGCCCCTTGTAGAGCAAATGTTTCAATACCGTTTTTCGGCATCTGAAGACTTACGAGGTCACTCCTTAGGGAATTTAATGCTTACAGCCCTTACTGATATTACTGGTGATTTCAATCATGCTATCAGTGAGATGGGAAAGGTTTTAAAAGTTCATGGTCGAGTTATTCCAGCAGCTAATAAAAAAATCACCTTACATGCTGTGCTTGAGGACGGTTCAATTATCGAGGGAGAATCAAAAATCCCGACAGCGACGAAACGCATTAATCGCGTTTTTTTAGTACCTGAAAATGTGCAACCGTTGCCAGAAGCTATTCGTGCAATACTTCGTGCAGACTATATTTTAATAGGACCAGGAAGCTTATATACAAGTATTATTCCGAATTTGCTTGTTAAGGAAATAGGTGAAGCAGTTGTTAAGGCTAAAGGAAGAAAAATATATGTTTGTAATTTAATGACACAAAAGGGTGAAACCATTTCCTATACAGCAGGCGATCATGTAACAGCCATACATAAGCATGTTGGCCATGATTTTATCGATTCCATTTTAGTAAATGATGAAGAACTCCCTAACCCTGTAAAAGAACTGTATAAAGAAGAAAGAGCGGAACCAGTAACATTTGACGTAGCAAAGCTTGAAAGTATGGGTTTAGAAGTTATCAAACGAGACATTGCTACAATTCGACCAGATGGAACGGTTCGACATAATGCTACAAATGTTGCAGAATGGCTGGTAGATTATGCTGATATTTACCATCAAAAAGTAAGAGGACCAATAATAGAAACATAATGGCTTTATTGTATATGGTAAGATGAACATATACATAGAAATCATGATTGAAAGGGGGGCGTGATATGTCTTTTGCTTCTGAAACAAAAAAAGAATTGACACAAATAGAAGCGGACAATCATTGTATGAAAGCAGAAGTTTCTGCCCTAATTCGTATGAATGGTTCATTATCCTTTGCAAATAAACAACTAAGCTTAGACGTGCAAACCGAAAACGCTGCAATTGCCAGAAGACTATATACGATTATGAAAAAATTGTATCCGTACAATGTTGAATTACTTGTTCGTAAGAAAATGCGATTGAAAAAAAATAATGTGTATATATGCCGTGTAAGAGAAGGAGCGCGTGAGCTATTAATTGATTTAGAAATCATCTCAGACGACTTTCAATTTAACCATACTATCTCAAGAAAGCTCATTCAAAAGAGCGGCCAAAAAAGAGCTTATTTAAGAGGAGCCTTTTTAGCAGGAGGTTCCGTCAATAATCCAGAAACATCGGCTTATCATTTAGAGGTTTATTCTTTATATAAAGAACATGGTGAGGCATTAATGGATTTGATGAATGAATTTGAACTCAATGCCAAAACAATTGAACGTAAAAAAGGCTTTGTAACTTACTTAAAAGAAGCAGAAAAAATTTCAGATTTCCTTAATATTGTTGGAGCGCATCAGGCTATGATGAAATTTGAAGATGTTCGGATTTTGCGAGATATGCGTAATAGTGTCAACCGTATTGTGAACTGTGAAACTGCCAATTTAAATAAAACCATTGGAGCAGCATTACGGCAGGTTGAGAATATTCGATTTATTGAAAATTCAATTGGTCTTGATCAACTACCGGAGAAGCTTCGTGAAATAGCACGTCTCCGTGTTGAATACCAAGATGTGACATTAAAAGAGCTTGGTGAAATGGTATCTAGTGGAACGGTTAGTAAATCAGGTGTTAACCATCGATTGAGAAAAATTGATGAGATTGCGGATGCATTAAGGCGTGGTGAAAAAATAGGTGGTTAAGTTATCATACTTTTCAGGTATGAATGTCATGCTAATCGCTTATTGTTCTTTTGCCAGTAAGTAAGGTAAGATAAAACTAATAGACGAACGGTAGTGAAGGGGAGTTTTGAGAATGATTGAGAGAAGAGTCCAGGTTAAATTAAAATTAGGACTACAAGCTAGACAAGCAGCACTATTTGTGCAAGAAGCAAATCGTTTTAGTGCTGATATCTTTCTAGAAAAAGATGAGAAAAAAGTAAATGCCAAATCCATTATGGGTGTTATGAGCTTAGCAGTTGCTAAAGGTACCGAAGTGACTTTAAGCAGTGAAGGTAACGATGCTGAGCAAGCGGTTACAGCATTGGCAACAATTATTGAAAATGAAGATTAACATTCATTAAATACAAAAGGCATCACAGAGCAATTCTGTGATGCCTTCTATTTTTTATTTATTATCGCTACGGTGCATAATATGATCGATTAAACCGTATTCTTTTGCACGTTCAGCAGTCATGAAGTTATCACGATCTGTGTCTCTTGCAATGACTTCAAGTGGTTGACCAGTGCGTTCAGATAAAATGCCATTTAATTTCTCACGTAAGAATAGAATACGTTTAGCAGCAATTTCAATTTCTGTCGCTTGACCTTGTGCACCACCTAGTGGTTGGTGAATCATGACTTCAGCATTTGGTAAGGCAAAACGTTTACCGGGTTCTCCAGCTGCAAGTAGGAAAGCACCCATTGATGCAGCCATACCAATACAAATTGTTTGTACCTGTGGTTTAATGATTTGCATTGTGTCATAGATAGCCATACCAGCCGTAATGGATCCGCCAGGTGAGTTAATATAAAGAGAGATATCTTTATCTGGATCTTCTGCTTGTAGGAAAAGAAGCTGAGCGACAATGGAGTTAGCAACATTGTCATCAATAGCACTTCCTAAAAGGATAATACGGTCTTTAAGTAGACGTGAATAAATGTCATATGCACGCTCACCACGACTAGTTTGTTCAATAACTGTAGGAATTAAATTCATGTTAAATCCTCCTTAAAAAGCTAAATTCGAATACCTTTGCTGAAAATTTTCCTTTGTATTTCAGCTGTATCCTTATCATACACATTATAGTCAGGGAAGGTCAAATATTAACCCTGCTAAAGTGAAATTAAAAAAAATAAATTGTTTTTGCATTCTATGGTTGAATTATATAGGATAGGCTTGTATAATGATTAAGGTTATAAGGTTTAAAGTACAGGACACTATTTTGCAGGTATGCTTCAAAAATGAGGGTTATCTACATCATGCTTTTCGTAAGCCTAGAGTGAGTACTTTTTTTTTGTGTCTTTTGCCCTCGTGGTGTAATGGATAACACGTAAGATTCCGGTTCTTGCACTGGGGGTTCGATTCCCTCCGAGGGCGCCATTTTACTGATCAATTGATATACTGTTATAGCTCATCTCCTAATAAGTAGTTTAGCAGCCTGCTTACTGGAGATCGAGAGGAAGAATAAAGGGAATACTGTCCTAGTTGGCATTATTCCCCTATTTATTCCTTTCAAACCTTCAAAAAAGCAACAACTCCAAATTATTTTTTAGTGAACATACTGTACGTGAGACTAGTAATAGTCGAAAAAAAGAATCCTATCTGAGGGGATTCTTTTTTTTTGCCTAAATTTATCGAAATTTGGCATGGTTCTAATTGTATATATATTAGTTTTAGGTTAATTTTCTTGTTATTTATACATGTTTTTTCAAATTATATGAATTTATTATAAATTTATATGAAAAAATATTTAATTTTATGCGAAAAGTTGTTGTCTAAATACTATAATGTTAATATAATTGACCTAATAGTCTAACATTTCCGAATTGCGAAAAATAATACGTAATTCGGAAAATTATCGAACTAGGGGGAAATACAATGAAAAAAACAGGTTGGATGTTACTGATGATTATTGCAGCTTTAACATTAGCACTTGCAGGTTGTGGTACAAAAGATGATGCATCTTCAGGTAGCTCATCTTCAGAAGATGGTGGAGATGGCAAAAAGGTTTACAAAGTAGGTACTGAGGCAACTTTTGCACCATTTGAATCTGTTGACGATTCAGGGAAAATTGTAGGGATTGATGTCGATATTCTACAAGCTATTGCAGATGAGATGGACTTTGAGGTTGAGTGGAATAATATTGGATGGGAGCCAGTGTTCCAAACAATTAAGAACGGTGAAACAGATATCGGTGCTTCTGGAATCACAATTACGGAAGAGCGTAAAGAATCATTTGATTTTACAGAACCGTATTATGAGTCTCAGTTATTAATTGTTGTGAAAGAAGATTCAAAGATTAAATCTCTTGATGAATTAAAAGATAAAAAAGTATCTGTACAAATCAATGCAACTGGTCATATGGCAGCGAAAAAGCTACAAGGGGAAGCAAGTACAAATATTATGGCGTTTGAAAGTCAGCCAATCGCTATCCAAGAGATGCTAAATGGTAATGTTGATGCAGCTATCGGAGATAATGCAGTAGTTTATGAATATATCAAAGCTCACCCAGATCAAAAACTAAAAGTAATTGAAGATGATGCATTCGAAAAAGAATACTATGGCTTCATGGTTCAAAAAGGGAATAAAGAATTGCTAGATAAATTAAACGAAGGTCTTAAAAAGATTAAAGAAAACGGTAAATTAAAAGAAATTACAGGCATTGATTTTCAATAAAAATGAATGAAATGATGCTACTAACATAGTAACTGTGCTAACAGCTCATTTATTAATTGTAATTTAAAGGGGAATGGGGTTTTCGGATGGACATCTTTGACTTACGCTGGGACATTGTCTGGAACTACCGAGATATGTTTATACGAGGTATTGGCGTAACACTTATTTTGACACTTAGTGGTTATTTTGGCGGTATTCTATTAGGACTATTTTTAGGCCTTGGAAAATTATCGAGTAAAAAATGGATTTATTGGCCATCTAAACTATATATCGATTTATTCCGTGGAACACCGATGCTTGTACAAATCTTGTTAATTCACTTAGCAGTTATTCCAACAATTTTTGGTCATTCTTTAGGTTATATGGTATCAGGGATTACAGCGCTTATTTTAAACTGTGCTGCTTATAATGCGGAAATTTTCCGTGCAGGGATTCAAAGCATTGCAAAAGGGCAAATGGAGGCTGCTCGCTCTCTTGGATTAACGCATAACCAAGCGATGCGTAAGGTCATTTTACCTCAAGCATTTAGACGTATGATTCCGCCATTGGGCAATGAATTTATTGCATTATTAAAAGATTCTTCACTTGTAACTGTAATTGCAGCACCAGATATTTTATACGCTAGTAAGGTCGTAGCTGGTGCAAGCTTCCGCTTCTGGGAACCGTATATCGTTGCAGCATTATTATATTTAGTGTTGACATATGGTGTAACGAAGATTGTAGCATTTATCGAGAAACGATTTAGCAATAGCTATGTCCCTCGTAAAGCTAAGGTAGAAGGGCGGGAAGCTAGATGATAAAAATTGAAAACCTACACAAATACTTTGGCAAGCTTGAAGTATTAAAAGGAATCGATTATGAAATTCAAGAAAAACAAGTTGTCTGTGTTATTGGGCCGTCTGGTTCAGGAAAAAGTACATTTCTCCGTTGCATCAATATGTTAGAAGAAGTAACGGATGGTGCTATTTATATTGAAAATGTAAAAATTAATGATCCTAAAACGAATATCAATGAAATTCGCGCTGAAGTGGGTATGGTGTTCCAACAATTTAACTTATTCCCGCATATGACTGTTATCGATAATGTCACGATGGCACCTATGCAAATTCGTAAAATGAATCGTACAGACGCAGAAGCTTTAGGACATGAGCTATTAAAAAAGGTCGGGCTCGACAGCAAGGCCTATAATTATCCTGAGCAGCTATCAGGTGGTCAGCAACAGCGTGTGGCGATTGCTCGTGCCTTAGCAATGAAGCCAAAAGCTATTTTATTTGACGAGCCAACTTCAGCACTTGACCCTGAAATGGTAAAAGAGGTGCTAGATGTTATGAAAAATCTAGCAGCTGAAGGGATGACAATGGTAGTTGTGACACATGAAATGGGCTTTGCTCGTGAAGTAGGTGATCGAGTAGTCTTCATGGATGGGGGCTATATTGTAGAAGAAGGGTCTCCAGAGGAACTATTCGGCAATCCCCAAAGCGACCGTACGAAAGCGTTTTTAGGAAAAGTATTATAAAGCTGAAAAAGCGAACGACATGCTCGTTCGCTTTTTTTGTGCTGTTCTTATTTAATGAAGGGGATTAGATGTTGTGTCGAATGCATTCAGCATCGTTTGCATATCCTGTTGGGAATACTGAGGCACCTGATAATAGCCGTGTTTATTTTGATAAATGGATAATTCGTATCCCATCTCAATACAGTTAGGAATACTATCCGCAACAACGCGACGAACTACAGGGTTTGTTGTCTCCAACGCAGCAGTTGTCATACATTTTGCTGCTCCTTTTTGAGCTCCAAGTAAAAATCCGGAAATAGCTTCATCATTAATTTCATTAGCGTTTTGCATCGGCTTTTTTGGTTGACCAGGATTTAGGCCATATTTGAAATCATTTCCTGTTTCCATTTGGTAGCGTCCTGTTGGAACAGATGGATCGTGTCCTGTTTTAAAGGACTCTACGATCGTATTGTACATACCAAGAGTGAAATTATATTGGCGATCCAAAATGTTGAGTAATTCAGGATCTTTTACATGGGGACGCAAAATAATCGCTTGGTTCATACCTGCAATAATTTCGCCAATTGTTTCATGCATGTCCATCATTTCATGTCCACCATGATTTAGGCTATGTTGTTGATTTAAATTTGTTTGGTTTGATGATTCATTGTAAAACGATTGTGACAAAAAAAACGCCTCCTCAATAATTTTTTGTTGCAGTATTTAGTATGTCGTGTCAATTCAATTTCATACGGTATAAATGTAAAGGTAAAAATGTAGACTAAAGATAGAATGAAAAGCAAGTCAAGGAGGCTTAAAATTGAAAAAGTTACTTGGACCAATTGGAATAATTGTCATCATTCTTGTTGTAATCGCCTTATTATTTATACCTAAATACAATAGTCTGGTGACAGCCGAGGAAAATGTTGATTCTAAATGGGCACAAGTTGAAAATCAGCTCCAACGTCGCTATGATTTGATTCCCAATCTAGTGGAATCTGTGAAAGGCTATGCGAATCATGAGCAAGAGGTGATAGCGAATATTACGGAGGCACGTGCACAAATGGGAAGTGCAAGCTCACCAGAGGAGCAAGCTGTTGCCAATGATGCTTTAACTGGCGCTCTTAGTCGTTTACTAGTAGTTGTAGAAAATTACCCAAACTTAAAGGCAGATGCAAACTTCCGCCAGTTAATGGATGAGCTAGCAGGTACGGAAAATCGTCTGGCAGTAGCACGTGAGGATTACAATAATGAGGTGCAGCAATTCAATAAACATGTTAAACGTTTCCCGGGGAATTTAATGGCAGGGATGTTTGGCTTTGAACAAAAAGAATACTTTAAAGCCACAGCAGGAGCTGACAAAGCACCATCTATCGATTTTAGTCAATCGGGTACACATTAATGAAACGCTGCATTGTACAGATAATCATCGTTTGTTCGGTGCTTCTTTTTTTCTCGAATCTAGCAGAAGCAACAATGCCATCACCGATGAAAAATACGTATATACATGACTTTGCCAATGTAATTTCTGCGAATGTCAAAGAAGAGATAAATCAATATTCCGAGCAGTTGGATCAAGGCACGGGTGCTGAAATCATGGTAGTCACAGTTGATAGTCTTCATGGACAAGAGCCGAAAATGTATGCGACAAAATTGATTCGGTCATGGGGCATTGGTGACAAGGATAAAAATAACGGTGTCCTAATTTTAGCTACCTTAGGTCAAGGGGAAGGAAATAACGACGTTGTAATTGCAGTGGGTCAGGGACTAGAAGGAGCATTACCAGATGGTAAATTAGGACGCATTTTAGATAATGCATTTTATCCCTCAGCAAGTGCTGGTAATCTAGACCAAGCTTTTCAAGCAACCTATTCTGAAGTTTTCCGCGCTGTTGCCCAAGAGTATAATTGGAACGGTGATTTGCCAGCGCAAACAAAAGAAGAGGATGACATACCCACTTGGTTAATTATCCTAATCATTATCGTTGTTATTATTATCTATTCATTCTTTTCGAAAGGCGGCGGAGGTCCTCGCTCTGGAGGCTATGGCGGTTATCCAGGAAGTTTTGGTGGAGGTTCAAGTAGAGGGGGCTTTGGCGGATTTGGTGGCGGATCTTCTGCTGGTGGGGGAGCAAGCAGGAAATTTTAATAGAGGTATGGCGAACTATTCTATATAGTTCGCTTTCATTTTGGCTTAATTAAAAACCTCTCAATTATTGACAATAATGCTAAAATTGTTATAATTTAAATATATCGACAAACGATATAGCGTAAACTGATATAGGGAGGAATCATTTTGAAAAAAAGATTTTTATCTGCATCGTTAGCAATTATTTTAACAACCTCTGTAGTTATTCCTGCAACAATGCAAGAAGTCCGTGCTGCAAATGAAACTAATAGCACAGTAACAGCACAAGAAGAACATGTGTCAGCGCAGGAATTTTTGAATTTAGCTGTAACAACTTTAACATTCCAACATGGTTCAGATTCAATGCGTCAACAAATTATTGATAAATGGGTCAAGGCTGGAGAATTCACAGATTTAAGTTTGACAATTAAACGTGATGAAGCGGCTCGTATTTTAGTTAGAGCGTTAAATAAAGAAGAAAAAGAAGCTTCACTTGCTGACTATTTAGAGAAGGCCAATAAGATTGGTTTATTTAATGGCTTATCATTAAATACAGAAGCAATTTCAAAACAAGATGCAGTAAAAATTTTAAACAATGCAAAACAAATAAAAAATGGTTCCAATCATGAAGGTGTAAAGGAAATTTCAGTTGAAGACTTTATGAAAAATCCTGGTAATTTTGGTTATGAACTTTCGCCAGATGGCAATTACATTACTTTTTCCTCTGCTTGGGAGAACAGAGCGAATGTTTTCGTGAAAAAGATGAATGATGATAGTGAGCCTGTTCGTGTTTCCAATTCAAAAGATCGAGACGTTGCAGGATTTTACTGGAAGGATAATAATTTACTCTACGTAAAGGATAAAGGTGGAGATGAGAATTTCCATATTTATTCTACAACATTTAATGACTCTGAGGAAAAAGATCTAACGCCATATCCAAACGTCACAGTTGGGATATTAAGTGGTCTACAGGGTGTTAAAGATGAAATTCTTATCATGATGAATAAGGAAGATGCAACAGTTTTTGATGTCTACAAGTTGAATGTAAAGACTGGGGAAACAACTCACGTTGCAAAAAATCCGGGTAATATTACGAGCTGGCTAGCAGATCGCAATGGAAATGTACGAATTGCTGTAGCCTCAGATGGTGTGGAAGGAACGATTCTTTATCGAGATTCTGAAAAGGATGAATTCAAGCCATTTATTGAAATGGAAGCTGGAGATGAAGTAATGCCACTAGCTTTCTCAAAAGACAATCAATACATTTACGCTACATCTAACAAAGGTAGAGACAAAGTAGAAGTTGTGAAATACGACTTAAAAGGTAATGAAGAAGTAATTATGTCTAATGATCAAGTAGATGTTTCTGGTGTCTTATATAGTGCCGAACACGATAAATTGCTATATGGTGCGTATATAACAGATAAACCACATTACCAATTCTTTGACGAGAACTTTGAAAAGCTTTTCCGTAAAATCCAAAGCAAGCTGAATGTGCATGAAAGTGAGCTTGGTATCAACGATTACAATAAAGAAATGACAAAATTTATTGTGAGTGTTTCAAGTGATACTGTCTATGGAAAATATTATTATTACGATTCTACGACAGATGAATTAACCGAGTTGGCCACTTTAAGCCCTTGGTTAAATCCGAATGAACTGGCAGAAATGCATCCAATTTCATATAAGAGCCGAGATGGTTTAACGATTAATGGCTATTTAACTTTACCGAAAAATAAAGAAGCGAAAGATCTCCCTCTTATTGTCAATCCTCATGGTGGGCCTTGGGCACGTGATATGTGGGGCTTCAATCCAGAAGTACAATTATTAGCTAATCGTGGCTATGCAGTGCTACAGGTGAATTTCCGTTCGTCAACTGGATATGGTAAAGAATTCCTTCAGGCTGGTAATAAGCAATGGGGTCTGAAGATTCAAGATGACATCACTGATGGTGTCCAATGGGCAATTGACCAAGGCATTGCAGACCCTGATCGCATCGGTATTTATGGGGCATCATTTGGTGGTTATGCAACATTAGCGGGTATTACGTATACACCTGATTTATATGCTGCTGCAGTTGATTATGTAGGAGTATCTAACATATTTACATTATTAAATACCATCCCTCCTTACTGGGAAACTATGCGTAACATGTTTTATGAGCGCGTAGGTCATCCAGAGAAAGACAAAGAATTGTTAACTGCTGTTTCACCAGTTTTCCATGCAGATAAAATCAAAACACCATTATTTGTCGCACAAGGAGCAAATGACCCACGTGTGAACAAAGCAGAATCCGATCAAATTGTGGAAGCCTTACGCGCTAGAGGTGTGGATGTAGAGTACATGCTAAAAGATAATGAAGGACATGGCTTTGCAAATGAAGAAAATAGAATTGAATTCTATAATGCCATGGTAAAATTCTTCGATAGTCATTTAAAATAATTTAAAACGAAAGGCATTGATGTGTAGCTTGCTCACAATCAATGCCTTTTTTTATTACAATAGGTGAATGGGATTTGGATAGCGCATTTTACGTTCAAATGATGAAATGCACAGTGCTAGTTCCTCAATACCAGTATAAATTAATGGTTCATCTACCTGAGAAATACTTAAACGAATAAGATTATCCTTTTTAAATTCTGGTAGATACATTCTAGCAGCGTCATCCATCAATATATTTTTTTCCTTTAATAAATGAACCACCTGCCTAGCACTTACATTATCAGGAAGAATAATGGAAAGATAAAAGCCTGATACTGGTTTCGTATAGTTAGTAGAGGTGGGAAGTAATGATTCGCAAGCCTCCTGTAAAACGCTCATTTTTCTTACATAAAGCTCTTTAATCTTTTTAATATGACTATTAAACATACCGCTTTTTAAATAAATGTCTAAGGCACCCTGCGAGAGCACAGAGCTATTGAAATCAGCACTAAATTTATAACGTAGAAAATGATTTGTCATTATAGCGGGAAGGACGACTGTGGCTACTCTTAAACCCGGAAGAAATACTTTTGAAAAGCTTTTAATATAAATAACCCTGCCAGTGGGATTAAAAGAAAAAAACGGATCCGCTTTTTTATTAGGATCTAAATCTCCTAAAAAATCATCCTCCACAATATAAACATCATATTTTTCTGCTAATTCCACAATCTTTCTTTTTTCGTCATTTGTATAGCTATGACCAAGAGGATTATGGAATCTCGGCACAGTATAAAAAAACTTAATGTCATTATTGCGAAAAATATAGTCAAGACGATCTAAATCAATGCCCTCCATTGTTAAATCAATCCCGAAAGTTGTAGCTTGTTGCAGATGGACAGATTCTATAAAACCAAAATAGGTAGGCTGTTCTATTAATATATTATTTTTACCATTCGGAAAAGGCATTGCCGCTAGTAAATGTAATGCTTGCTGTGAGCCCGAGACAACAAATAATCGATCAGGTTCAGTAAAGACCTGTAAGTCCTGTAGATACTTAGCCAATTGTACACGCAGCGAGTAAAGCCCTTGCTGATCACTATAACTAAATAATTCTTCTTTATATGTGTCGATAGCTTGATTGATGCAATGCTGAAATTCAATATAGGGCATAATGCTTTTGTCTGGGCCAGCTGATAAAAAATCAATAACTTGTTGGTTTGTAGTTGGTTGCTCTATGTTATTCACAACATAATAGCCACTTTTGGGTTTGGAAAAAATAAGATGCTCCTTTTCTAATTCATTATACGCTCTTATCACTGTATTTTTACTGCAGGAAAATTGCTCAGACAGTTGTCGAACGGAAGGTAGTTTACTGCCTGTAAGGAGCACACCATTAGCAAGCTGCTCTTTAATGTCCTCTACAACTTCTAAATATTTTGCAATCATCATCCTTCCTCCTTTATCTGTACCAGGACAGTTGGTAGAAAATTCTGTTTATTTTTGAGATAGCGCCACTTACTATGGATTATACCAGGGACAGATGGAGAGGAAAATGAAAGGATGAGAACATGCAGGATAAAAGAAAAGAAAAAATAGGTTTGCTGTTAGGATTTGTGGGCGTAATTTGCTTTAGTCTAACGTTACCTGCAACAAGTACAGCTGTACCATATTTTGGAGCGACAATTGTAGGATTGGGGAGAGCTGTCATTGCGGCGTTCATCGTAGCCATTGTTTTACTTGTAAGAAAAGAAAGACTACCAACTGCTAGACAATTTAAAAGCTTGATAATAGTATCTTTTGGGGCTGTATTAGGGTTTCCTTTACTTACATCTTGGGCAATGACAAGGTTACCAGTTTCTCACGGAGCGGTAGAATTAGCACTTTTACCTTTAGCGACTGCGGGTTTTGCTTTATTCAGAGCAGGTGAACGTCCCTCATTTAAGTTTTGGTTATCGAGTGTTATTGGGGCTATAGCCGTTATTATTTATGCTAGCTTTTTAGGCTTAGGCCAATTACATATGGCAGATCTAGCATTATTAGCAGCAGTTGTAATATTAGGTCTTAGCTATGCAGAAGGAGGACAGTTAGCGAAGGAATTAGGGAGCTGGCAGGTGATTGCTTGGGCTATTTTGATGGCGGCTCCCTTTTTTATTGTCCCTGTCATTTCCCAATTTTCCTTGGAAATGCTACATGCCCCTCTTACAGCGTGGGTTAGCCTGTTATATTTAGCTGTTGTCAGTCAGTTTTTAGCATATGTTGCTTGGTATGGGGGAATGGCTTTAGGAGGTATTGCAAGAGTTAGTCAGATCCAATATTTACAGCCATTTTTAATGATTCTTTTTGCTGCGCTATTTTTAAATGAATCCATCTCTTGGTTTACGATCGTCGTGGCAATGATTGTCGTGATTTCCGTCATTGTTGGCAAAAATACAACCATTACAAAGAAGGATGCTAAGACAGCTCAAATAAACATCATCAAAGAATAGTAGCCATTTCTTCATTGCCACATCGTTTATAATAAAGGAGGAGGTGCTATCTATGAAAATTAAATTTTTTAGTAGGGCGAATTGTCCTTTATGTGTAGAAGGGCTACAGACATTAAAGCTTGTTCAGGAAGATGTTCTATTTGATATTGAAATAATTGATATAGAGCAGGATGATCGTATACATGAAAAATATATGCTAATGATTCCGGTAGTTGAAAAAGAGGGTGTCGTCATTCAGTATGGTCATTTAGATTATGCCACGTTAATGGAGCGATTAGGCAGTTAATCTACTGAAAGTATAAAGAATTATTAACGGTATAAATGACTTTATTATTAGCTGTCATTCTCACAATTCACAAATTGTTCAATGAAAGCGGTTTGAATTTGAACAGTTTGTGAAGACCTTCACATTAGACTTTGTTTTCCTAAAAATCGGAGTAGAATAGGTATCAAGTAAGAAGTTGTTATAAAACAGTTTAGCAAATGTATCACAAATTTTAGTGGTTGTTATATTACAAAAATGAATGATGTGAAGGGAGATTTTACAATGTGGGTTATTACAGTATTTGAGAAAAAGGACGTTCGTATTTTTGAATTTACAAATAAAACTGAAGCAACAAAAGCTTTAGAAGGTTTTAAAAAGAATGCGATTTTATCTTTCACTAAATAAGTTCAACAAAGTCTTGTAGCTGTTTTTAGAGCTATGAGGCTTTTTTTTATCCAGAACAATACAACTACTTGCACTTTAAAACAATGCATATTATAATAAAAGCATAAGTGGGACACAAAATAATTAAGTGGGTTAAAAATAAACCCACCACTATTAATTAGGGGAGTAGATAGATATGTTAACTGTTCCAGAGGCACAGCAAAGGCTACTTCCTGAAATGTATCCGCTTCTGCAAGCAAGATATCGAATATTGCAAGCCGTTCAACTTATGCAACCAATCGGGCGACGTACACTAGCTGATTCACTGAAAATGACAGAAAGAGAAATCCGCAAAGAAACTGATATTTTACGTGAACAAGGGTTATTAGATGCGCAAAAGTCGGGTATGGTATGTACAGATGATGGTGAAATAGTCATTGAAAAATTAAGAGCTATCGTTTATGAATGGTCTGGTTTAACCCAGCTTGCAAAAGTGCTTGAAAGCCACTTTGGCATTCAACGTGTAGTCGTAGTTCCTGGTGATTACAATGAGGATCATACAATCCTAAGCATGCTAGGCAAAGAAGCAGCATTGCAATTTATGTCGGCTGCTTTTGATGAGCAAGTTGTAGCTGTCACTGGTGGAAAATCTGTTGCCTCACTTGCGCAGTTTTTACATCCTTTAGACGGACAAAAGGATATCACTTTTGTAGCTGCACGCGGGGGGATTGGACATGAAATGCAAATGCAGGCCAATACACTTGTTGCAACATTTGCCATGCAAATGGAAACACAATACCGTACTTTATTTTTACCAGAGCATTTAAGTGAGCAAGCTTATCAAGCGATGCTAACAGAGCCGATGGTAACAGAAATGATGGCCTTCTATGATCAAGCAGATTGCGTCATTCATGGGATTGGCTCTGCAGAGGAAATGGCGATTCGTCGTAACTCATCTCCTGAGGATTTGCGAATTCTTGAGGAAAAAGGCGCTGTGAGTGAGGCTTTCGGTTATTATTTCAATGCCGATGGAGAAATAGTACATCGTATACGCACAATTGGTATCCAGCTTGAGCAGGTACAAAACAGTGAGCAGGTCATTGCAGTTGCAGCAGGAAAACAGAAGGTCAATGCAATGCTTTCTTATTTCAAAGTAGCACCTAAGCAAACCATATTTGTAACAGATGAAGCAGCGGCCAAAGCAATTGCTGCTAAAATATCTTCTATAGAAAATAAGCATCTTGAATGATGGCAAAGTTGTAAACATGTCACTCGATCTCAGAAAGTGCTAAAGCATTTTTTGAATGAGCATAAAGTAAATTTTGATGTCTCTATTCATAGAGACAGACATCACACATTATTGGAGGAATTAACAATGGCATTAAAATTAGCGATTAATGGATTTGGACGTATTGGACGTTTAGTATTTCGTGAGGCAATGAAGCATGATGAATTTGAAGTAGTAGCCGTAAACGACTTAACAGATGCTGGTCAGCTTGCGCACTTATTGAAATATGATTCAGTACACGGTATCTATGATGCTGAAGTCAATGCAGATGAAGATTCTTTCGTAGTAAATGGTCAACGTGTAAAAGTATATGCTGAAAAAGATCCTGCCCAATTACCATGGGGCGAATTAGGAGTAGATGTAGTGCTTGAATGTACTGGTCGATTCCGTTCAATGGAAGAAGTAGGCAAGCATATTGAAGCAGGGGCGAAAAAAGCGATTCTATCGGCACCAGCAAAAGGCGCAATGCCTACATTTGTTATGGGTGTAAACCATGAGGATTATAACCCAGCAACTGATGATGTAATCTCCAATGCTTCTTGTACAACTAACTGTCTAGCACCAGTAGCTAAAGTGCTTGATGAGAAATTTGGCATTGAACGTGGTATGATGACAACAATTCACTCTTATACAAATGACCAACGAATTCTAGACTTCCCTCACTCTGACCCTCGTCGTGCACGTGCCGGAGCAGTGTCTATGATTCCAACAACAACAGGTGCAGCGGTAGCTGTATCAAAAGTATTACCACAATTAAAAGGTAAGCTAGATGGTTTCTCTATGCGTGTGCCAACGCCTAACGTATCATGTGTTGACTTAGTTGTAGAGCTAAAAGCAGATGTATCGAAAGAAACAATTAATGCAGCATTAAAAGAAGCTTCTGAAAATGAATTAAAAGGCATTTTAGATTACAATGAGCTACCATTAGTATCAATTGATTATAACGGTAACCATTATTCTTCTACGGTAGATGGCCTTTCAACAATGGTGTTAGAAAACAAAATGGTGAAAGTTTTAGCTTGGTATGATAACGAAATTGGTTATTCTACTCGCTTAATGGACCTAGCTTTATACATTGCTGAACAAGGTTTAAACCATAAATAAGTATCATATTTCGACATTTTGAGTAAAAAGTGTGACATATTACTGCTTTTTATGTACAAAAAGTATAGCCTTTATAATATCGAATAGATATAATATACAAGGGTATTGGGAGTAAGGGATAACCCTTACTCCTTTTTTTCTAGATTCAGCAGAAAAACCCACCTCTATAGGTGGTGAGATGAAAACACAAATTACTCTCTTGATTCATTGATGTAAAATCACCGACTGAATTAAGGTAAAAGCCTCAGCGAATGTCACAGATTTTGAAGAGGAACAAGTTCGGAAAAAATAAATACACTGAGGCGTAATTGATACATGTTGATTGCAAGACATAACAGTTAACTTTTGCTACTATAAAAACAAGTATTAGGGTTCATTATCAAAAGTTGGAGAATCATCCTTACACGAGATAGTGACGCGAAAAAGTACCAAAATGACTATTGAATTTAGTAAGCATGGTGTAGAGCCAAGATGGGTAAAACACAAAAGTGTAAGACTAAAACAAACTTTGAAGGGAGTTTCTTCATGTTAAATAAGAAAACAATGAAAGATATTGATGTTAAGGGTCAACGCGTTTTTGTACGTGTAGATTTTAATGTACCAATGGCAGACGGTGCTATTACAGATGAGACGCGTATTCGTGCAGCTATTCCTACAATTGAGTATTTAGTAGAGCAGGGTGCTAAAGTTATTCTAGCTTCTCACTTAGGTCGTCCAAAAGGTGAAGTGAAAGAGGATATGCGTTTAACGGCTGTTGGCATTCGCTTAGCGGAATTAATGGGCAAGCCTGTTACGAAGCTTGATGAATCCATTGGGCAAGCGGTGGAAGAAGCCGTTGCAAACATGCAAAATGGAGATATTCTACTGCTTGAAAATGTACGCTTCCATGCTGGTGAAGAAAAAAATGATCCTACATTAGCACAGCAATTTGCTCAGCTAGCAGATATTTATGTTAATGATGCTTTTGGTGCAGCCCACCGAGCCCATGCTTCTACAGAAGGAATTGCTAAGCATATTCCAGCTGTATCTGGATTCTTAATGCAAAAGGAATTAGATGTACTAGGTAAGGCATTGTCTAACCCTGAGCATCCGTTTACAGCCATTATTGGTGGTGCCAAAGTAAAAGATAAAATTGGTGTTATTGAAAGCTTATTAGAAAAAGTAGATCACTTAATTATCGGTGGTGGTTTATCCTTTACATTTATTAAGGCACAAGGCCACGATATCGGTAAATCATTGCTAGAGGAAGATAAAATTGAGCTAGCAAAGTCCTTTATTGAGAAGGCAAAAGCAAAAGGTGTGCAATTACATATGCCAGTCGATGCTGTTGTGGCAAATGAATTTTCACAGGATGCTGAAACACAAATCGTTGATGTAGATGCTATTCCAGCTGATTGGATGGGTCTAGATATTGGACCTAAAACGGCTGCAAACTATGCAGAAGTTATCAAAAACTCTAAATTAATCATTTGGAATGGACCAATGGGTGTCTTTGAAATGGACAAATTTGCAAACGGCACAAAAACAGTTGCTGATGCAATGGCAACAACAGCTGGCTACACAGTAATCGGTGGCGGTGATTCAGCTGCAGCAGTTGAAAAATTTGAAGTAGCAGATAAGATGAATCACATTTCTACAGGTGGTGGTGCTTCCTTAGAATTAATGGAAGGCAAAGAGCTTCCAGGGATTGTAGCACTAAACGATAAATAAGCTAATCGGAGGCAAAATGATGCGTAAACCAATTATTGCAGGTAACTGGAAAATGTTTAAAACATTTGAAGAGGCTATTCAGTTTGTAGATGCTGTACAAGAAAAACTTCCTTCCAATGACAAAGTAGATGCTGTTATTTGCGCACCAGCTCTTTACCTACCTACACTTGTGCAAGTTGCTAGTGAGTCAGAGCTGGCAATTGGTGCACAAACTATGCACTATGAAAATGAAGGTGCTTTTACGGGTGAAATTAGTCCAGCACAGCTAGCAAGTGTGGATGTTGACTATGTCATTTTAGGACACTCTGAACGTCGCGAATACTACAATGAAACAGATGAAGCGATTAATAAGAAGGTAGCAGCAGCACTTGCACATACTATCGTACCTATTATTTGCTGTGGCGAAACACTAGAAGAACGTGAAGCAGGCACAACAGAGCAAAAAGTGGCTGGTCAAATTAAAGCGGCACTTGCTGGGTTTGAAGCACAGCAAGTTGAGCATATGGTCATTGCGTATGAACCGATTTGGGCGATTGGTACCGGTAAAACGGCTACGGCAGACGATGCAAATCAAGTATGCGGAGCGATTCGAGCAGTAGTAGAAGAGCTATATAATGCTGAAACTGCGAATGCTGTGCGCATTCAATATGGTGGCAGTGTTAAGCCTGATAACATACAGGAGCTTTTATCCAAAGAACATATTGATGGTGCTTTAGTTGGTGGAGCAAGCTTACAACCAGAATCTTATTTAACATTATTGGAGGCGGCAGCAAATGCCTAAAAAGCCAGTAGCATTAATTATTTTAGATGGCTTTGCATTTCGAGATGAAACATTCGGGAATGCAGTAGCACAGGCGAATAAACCAAATTTTGATCGATATTGGCATCAATTTCCTCATGCGACATTAACAGCAGCGGGAGAAGCCGTTGGATTACCTGAAGGACAGATGGGGAATTCTGAGGTGGGGCACTTAAATATCGGTGCAGGACGTATCGTCTATCAAAGCTTAACACGCTTAAATAAATCTATTCGTGATGGAGATTTCTTCACGAATCAAGCCTTTTTAGATGCAGTAGCACATGTGAAAGCTCATCAGTCAAAGCTACATGTTATGGGCTTATTATCAGACGGTGGTGTTCATAGTCATTATGAGCATATGTTTGCACTATTAAAGCTAGCTAAACAGCAGGGATTAGAGGAAGTTTATGTACATGGCTTCTTAGATGGTCGTGATGTTGGTCCAACAACAGCATTAGACTATATCGAAGAAACGGAAAAGCAAATGGCTGAAATAGGCATAGGGCAATTTGCTTCTATTCATGGACGTTACTATGCAATGGATCGCGATAAACGTTGGGATCGTGTGGCACTGACTTACAATGTACTGGTGGATGGCGTCGGTCAAACAGCAGAAAGTGCTAAAAGTGGTGTAGCAGCATCCTATGAGCGTGAGGTAACAGATGAATTTGTCATCCCATTTAGCATTCAAGAGCATGGTGAGCCAGTAGCAACAATTGGCGATCATGATGCAGTGATTTTCTTTAACTTCCGTCCCGATCGTGCCATTCAGCTGTCAACAGTTTTTACAAATGGAGCATTCGATGGCTTTGCTATATCTGCAAATCATCCAAAGAATTTAAAATTTGTGTCCTTCACACACTATAGTGATGAAGTCAACGCTCAGGTTGCTTATGAAAATGACAACTTGAAAAATACAATTGGTGAAGTATTAGCGACGAATGGGAAAACACAGTTGCGGATTGCGGAAACTGAAAAATATCCACATGTTACATTCTTTATGAGTGGTGGACGTGAGGAAAAATTCCCTGGTGAGGAACGTATTTTAATTGCTTCTCCAAAGGTGGCGACATACGATTTAAAACCTGAAATGTCTGCCTATGAGGTGACAGAAGCCTTACTTGCAGAAATTGCGGCTGAAAAATTTGATGGCATTATTCTTAACTTTGCCAACCCTGATATGGTTGGTCATAGTGGAATGCTGGAGCCAACAATTAAAGCCATTGAAGCAGTAGATGAATGCTTAGGAAAAGTAGTAGACGCACTCCTTGCAAAAGGTGGCGCAGCTATTATTACAGCTGACCATGGCAACTCTGATGAAGTGTTAACTTTAGCAGGTGAGCCAATGACAGCTCATACAACAAATCCTGTTCCAGTAATTGTGACAAAACCAAATATAATGTTAAGAAATGGTGGTATTTTAGCCGATTTAGCGCCAACCATGTTAGAATTATTAGAGGTGTCACAGCCTACTGAAATGACAGGACAATCATTAATTGAAAAAGAGGAGAATTAATTATGCCATTTATTACACAAGTTTATGCGCGCGAAGTTTTAGACTCACGTGGGAACCCAACAGTAGAGGTTGAAGTATTTACAGAATCAGGCGCATTTGGCCGCGCAATCGTACCATCAGGTGCATCAACAGGTGAATACGAAGCGGTAGAATTACGCGATGGTGACAAATCTCGTTACCTAGGCAAAGGTGTATTAAAAGCAGTTGAAAATGTAAACACAATTATTGCGGAAGAATTAGAAGGTAACTATTCTGTTCTTGATCAAGTAGTCATCGACAAAGCTTTAATCGAGCTAGATGGCACAGAAAACAAAGGCAAGCTTGGTGCCAACGCAATTCTAGGTGTATCCATGGCAGTTGCACATGCTGCGGCAGATTATTTAGATGTACCTCTTTATCAATATCTTGGTGGGTTCAATTCTAAGCAATTACCAGTACCAATGATGAACATCCTAAACGGTGGTGCTCACGCAGATAACAATGTAGACATTCAGGAATTCATGGTTATGCCTGTTGGTGCAGAATCATTCCGTCATGCATTACGTATTGGCGCTGAGATTTTCCATAGCCTAAAAGCTGTTCTAAAAGCAAAAGGCTACAACACAGCAGTAGGTGATGAAGGTGGTTTCGCACCAAACCTAGGCTCTAACGAAGAAGCAATTACAGTGATCTTAGAAGCGATTGAAAAAGCAGGCTACAAACCAGGTGACGAAGTGAAACTTGCAATGGACGTAGCATCCTCTGAACTATTCAATAAAGAAGATGGCAAATACCACTTAGATGGTGAAGGTGTTGTCAAAACTTCTGAGGAAATGGTGGATTGGTACGAAGAGTTAACAAATAAATACCCAATCATTTCAATTGAAGATGGCTTAGACGAAAACGACTGGGCTGGACACAAGCTATTAACAGACCGTATAGGCAATCGCGTACAATTAGTAGGTGATGACCTATTTGTAACAAATACGAAAAAATTATCAGCAGGTATTGAACAAGGCGTAGGAAATGCCATCCTTATCAAAGTAAACCAAATCGGTACGTTAACTGAAACATTTGAAGCGATCGAAATGGCGAAACGTGCAGGTTACACAGCGGTTATTTCTCACCGTTCTGGTGAATCAGAAGATGCGACAATTGCTGATATCGCTGTTGCAACAAATGCTGGTCAAATTAAAACAGGTGCTCCATCACGTACAGACCGTGTAGCTAAATACAACCAACTTCTTCGCATCGAAGATCAACTTGGTTCAACAGCAGAGTATCTTGGTTTAAATTCATTCTATAACTTAAAATAAGTATTTGATTGAAGAGAAAATACTTTGAATTTAGTAATACACAGCTTTTATATTTGAACCATGTTGTACATTTAGGCTTATGTATTGCTTCAACCTCTGATTTATAAGTGTGATAAACACTTGTAGATTGGGGGTTTTTTTATTTGCTAATCTAATTACAGATTAAACTTATTCAATTAGAACAACCGAAAGCAGTGGACATTAAGTATCTATTCATTGAAACCTATTACAACATTCTGTTATTATTTAACCTAATTAACTAATACCAACCATATTTACATAATGATAAAAAATTACTGAGGGGTAATAACATGAAGAGAAAAACCAAATCGGTTATTAGTATCATTGTAATATTAATTATTTTCGGTGGAGCATTTAGTTACATCAAATTCACTGAGCATATGAATAAATCTACTCCCGAGGAAGAAAAAACAATCGCTGGATATGTTGAAGTAACTTCTAAGGATGGAACTGTTCTAAAAAAAGAAAATGAATTATATCCAGATGACCTAATAGAACACAAAATGAACGAAACCATTCATAGTATGTCTCATCAGAAGGTTGAAGCGGAAATAAAATGGGGTCACGAGCAAATAACACAAGAAAAGGTTGACCGATTGTTAGCTATAGCCAAAGAAAGCAATTATAAATATAAAGAGCTTTACATTTCAATATTGGAAAGATGGTCGAAGGGTGATTTTTCAAATGCAGTTGACGACCACAATTCCATATGGGAAATGCAAGGTGGCGATGAAGAAGCTTCAGGGAAAGCAATTCGTCTATTAACTCCATCTGAAGAGCAAGCTTATATTCAACACAATTTAGAATATGACTTATATTGAATACCATTTTGGGAAAGATAAATAGGCGAATTTCAAAAAATGCCTCAAAGTTAATTCAAACTTTGAGGCATTTTAACATATAAAAAAGATTAACGTGAAGCGGCATGAGCAGGCCAATACGGTGCAGGTTTCAACATCGTAGCGCAAGAGGTAAGGAAGCTTTTTAGTGAGACAGCTACAGCAACAGAACAAATTGAAACCTCCCTTAAAACGATCACGAGTAATATTCAAGCACTTATGGAAAGCATGGAGCAAATTGGAGCAGCCTCTAATGATCAGGCAGAGCAGGTTCAACAATTTAGTGAAGCTATTGAAAAACCTAAATGAGATAAGTGAGCAAATGGCGCTTTACATAAAAGGTCTCTTACGATAATAAGAAAAGACAGTCTACTAATATTAGACTGTCCTGACTATTGTTATGGCTGTGACCAATGCTGATCTAGTTCTTGATCGAGATAGACCCAGCCCTTCCAGGCAATATGAATCGTATCCATAATAAAGTAAGGATCATATTCATGATCTGAAAAATCAACATAGGCAACCTTTGCATCCTTTAATACTTGCTCCATTTTATCGTAATACTTTTGACGACGTTCCTCAGGATAGCCATTATAATCATACCAATAGCCATTAACTGGAATGGAGACGAATAGTGGTTTGGCACCTGCATCCTTTAAAACATCGATAACTAGTTGGAAATCCTCATATTCAGGAGAGTTTGTATAATCCTCTTTTTTTCGTATATCTTTAAACTTTGAAAATTTAGCATTTACAAGTCGCTGATAGGCGCGATCTTCAATCATATAGTCGTTGGATACACGCTTCTCCCCATATGCCTCTGCATGCTGCAATTGTTGCTTAAAGCTTTGATTGGCAATCAGCTTGTCATTACTTTTTAATGCATGACCTTTACGTGGGAAAATGGAATAATATAAATCCTTCTTTTCTAGTAACTCCTTGTGGAAACGCCCCGCGACCATGGCCATACGTCCAGTAATTGGTTTTTCCTTGCCGTTAGACATTTGATATTGGTACATGGTCTTTAAGAGGCGATCTCGTTTGACAGTATCAAATTCAAGTAGGCGCTCCATTGCTCTTTTACGAAGGTTGGCATCCATCTCCTGATTAAAGGCTAAATCATAAGCATGTAACATGGAATAATTCGGTGAAAAGTGAAATTCACCCATGCCCTTCTCTGTAAACCACTGAGGGGAGATGATAAAGACCACTTTTTTATCCTTTAAATTCTTTTCTTGTGCTGCGAAATTCAAGAAGTGAGTAATGGACTGCATGCCTCCACGCCCAATCATAAATGTCGAATACGGAGCATCAGTTGCTCGCGTATAATTGTATGGATGGAACGGATCAAAACGGTTTAATTCCGAGGAGCCATAAAGTGGCATGGAATTAGGCTCCTGCAACATTCGCTCCTGTAAATATGTGCCCTGAAATACAAGTGGAGACATGTTCGTTTTGGCTTGCTCCACATCCTCATTGGATATCCATGCTTTAATCCAAGCATTAGGAAAAAAGACAAAGCCAGTAAAAAGAGCAAATGCAATAAATAAAGAAAGAAAGCCTTTTTTGATCATTGTCTTTCAGCTAATTTCCCTGCTATTCGATTAGGCGTATTCCATTCTTCACGATTGAAATCAGTAATAGGGACAGAAATATTAAAACGGTTTTCAATTTCAACTAATAAATTAATTGTCCCAAACGAATCTAGTAAACCTTCTTCAAATAAATCAATATCTGGATTTTCTACAATAATTTCATCTTCACATAACTCGACTAGCATTTCTAAAACTTGTTGTTGATCCATTAATAATTCTCCTTTAGTGAACAGGCTCTTATAGCCCTTTGTTTAAAATAATGTGCCAGAAAAAATATAAAAGCCGAAGCATACAGCATGAAACGTAATGATTACGCCAATAGCATGCGTCCATTTATTTTTTGGCCAACGCTTATGCTTTTTATTCCAGCGTTCAAATTTATCAAAGCTGATAATCAATAGGGCATGATAGAGTCCATAGACCACAAAGTGCCATTCCAGACCATGCCAAATACCCATTAAAAAGAATAGTAAAAAGAAGCCTATATACGAAATAGCAAATTTATTTTTTAGCCATTTTTTCTTTGTCATCCAAAGGACAAAGCGCATATAGACATAATCCCTAAACCAGAAGGAAAGGCTCATATGCCAACGATTCCAAAAATCTTTAATATTGCGGCTGGCGAAAGGGCGATTAAAGTTAATCGGTGTTTGGATACCCATTATCCGGCTCACACCAACAGCAAATGCACTGTAGCCAGCGAAATCAAAGAATAAGTAAAAGCTATACATATACATATACGCTAGCTGTCCCTGAAAGGGTGTCAAATAGTTATACGTATGGTTAGGCAAATAAATAAGCGTGTAGTTGTAAATTAAATAAGCCAAAATAAACTTATATAAAAAGCCGACAAAAATATAGTTAATGCCACTCAATAGCAGCTTTTGGTAATCCTCCGAGGAAGGTACGGTATGAAAATCCTTTGTAAAACGACGCCAACGATCAATAGGTCCCGATGATACGGTAGGAAAGAATAATAAGAAATAGACTAGCTCTACTACCGAAATTTTCTCTTTCATCAAGCCATCACGAGTTTCTAAAATCATTTGCACCGCTTTAAACGTAATGTAGGATACACCTAGGAAGCCAAATACATGATGTAACCCGAGAATCGGCAAAACCTTCACAAGAATCAGGGGTAATATGGATAAAAGCACTGCTATTATAAAAATGGTTCCGCTATTTTGCTGAAGTCGGTAACGCTGATAAGCCACAATAAGTACTACCTGAAAGACAGTAAATAATACGAGCGAGATGGTCCCATTCATTGAATGTCCGAAGATTAATGCTAAGACAATGACCGAAACAAAAAGATTATAACGTTTCGAAGATTTGCCTCGTAACCCTAGGAGGATAGTAGGTAGTAATAAAAGTCCGATGATCACAAAAAATGCTATATTTCCATAAGGCGTCATACTGTCTCCATAACCGCCAATCCTTTACGATCTATCTTACCATTTGGATTTAGTGGTAAAGCGTCCATATATTTAAACGTTTTCGGTATCATATAGGCAGGTAAGTACGCCGATAAAAGTGCCTTCAATTGCTTTGTCGTTTTGAAGGCTGCTCCTGTTAATGGCTCATGTAAAACAATATGGGCACTAAGAGAAATGATTTCCTTCTCTTTATAAACAGGTACAACAACACAACTTGAAACAGGTGGCAGGTTATTGATTTGTTTTTCAATCTCTTCAATCTCTAAACGATAGCCATGTAATTTCACTTGGAAATCCTTACGACCTGAAAAGAACAAATAACCATCCTGCTCATAACCTATATCACCCGTTTGATAGATGCGATCGCCATCCACGATCGGGAAAGCCTTCGCTGTTAATTCAGGCGCTCCCAAATACCCTGCGCTAACGGTTGGCCCCGAAATAATAATTTCTCCATCTTCTGCTACAGAAACGTTTGGCTCCGTTATAGGGGCAATCGGTAATTGTTCGAAGCGTGCTACTAGCTCTTTCGTCACCTTTACATAGGATACAGCCACGGTTGTTTCTGTAGGACCATATAAATTATAAATTGTTGCCTGTGGAAAGCGGAGCATCAACTCGTTACATACCGCTATCGGTAAAACCTCTCCGCAAAATAAAAAAGTATCCAATGCAGGCATGAGTTTTTGATTCCATTCTTTGTTCATCAAACACATCTTGGCAAAGGAAGGAGTAGAAGTCCATACACGAGTATTTGACATCGCTAATGAATCAAACAATGCTTTTGGATTAGCAATTTCTTGCTGTGTAATCGCATAAAGCGTGTGTCCACCAACAAGAGCTGGGTAGAGATCCATAACAGATAAATCAAAGGAATAAGGTGCTTGATTTAAAAATACGCCGTCTTGCTGTAAAGGGAAGTGTTCCTGCATCCACCTAACAAAGTGTGTTAGATTACTAGCTGTTATTTGTACCCCTTTTGGTTGACCTGTTGAACCAGAAGTGTAAATAATATAATGGATATCCTCATCTCGAACCCATGTTGCGGATGATAGGATCACGTCCTTTGAGGAGGCATCCAGAATATCATGCACTGCCATAACTGGCAGGTTCAACGGCATCTGTAATAGCTCTGTTGTCAATACTAAACCTGCTCCAGAAGCTTCTGTAATGAGCTGTAATCTTTCTGATGGTGTTGACAAATCAACAGGCACATATGGATGGCCAGCTTTTACAGCTCCGATAAACGCAACAATTTGTAAGGGGGACATATGTCCATAAATGACAATAGGCTGTTGTCTCCGCAACTTAAGCTTCATTAAATAATCGGCAAGACGTTCCGATAAATGCCAAAGCTCACTATAAGTTAAGGAGGCATTGTGAGTCTGATAAGCAGTTTTTTGTGGCTGCTGGAGGGCCACACGTTCAATAGCTGCCAAAATACTTAACATATTTTAATCTCCTTTATTTAAAATTCCGTATATATAAATGGTCCAGCGTTCATATCATGGAAGCCATGTATAAGAAACAACAGTACCAAAACAATCAAATAAAACAACGTGAAGCCAATAAAGCGTAGATACTCATTATTTTTGATGGATTGCATTTGTCCACCTCCAATGAAAAAAAGTATAGGATTAAACTTTCAAAAAATAGTAATTTACTAGTTAAAAATCCTTACCTTATGTTTTTAACACTGATTTGACGGAATGTGGAGAAAAATGTTGCTGAATTAAGATGAATTCAGTAAATCATAAGATTAATTTAAGGTAAATTTAAGGTTTTGGGGGGGATACGTAGAGTTTACAAATTATTGGCTGGTTTACTTATGTAAAAAAAGCACGAACATAAGGGAATAATCTCAACTTATGTTCGCGCTATTATTTTTATTTCACTTCATTAATAACTTTTTTAGATACATAAAATTCAGAGCCATTGTAGACATTGATTGTATCAAAAGTATGAGTCTTTGCCGTGTTTGTTGAAGTTTGTTCATAGATCATCGTGTTTTTATTGACTGGAATTTTCACTGTAACATCTGCTTTTTGTGCAATAAATGTTGGGTTTTCTTTATTCGATAAGTCAATTTTTGTTGTAAATCCTTTTTCCGTAAATGCCTTCGTTGCAGGCACATATAAATCATTTGTTAATGTGTTTAAGTCAAAGCCCATAAAGCGTGCCATTGTATGGGCTAAATCAGTGTTTTCTACTAATCCTGTCAATTTAGAAGGACCAAATGAATATAAGAATACATCTTCACCCGTATGGCCACCTGTTGTATAACCAATGTTTGCACGATTGGCTAGCATTTTTACCATTTCATTGCCTAAGTCTTTAGCAGACTGTAATGTTTTAAGCTCGTCCTCCGTTAATGAATCTAAGCCATAAAGAGCAGCGACCTCAACTAAATTCGAGCGATCTTCTTTTAGTTGGCTTAAAGCTCCTTCAATGGTCATTGTAGCTTTTTTTAACGGGTCGATGTACGCAGAGACTGGAATGCTGGAATAGGTACTAGTAGTGTTAGCGTTCCCCATCGTAATGCCACTATTTCCATGATCAGTTACTGCGATGACTAAAGTATTACCATCTTCCTTCGCAAAATCAACCGCTTCTTTCACTGCATCATCAAACGATAAAATATCGCTAATAATACCAATAGTATCGTTGGCATGTGCAGCCCAGTCAACCTTACTACCTTCTACAAAGAGGAAGAAGCCATCCTCATCCTTTTTCAGCGTATTGATTGCTTTATTTGTCATTTCAGCAAGTGTAGGCTCAGATGCTCTTGTTTTAGCACGATCTAAATCATAAGCAAGTGCACTTGGCGCAAAGCTTCCCCAAATTTTTGAGGATTGACTGTTAAATAGCTCATCGCGCGTTTTAACGAGATCATAATTTTTTTCATTCAAAACCTTGATTAAATCCTCGCCATCTTGACGAGCGTTTTTCGATGTGCCTGGTGAGAGTGATTCCAGTCCACCACCTAAGACAACATCAATATTTTGGTAAACCTGCTGCTCTGCTATATCACCATATTGACTTCTATTGTTGACATGGGCAGAAAAACCAGCTGGTGTAGCATGTTGAATTTCGGAAGTAGAAATTAATCCAGTGGCCTTACCTTGCTGCTTAGCTCCTTCTAGCACATTGGCTACAGGTCGGAAGGCATCTTCCTTAGCGATTTGCGTTAATCCAGGGGAGTTGATCACAGAGGGCAGCACACCTATATATTTATCGTTCGATTTATGCCCAGTTGCTAATGCTGTCGCAGCAGGAGCGGAATCGGTAATGGCAGATTCAGCAGAATATGTGCGCATAGCACCCGATAAAATTTCATCCATTGCTAGGCTTTCACCTTTATACCAGCGGGAAAGGGTGACAGCATTATTACTGCTACCATCCATCACAAGCATAATGACATTCGTCGGTTTCTTTACTTCGGCTGCATGTACCTCTTGCTGTGGGATACTAACTGCGGATAAAGTCACTGCACTTGCTAAGAACAATGAAGTCCATTTTTTTGCGTATTTCATGATTTTCCTCCTTTAGGTGAATTCAATTGTAAGTGTAAAGGAATGGTGTAAAGCTAGCGTTAAAGGTTTGTTAATGGAATATGGTAATTATGTAAATATTGGGGAAGGAAAGAATCTGTGTAAAAATCACACAGATTCTTTTGGGGCATTACAAATTTTCCTGATGTTGTGCGCCATCAATTGTTTCATAATATAAAATGTCTTCTTCAATGTACAAGTTGAGGACTTCATCTTCAAATAAGACTTCTTCGGAGCCGTCCTGGACATTAATTTTTGTTAAATAACCGGCATTGTCATAGTCACTGCAATAAATGAAATCATCATAAGTAGCTAAATAATAGCATGCCGTTTCTGTAATTTGATTGTTTTCATTTGTTTCTAAATTATAGGAATAGACCATATTATCATTGATACTATTATAATAAATCACATCATCCACAGTATTGGCATACCACATATCATGCATAAAATCATAATTGTTATTTGTAGCAGTAAAATAATTTTCTTTTACCCATAAATGATCTTGGCTTAGTTTTTCATCACTGACTAAAAAGTATTCATAGGAAATCGCATAAGGCTCCGCTGAATCCACGTCATTCCACGTTGTATCAAGATGATACCAATTGCCATCGATACTGACTAAATTCCAAGCATGCAGCTGATCCTCACTATAGCCATATACGTATTTAGCTTCTACATCCGATGCTAATAGTAGGCGATAAGCTAGTAGAGCATAGGCTTGACATACCGCAGTTTCCTCGTCTATCAGCTCAAAAGCCGTTTGTCCCTCAGTAGAGCCTTGTTCTGTATAAGTGGCTAATTGTACGACCGTATCATTAATGATTTTAGCACGTTCAAAATCTGTCATATCTGTCGTAATATACTGTTCAGCAAAAGCCTCTACATATTGATCGACCTTTTGCTCCTTTTTGGCATCTGTTAAGTAATCAATCGACAACTCTACCAAATAGCCATCCTCGGTTTCCCAAGCCGTCCATTCATAAGTAAGAAAATAACCAGCTGTATAGGGATCAACGAAAGAAAGCAGGCTATTTAAGTCATTCAGCTGCACCTCAAAATCTTCGAAGTTTAGCTTCCCGGTATAAGGGACTTCAAAGTGCTGTTCAAACTTTGCTACTTGTTTTTCGACTTTTTTAGTGAATTGTAGTAAGGCAGGATCATCCTTAAATAATGAGGTTGAAAAAAGATCATTAGGTGAAAAAGAGGCAGATAACGCTTTACTTTCTGGCTTCTTCATATCATTCTCTGTTTCTTCTGCTAAGGTCGTAGTTGTTACATCCTCTTCCTCAAGAAGTAGGTCAATGGCCTTTGAGCATGCAGTAAGAAACGGAATCATGCAGCATAGCACAAGCAGCGCTGCTATTTTTTTATTCATTTTCCCACCCTCCAAAAAAATTCATTTTTGCCATTATAGTTTAATTTATAGGGAGTGACATCCACAAATAGTAGCATAAGTCGACAAGGATGGAAGCATGAGGCGGAAAATTTCCAGCAAAACATAAAGCGAAGTTTGTCATCACAACCTTTTTTTGTTATAATGTAGTCTGTTGTGATGTTTCAAAGTTCGGGAGGTGCAGTGAATGCATACAGTAGTATTAGTTTCATTAGTTATCGTATCATTAGCGTTAATCGTTGTGGTATTACTTCAATCTAGTAAAAGTGCAGGCTTATCAGGTGCCATCTCGGGTGGAGCTGAGCAACTATTTGGAAAGCAAAAAGCACGTGGTATGGATTTAATCCTTCACCGTGCAACAATTGTGTTAGCTATAGTGTTCTTTTTATTAGCAATCGCTATTACAAAAATCTAATAGTTGAAGATATATCGCCTAACCGAATTGGTTGGGCGTTTTCTTTTATCATTGTTAAATGGTAAATTCTCTCTCTGGAGTAATAAATGAATGGTAATGCAATAACCAATGTCATCCGCTGGGCATCATTGAGATGACGAGAATGGGTATAGTATGTATAAGTGTTTTAGAATGAAGGAGTGCTTACAGTGAACAAATCATTATCACAGCCATTTTTCTTTCAGGCAGGACCACGTGCTGTTTTATTATTACACGGCTTCACAGGAAGCTCTGCAGACGTACGAATGCTTGGTAGATTTTTAGAGAAAAAAGGGTATACTACATTAGCACCTCACTATAAAGGTCACGGTGTGGAACCAGAAGAACTAATCACAACAGGTCCAGCAGACTGGTGGCAGGATGTTATTGCCGCCTACAAACAGTTACAGGATGCTGGCTATCAGGAAATAGCCGTTGCTGGCCTTTCATTAGGCGGTGTTATGGCATTAAACGTTGCATTAAATAATCCTGTTAAAGGAATTGTGACAATGTGTGCCCCTATGACAATGCGTACAACCGACGTTATGTTTGAGGGTGTCTTGAAATATGCAAGGGACTATAAAAAGTTCCAAGGGAAACAGGAAGAGCAAATTGAAGCTGAAGTTGCAAGCATTGCTGACAAAGGCATGCCATCTCTACAGCAGCTACGAGAATTTATAGCTCGCACTCGTCAAGAAATTGACATGATTTACGCGCCTATTTTCGTCGTACAAGCTACAAATGATGAAGTAATAGAGACAGAATCTGCCAACATTATATATAATCAAACTGAGTCACTTGAAAAGCACATCAAGTGGTATGAAAACTCAAAACATGTTATTACATTAGATCAAGAAAAAGATCAATTACATGAGGACATTTATCGCTTTTTAGAAAGCCTAAATTGGGCACAATAATTATAAATAGGATTTTCTCATGAAGGAGGGAATATGTATGAAAGATCAAAAAGATACACTACAAAGTCGTTTACTCGATTTTTTCAGCAAAGATGATTATAAACCACTAACCGTCGGTGAAATCGAGGATGAATTCGGCTTTGAGGATGCGGAGGAGTTCAAGGAGCTTGTGAAAACACTTGTCCGCATGGAAGGGCAAGGCTTAGTTGTACGCTCTCGCTCCAATCGCTATGGCCTACCAGAGCGTATGAATTTGCTAAGAGGTAAATTTATCGGACATGCGAAGGGCTTTGGCTTCGTGACACCTGATGTCGAGGGCATGGATGATGTGTTCATTCCGCCGCATGAAATTAACGGTGCCATTAACGGAGACATCGTTCTGATTCGTGTTTTAAAGGAATCATTTGGTGATCGACGTGAGGGTACGGTTACAAAGGTCGTTGAGCGCGGTCAAACAAGCTTTGTCGGCACATTTCAGGCTAACCGTGGCTTCGGCTTTGTTGTCCTAGACGATAAAAAGCTACCAATGGATATCTTTATTGCCAAAGGAGATACATTAGGAGCTGTCGATGGACATAAGGTTGTTGTTGAGGTAGCAACATGGCCAGAGGATTTAAAATCTGCTACAGGCTATATTACAAAAATTTTAGGACATAAAAATGATCCAGGTGTGGACATTTTATCCATTTTATATAAGCATGACATTCCACCTGAATTCCCAGATGAAGTCATTGCTGCTGCACAGCGTGTGCCAGATGAAATTACCGAGGCTGATTTAGTAGGGCGTCGTGATTTACGTCATGAAACGATTGTGACAATTGATGGGGCAGATGCAAAGGATTTAGATGATGCCGTAACCGTAACGAAAAATGTAGATGGAACGTATAAGCTTGGCGTACATATTGCAGACGTAAGTTATTATGTAACGCAAGGCTCGGTCATTGACATTGAAGCTTACGATCGCGCGACAAGTGTTTATTTAACAGACCGTGTCATTCCAATGATTCCACATCGTTTATCAAACGGCATTTGTTCATTAAATCCACAGGTTGACCGTTTAACACTCTCCTGTGAAATGATTATTGATGCGAATGGTAATGTGGTTGCACATGAAATTTTCCAAAGTGTCATTAAAACGACTGAACGTATGACGTATAAGGACGTTTACAAGATTTTAGAGGAGCAGGATGAGGCACTAATTGAACGCTATGAGCCACTTGTTCCAATGTTTAAAAACATGGCTGAGCTGTCGGGTATTTTACGCCGTAAACGCGAAATGCGAGGAGCCATTGACTTTGACTTCAAAGAATCCAAGGTGATCGTAAACGAAGAAGGATGGCCAATTGATATAGAATTACGTGAACGAACAGTAGCGGAGAAATTAATTGAAGATTTCATGCTAGCTGCCAATGAAACAGTGGCAGAGCACTTCCACTGGATGAATGTACCGTTTCTATACCGTATTCACGAAGATCCAAAGCCTGAAAAGCTTCAACGCTTCTTTGAATTTGTCACGAACTTCGGTATTTTGATTAAAGGCACTGGTAATACCGTTCATCCTAAGGCATTACAGGATGTTTTGAAGGCCATTGAAGGGATGCCAGAGGAGCCTGTTATCTCAACGATGCTCCTACGTTCAATGCAGCAGGCGAAGTACTACCCTGAAAGTCTTGGACACTTTGGCTTATCAACGGATTTCTATACACACTTCACATCACCAATTCGTCGTTATCCTGACTTAGTTGTACACCGTTTAATTCGTACGTATTTAATTAACAAGGATACATCGAGAGAAACCATTGCACAGTGGAGTATGGCAATGGATGAAATTGCTGACCACACGTCTGAGCGTGAACGTCGTGCTGTTGATGCAGAACGTGATACAGACGCACTGAAAAAAGCACAATATATGTCCGACAAAATTGGCGAAGAATTCGAAGGGATTGTTTCTTCCATTACAAACTTCGGTATTTTCGTGGAGCTACCCAACACCATCGAAGGGCTTGTCCATATTAGCAATATGACTGATGATTACTACCGCTTCGATGATCGTCAAATGATTATGATCGGGGAACGAACGAATCGCCAATTCCGTATTGGGGATGAAGTGACAGTTCGTGTGGCAAATGTCATTATTGAGGAGTCATCCATTGACTTTGAAATCGTTGGAATGGTAACTTCATATGGACGAACACGCAAAGCAGCACCAACTGTTATTCATGCACGTAAAAATTATAGCGATAACAAAGGTGGACGCAGTCGCCGAAGCACACGCAGTGATGAGGAAAAAGGCGGACGTGGTGGCAATCGTAGAGGCGGTCGTCAAGAGGATGACCGTGGAACTCGTAGCTCATCAAAGCAAGGTGAACGACGCGAAAGTGACCGTGATCCACGTGGACGCCGCAAAGATGACTCAAGCCCAGGTCCAAAAAAACGCGTGAAGCAAAAGCAAAAGTTCTATGAGGGCATTGCCAAAAAAGGCAAAAAGAAAAAAACAAAACGTAAATAAGCCTAAGCGAAAGTATTCATTGAAAGGGTACTTTCGCTTAAGCTCAACCTTTTAAGTAGAGGGTGAAAGATATGGCAAAAGGTTCTGGTAAAGTATTAGCACAAAACAAAAAAGCAGGCCACGACTACTTCATCGAAGAAACAATCGAAGCAGGCATGGTCCTAACAGGTACAGAAATCAAATCCATCCGTGCAGGCAAAGTCCAACTGAAAGACTCCTTTGTCCGCGTCCGCAATGGTGAAGCATGGATCAACAATATGCACGTTAGCGCCTTTGAACAAGGCAACCGCTTCAATCACGATCCACTACGCACCCGCAAGCTGCTGCTCCACAAAAAGCAAATCGGCGAGCTAGTCGGTGCCGTAAAACGTGACGGCTACACAATCGTTCCATTGAAAATGTACATCAAGGATGGCTATGCCAAGCTCCTTATCGGCATTGGTAAAGGGAAAAAAGACTACGACAAGCGCAGCGACATGCGCAAAAAAGAAGCCAAACGCGAGATGGAACGTGCCTTCAAGGAACGCCAGCGTTAAAAAGGCTGATGAGAAAGCAGGCAAGTGCCGAACTTTCTCATCTGTTTTTTTCTATATTGAAGCAAATTTGTTAGAAGCTGTTTGGATCTATCCAACAGCTTCTTTTTTTGGTCCTATAACACAAAAAAATTAAAATATAATCCCCTTTTTTATCTTCCAAGACATATGTTTAGAAAATTCAAACAATTAAAATTGTAGTAACTACATAATTCATTTCGAGGTGAGTCTTATGAATAAAACAGTTATCGAAAAAATTACGCACATTGTTGGTGAAAAATACATTAAAAACTCAACTGCACAGCTTTTAGCATATTCCTATGATGCAACGGCAAATTTTCAGCGCTTACCTGATCTTGTCATTTCACCAGGGAATGCAGAGGAAATTGCAGAGGTTTTAAAAGTATGTAATGAATATAAGATTTCAATTATTCCTCGAGGCTCTGGGACAAACCTTGCAGCAGGAACGGTGCCTTATGAGGGGGGAGTAGTGATTTTATTTAATAGAATGGATCAGATTTTAAATTTTGATAAGGAAAATTTAACGATTACAGTTCAGCCAGGTATTATATCCGAGAATCTTTGTATATTTGTTGAATCACAAGGTTTATTTTACCCTCCTGATCCAAGCTCAATGAGAATTTCTACAATCGGTGGCAATGTCAGTGAAAATTCAGGTGGCTTGCGGGGTTTAAAATACGGTGTAACAAAGGATTATGTGAAAGGGTTACAAATTGTTTTACCGAACGGGGATATTTTAGAAACAGGTGGCAAACTAGCAAAGGACGTAGCGGGCTATGACCTCACATCATTATTTGTTGGAGCAGAGGGAACATTGGGTGTCGTAACAGCGATTACTTTAAAGCTTATTCCGTTGCCACAATATAAAATGACGAGCATCGCATACTTTGAATCCTTAGAGAATGCAGCGAGAACAGTCTCTAGTATTATTGCCAATAAAATCATTCCCGTAACGCTAGAATTTCTTGATAAAAAAACAATTAGCGCCGTCGAGCAGTATATGAAAATTGGACTCTCAACAGATGTAGAAGCAATGCTATTACTTGAGCAGGATGGTGAAATGCATCAAGTAGAACAAGATGTCAAAGAAATGGTACGAATCGCTGAAGAAAATGGAGCTCTCTTTACGCAAATTGCAAAAGATGCACAGGAAGCGGAGCAAATTAAAACAGCAAGACGTGTCGCATTATCAGCATTAGCAAAATTAAAACCGACAGTTATTTTAGAGGATGCCACAGTACCACGATCAGAGCTGGCCAAAATGGTGATGAGAATCAATGATATATCCGAAAAGTACAATGTCAATATTGCCACATTTGGTCATGCAGGGGATGGAAATTTGCATCCTACATGTTTAACAGACTTGCGAGATGAAGAGGAGATGCACCGTGTGGAAGCGGCATTTTCGGAAATTTTTGAGGCAGCACTGTCGCTAGGTGGCACGATTACAGGGGAGCACGGTGTAGGTGAAATGAAAGCACCTTATTTAGAATGGAAAATTGGTCCTATCGGTATCAATGTAATGAAAAACATTAAGCAAACTTTCGATCCTAACCATATTATGAATCCTGGCAAAGTCTTTGCTAAAGAAACGAAGAAAAGAGTGGTGGTACATGGTGGTAACTAACGTACAACAGCAAATGCAGCAATCCTTCCAGACACATGTCGATGAAAATCTATTGCTCGACTGTATGAGATGTGGCTTCTGTTTGCCAAGCTGTCCGACCTATCTTCACATGGAGCAGGATGAGGCACAATCACCACGTGGACGCATTGCCTTAATGAAGGCAGTACGTGACGGGATTGTACCTTTCGATGCATCTGTAGAACAATCATTCGATTTATGTTTAGGATGTCGCGCATGTGAGCCGGCATGTCCAGCTGGTGTACAGTATGGTGCTTTAATCGAGCAAACCCGTGAAGCCGTACAAGAAGTGAAGCAATCTTCCTTCGTAGAAAAAACAACAAGAAAAATTGTTTTCAATCATCTTTTCGTCAAGCAAAAAAATATGGAGCATGCAGTTAGTCTAGTGCATCTTTATCAAAAAACAGGTCTACAAAAAGCTGTACGGAAAATTGGGTTTTTAAATTTATTCCCAAAGCATTTAAAAACAATGGAGGCATCTTTACCACCCGTAGCTAAAAAGGTACAGCCATTAAAGAAGGTAAAAACAGCTTCGATGAAGGTGGCCTTTTTTACAGGCTGTCTAATGGATACACTTTATAAGGAAACAAATGAAAAAACGGTGTCCTTGCTACAATTGCTTGGTGTTGATGTCGTTATTCCAGATAATCAAAGTTGCTGCGGGGCTCTCCATGGGCATAGTGGTGAACTAAAGCGTGGTAAGCAAAACTTAATTAGTAATGTAGAGCTATTTGATTCAGATGATTATACCTATATTGTTAATAACGCAGGTGGTTGTGGTGCTTTCTTAAAGGAATATGAAAAGCACTTACATAGTGATGAACGCTATCGTGAAAAAGCAGTTCGATTTTCAAAGAAGACAATTGATATTTCAAGTCTGCTTGTCAAAGCTGGGCTACTGGATTATTTAGCAACCTTGCCACAACAAGTAAACAAGACTCTTGTAACCTATCAGGATTCCTGCCATTTACGCAATGTTAATAAAATCTTTAATGAGCCAAGAATGATTTTACAGGCCCTACCGAATGTGCACTTTAAAGAGCTGCCAAATGCCAATACATGTTGTGGTTCAGCAGGAATATATAATTTATTGCAGCCTGCATCAGCAGATAATATTTTAACTACAAAAATGGCTACGATTAAGGCGCTACAGCCTACAGTTATCGTTACGGCTAATCCTGGTTGCTTGCTGCAAATTCAATCTGGTATCCATAAAGAAAATCTAGAAGCAAGCATGCAAGCCGCACATATTGTTGATTTTATCTACAAGAGCATAGAAAACTGTAGTAAAATAGCTAAAATATACTAAATTTTCGGCATAATCAGTATATTAATCTTTATGGGGGGTGGCACAATGTTTGATTTGCAAATAATTGGCACAAAAATTGTAAGAGAGCTTGGTGAGTTGATTGATCAAAATGTTGTTGTAATCGATCATAATGGATTTATTATTGCCAGCACAGACATGTCGAGGATGAATCAATTTCATGAGGGTGCTTTAATAGCCATGAAAAACAAAGAAGTCATGCATATGACGAAGGAACTGTCGGTTCAATTGAAGGGTGTGCGTGAGGGTCTTGTCATGCCATTAGTTATTGAAGATACATCAATCGGAGTAATTGGTGTTACTGGACAACCTGTGGAAATAGAAAAATACGGGAAGCTTGTTCAGAAAATTACACAGTTTTTTGTGGAAGATTTTTTAATGCACCGTAAAAAAGAACGAGAGACTAAAATGTTTGAGCTCTTCCTGCTAGATTTATTAAATGGTCAGGTAAATCAATTGTTGCTAGAGCAACGAGCAGAAATGTTAAATATTGATACAGAGCTCTACAATCGAATTATTATAATTCAATTGAATAGGAGAATCGATGAGAAGGGGGTGGATTATTTGCGTGCAATTCAAATAATCCATCCTCAATTACATATTTTTCAATGGAGCTTTGATAAGCTAGTGCTGCTTGTCCCCAAAATAACGCGTATTCATTTAGAGCAAACACTTCATTCATTTAACCGTAAACTGATAAAGCTATATGATGACGATATATTTATAGGCGTCGGCAACTCACATTCCTTCTTTGAGCTAAATGCATCCTATAATGAAGCAAATATAGCGTTAACAGTTGCTATAGAAAATAGACAAATAGTATTTGAAGAGGATTTGAAATTAGAGTTACTATTGTCCGACCTTGATGAACAAAAGGTTGGCCATTTCATCGGCAGAACAATTGGTTCTTTAATAGAGGAAGAAGAACTAATATACAATCTAGAAATGTGGCTAAAAAGTAAAGGAGGCTTACAGGAAATTGCTGATGCCCTTCATATTCATAAAAATACATTAAAATATCGCTTAAAAAAAATAGAAAAGCTTTTAAAGATTGATATTAATAATAATGAAAACAAACTGGAATTAATGATTGCTATTTTGCTGTTTCGAAAAAGAAAAAGCATCTAATTAAATACTTAAAAATGCTGTTATTTGTATGTTTTTTATTTATTAGAGACAAAAATCACTCAATTATCATGTGACTTTTTATCCCCTAAGAATATATATTTAGATTTTTCGGAATTATAAAATAATTATAGAATCTAATATAAAAAGAGTAGGGGGATATTTTATGAGGAAATTTTTAAAAGGGAGAAATCTTCTCTTGGCTATGCTCTTGATCGTATCAGCAATACTAGCTGCCTGTGGTGGTAGCAGTAGCGGGGATGCTGATGATAAAGAAAAGTCATATAAATTAAAAATGTCTGTCACAGTATCAGATTCATCAACATGGTATGAGGCAGCAAAAAAACTGGCAGATGATATGGATAAAGAAACAGATGGTCGCATTAAAATTGAAGTATTTACGAATGAACAATTATCTGGGGGAGATTCTGGTAAGGCTGTTGAAGGCTTAGCAAAGGGTTCAATTGATTTAACATTTAACTCTACGATTATTTATTCGATTTTAGATCAACGTTTTGGTGTGACAAGTGCACCTTTTTTACTTAAGGATCATTCAGAGGTAGATAAAGTGTTTAATGGAGAAGGGGGAGAAAAGCTTAAAGGACTTTTAGCTGAAAAGGGAGTACAAGCTTTAGGCTATGGAGAAAATGGTTTCCGTCAAATAACGAATAGTAAGCGTGAAATTAAGCTACCAGAAGATTTAAATGGATTAAAGATTCGTATACCTGGTATTACCATGTACACAGATTTATACCGTTCATTAGGAACAGATCCTGCAACAATGACATTCTCAGAAGTGTTTACAGCATTGCAGCAAGGAACGATTGATGGGCAAGAAAATCCTATTGATGTTATTGCTTCGTCAAAGCTAGATGAAGTTCAGGATTACTTAACATTGTGGAACTATTCATATGATCCATTAGTGTTAGGTATGAATAAAAAGCTCTATGATTCTTTAAGTGATGCAGACCGTGAATTATTTGATCGACTAGGTAAAGAGGCAGCTGCATATCAAGTGAAAATTGCACGTGAAAAAGAAGCATCACAAATTGAAGATTTAAAAGCTAAAGGAATGAATGTTTATACGCCAACAGATGCAGAATTGGAAGCGTTTAAAAAAGCTGTTCAGCCTATTTATGATAAATACACAGATATTTGGGGAGAAGATTTACTGAAAGCGTTTACGCCATAAGGGGGAAACATATGAAATTCTTAGACTACTTTGAAGAGATTATATTAAGCGTTACATTTGCAGCGATTACATTTATAACATTTGTAAACATTGTTTCTCGTAATTTAGTCAACTTATCCCTTTCTTTTACAGAAGAAATCACAGTTAATTTGTTAGTATTGCTTACATTTGTTGGGACAGCATTAGGTGTGCGGAGATACGCACACCTTGGTTTTACCTTATTGTTCGATAAAGGGAACAAGCTGACAAAAAAGGCGATTGTCATTATTTCATCAGTAGCGAGTGGTGTATTGTTTGCAGTATTACTTTATTACGGCATTGATATGGTATTGTTCCAAATGCAGATTAATCAAACAACACCAGCCTTAGGGATGCCGCAGTGGATTTTATCTTCGGCATTACCACTAGGTGCATTACTGTGCTTAATTCGTACAGTTCAAGCAATGTTAGAAGAGTATAAAGCAGTGAGTAATGAAGGGAATGGAGCGAAAGGGGATGAGCTCGTATGATAGCATTATTACTTTTTGGCTCCTTTATATTGCTCGTATTTTTAAGGGTACCAATCGCTGCTTCCTTAGCGGTATCCTCAATGGTAGTCCTATTTGCATCACAAGGACTATCTGGTTTTGAGGCACTAACAGATATTATGTATACGAGCGTGGCAAAGTTTACGCTATTAGCGATTCCATTCTTTATTTTAGCTGGTGTCATTATGGACCATATCGGAATTTCTAAGCGTTTAATCGACTTTGCACAAACATTAGTAGGACATCGTAAAGGTGGGATTGTACTTGTAACGGTATTAGTAGCGATTTTCTTCGCTGCTATTTCAGGGTCTGGTCCAGCCACAGTTGCTGCAATTGGAGGTATTCTCATTCCAGCAATGGTGAAAAACGGCTATCGTAAAGAAACTGCTGGTGGATTAGTGGCGAGTGCGGGTGCGATAGGTATTATTATTCCCCCATCGATTGCATTCATTATTTTTGCAGTAGTAGCAGGAGATCAAATCCCAATTACAATTAACCGTCTTTTTATGGCAGGGGTTATACCAGGTATTTTAGTAGGTATCGGTTTATTTATTGCTGGGATGTATGTCCGCAAACGTGATATTCAAAAGGGTATTTTTAATGACTCTGTGGAAGCAACTAAGCAAAAAAGTACAGGAAAAGAACGTTGGGATGCATTTATAAAGGCACTACCAGGATTAATGATTCCTGTCATTATCTTAGGTGGTATCTATGGAGGGTTTTTTACACCAACAGAAGCGGCAGTTATTGCGGTTGTATATGGACTAATTGTCGGACTGTTCATTCATCGAAAAGGCTACATAAAAATGATGTATCGTATTTTTATTGAGTCGGCGTTACAAACAGCTGTTGTAATGATTATCGTAAGTGCCGCCTCTGTCTTTGCCTATATTGTCACAACAGAGCAAATCGCCTCTACTATTTCAAATACGGTTTTAGGTTTAACAGATAATAAAATCATTATTTTATTACTAGTAAATATTATTTTATTAATTGCGGGTGCATTTATTGATGCCATTTCTGCGTTTTATATATTCGTCCCGATATTACTTCCAATTATGTTAATGCTCGATGTAGACCCAGCTGTATTTGGCGTGTTTATGACAATTAACTTAGCAATCGGCTTATTTACACCACCTGTTGGCTTGAATTTATATGTTGCAGCAAGTATGTCAAAGGCTAATATCATTCAAATTTCCAAAGGGGTAGTCCCGTTTATTGTTGCTTCGGTTATCGTTTTATTACTTGTAACCTATATACCTTCTCTATCAACATTTTTACCAGATTTATTAAATATTAAATAGCAAAGGGGAAAACTATGATGACATTAAAAGATGATGTAGCGATTGTTACAGGAGCAGCAAGTGGGATTGGACAAGCAGTTGCGGTCCAGCTTTCAAAGCAAGGGGTACATGTTGTTTTAGTTGACTTAAATTCATGTGAGAAGACAATTGAAAAACTAGCACATGACAGCTATTTAGAATGCTTAGGAGATATTCGTGATGCAGAGTTTGTGAAAGCAACAGTCAATCGCACAGTTGAAAAGTATGGAGAGATTCATATTTTGGTGAACAATGCTGGGACATGTAGTCGCAAAAATATTGAAACAATGACTTTTGAGGAATGGTCGCGTGATCTTGATACGAACTTAAAAGCAACATTTATGTTTACCCAGGCATGTGTGTACCCACATATGAAGGATTCTCAATATGGTCGGATTATTAATATTAGCTCAGTTTCAGGTTTAAACGGTGGTGTTACATCTGGTGAAGATGGTACAGGTCGATCAGGTCCAGCTTATGCTGCATCAAAAGGAGGGGTAATTGCCCTTACGAAATGGGTAGCAAAAGAGCTTGGCCCACTTAATATTACTTGTAACTCCGTGGCACCAGGCGCAACCTTAACAGGTATTACAACAGGGGTTCCATACAATTTAGATCAGCAGGTTATTAAGCGTATCGGCACACCTGATGATATTGCAAGTGCTGTCTTATACTTTGCATCGAGGGAGGCTAGCTATGCAACTGCTCAGGTGTTAAAGGTAGATGGAGGGATTAGTATTGGATAATTCTCGTTGGCAAGCTTTGTATGACCGACCTACGGATAGAATTATCGGAAGATTAAAAGCAGGAACGGATTTATTTACTGGGATGAAAGAGGTTTGCAATCACTTTGGGGTAAAGGGAGGGCAATTTCAATGCATGGGATCCCTAAAGCAGGCTACCTATGTCCAAGTTCAAAGAGGTGAAAAGCAAGGGACCATTGTTTATTCACCAAAACGGCAAACTACCTCTCCGGTCGAACTCATTTCTGGTTTAGGGTTTATTGGGATAGATATGGAGACGAATGATTTAGATATTCATTTTCATGGATCTTTTGTCGATTGTGATCAACATTTTACTGGTGGTCATTTTCTTGAAGGAGAAAATGAAATCGCTATCACAGTCGAATTCATCCTCTATCCATTAAGAGAGGCGATACCGAAAAGACGGAAGGATCAACAATTTGGGGTTCTAATTTTTCATTTTGATGAACAGGGGGAAGATAAATGAGTACAATTGGCCAATTAGCACTGAAATCGGCTCGAGCGTATCCAGATAAAATAGCAGTTAAATTCAAAGACCGTGCGATTTCCTATGCCGATTTGATGGAACGGGCCTATGCTCTAACAGCTTATTTTAAAAGCCTTAACTTACAAAAAGGAGAGCGCGTAGGTATTTTAATGTCAAATAGATTAGAGCATATAGAGCTTGATGTAGCTGTTTCTTTATATGGTCTTATTAAAGTCCCACTTAATTACCGCTTGCATCCGAAAGAACATGAGTATCAGGTGAATGATTCAGGTATGAGTCTGATGATTGGTGAAAAATCATTAATTGATCCGCTACAAATTGACTTTCCTATTCTTTATTGTGGAGAACCGTATGAGCTAGTAGTAAAACAGTTTAAAGGGCAGTCCCATGAAAATGAAGTGGAAGAAAATGATACGATGGCCATTATGTATACTTCAGGAACGACAGGTAATCCGAAAGGTGTTATGCTGTCACATCGCAATATGGTTAGTGGAGCCCTATCCTTAGCAATAGCGTGTGAAGTTGACTATACGGATATGCTCGGTCACGTCGCACCACTGACACACGGGGCAAATTTTTTAAGTCATGTGGCATGGCTCTATGGCTTAACACAAGTTATTTACGATAAATTTGAGCCAGAGCAATTTGTTCATTTATTAGAGCAGGACCGTATTTCAATCATTTTCCTAGTCCCAACGATGGTCAACCTTATGATTCAGCACGATCAGTTCGACCCGCAGAAGCTTCGTACTATTAAATCGATTAATATGGCAGGCTCACCGATCGCTGCTGCTAAGTTGCAAGAGGCACTAGATAAAGTAGGAACAAAATTTGTAGAAACCTATGGTCAAGTAGAGGGACCGATGTGCATTTCGATGATGCCACGCGAAGATTTACCATCCCGCCTTGATTCATGTGGTAGAATTGGACCTTTTGTTGATGTGAAAATCGTGGATGCTGAGGGCAATGAATGTCCAGTAGGAGAAATAGGCGAAATTACAGCAAAGGGCCCGCTTATTATGCAGGGCTATTGGAATAACGAAAAGGCGACAGCAGAAACATTGCGTGATGGCTGGCTTCATACAGGCGATTTAGGCAAGCTAGATGAGCATGGCTACCTATCGATCGTGGACCGTAAAAAGGAGGTCATTATTTCAGGTGGTGTAAATATCTATCCGCGAGAAGTAGAGGAAGTGTTGAACAAGCATGAATTCGTCAAGGAAACATGTGTGATTGGTATTCCAGATGACAAATGGGGCGAATCCATTGTCGCCTATGTCGTGCCAAACGGCCGTGGGGAAATTGAGAAGGCTGCCTTAATCGAGCTTTGCCAGCAACATTTAGCAAGCTTTAAAAAGCCAAAAGAAATTTTCGTAGTTGAAGCCCTACCAAAAAGCTCCTACGGGAAAATATTAAAGCGTGAGCTAGTAAAACAGCATATGGAGGTGACGCAATGACGGTATATGTTCATAGTGTAAGTATGACGAAGTTCGGTAACAATGAAAATGCTTCATTGAAGGATTTAATGCTCACTGCTAGTAAAGAGGCGCTAGATGAGGCAAGAGACTTAAAAATCGATGCGGTTTTTGTTGGTAACTATATGGGAGGTAGCTTAGCCAATCAAGAAATTCTAGGTGCGATCGTAGCAAATGACCTAGGGCTCGGACCCATCCCTACAGCCAAATTAGAGGGTGCCTGTGCATCAGGTGGTATTGCATTACGACAAGGTATTTTAGGTATATTAAGTGGCGAATATGAAAGCGTTTTAGTTGTTGGTGTAGAAAAAATGAAGCATGCCCCAACCGCCACTGTCACGCAATTTATTAACTCTGCAATGGATCAGACGACAAACGAACGTTATGCGGGTCTAACTTTCCCAGGATTTTTTGGCGTAGTCGCAAACCGCTACTTCCATGAGACAGGTGCAAATAAATCCCATTTAGCAAAATTAGCGTTGAAAAACCGTGAAAATGCATTGCAAAATCCATTAGCCCAATTCCAAAAACCAGCAACACTCGAAGAAATAATGAACGCACGCATGATTACAGATCCACTTGGCTTATTCGATTGTTCACCGATTACAGATGGAGCAGCAGCAGTTGTGTTATCTCGTAAGCCATCGGATATTAAAATAGTAGCATCTGCACAGGCTTCAGGACCGACAATGATGCAGGATGCCATTGATTTACTATCATTACCAGCGATCCGCATTTCAGGTCAGCAAGCCTATGAAAAAGCAGGGGTTGGTCCTGAGGATATTGATGTTGTGGAAATTCACGATTGCTTCTCTATGACAGAAATGCTGGCTATTGAAGAGCTTGGTTTTTTCCCGAAATTAGAAGGCTGGCTGGCTATTGAGCAAGGAAAAACGCGCGTGAACGGAGAAAAGCCTGTCAATACAAGCGGAGGGCTTTTATCAAGAGGACATCCTATTGGCGCAACAGGTGTGGCGCAGTTTTACCAATTAGTACTACAATTACGCGGACACGCACCAAACCAGCTAGAAAAACGACCGCGATTAGCACTTGCACAAAATTTAGGTGGCACTGGTTCTTATTCGGTTGTCCACATATTAGAAAGGGTGTAGCAGATGAAGGTTTATGAATGCTGTGGTGTAGAATCAGTAACGAAAAAAGTGTATTGCAGCACCTGCCGCCAAGAAATTAAAAATGAACGAGAAGTCCCAGATGAGGGAACCGTGTACAGCTTTACGGTCATTCATATTGCACCAGCAGAATATGCCCATTTGGCACCGTATACTGTGGCACTAGTACAGCTAAAGGATTCCACAGCCAAGCTAACAGTGCGCATTCAAGAAAATGTCCAAATTGGTGACCCCGTACAGCTTGATGAAATGAAAGATGGAACATACATTTATCAAAAGGTGAGAACTGCTTAAGGATGAGTATGAAGTATGGTAGGCTGTTTGGAAGGCGATGTCTTTCCTGGCGGCCTACTTTCCTATGAATAGTCTACTAGACTTATTATAAAAGCCCCTTTATTGAGGCAAATTTCAATTTGGGTCCTGCTGCAGGTGTTAGCCTGTTGTCTCATAGAACATAGAGAGGCTTCTTATCTTGCGATCGAATAAAACAGGAGGTGATGACTTGGCAAATGCAAAGGTTTATTCCATTTTAGTTTTCGTTATGTTTCTTTGGGGCATGAATGTTACATGGTTGAAAGTAATTGTTTCCAATGGCGATCCATTAACGATACAAACGGCGCGTATTTTTCTTGCAGCTATTACGATTTTTATTATTTTAAAGCTAACGAAGCAGCCGCTTTATATAAAGGGGATGCCATTTAAGTACATATTCATTGGTTGTTTTTTCGGGGTCATTTGTCACCATGTCTTTTTAGCATATGGCATCGTTCAAACAACAGCCATGAAAACAGCTATTATTAGTGGCTTAAGTCCACTTTTCACGGCACTTATTGCCGTATTATTTAAAGACACGGTTATGACAAAATCTAAATTAATTGGCTTTGCACTTGGTGGAGTTGGCGTGCTATTCGCAGTGGTGGACGACATTACCGAGCTAACGAATTTACAGCTAGGTGATTTTCTCGTCTTTATGTCATTCTTTTTGCAGGCCTTTAGCTTTCTTGCCATTCGCCGTGCCACGGAAGTCATCTCTCCCATGCTGATGACAGGCTGGATGCTTCTCATAGGCTCATCACTCTTATTAATTTTCACATTCGCTACAAGCTTCCGAAGCTACGGGACATTCTTATCCTTCAGTCCGTTCATATGGCTCGTATTTTTCATGTCCGCCATTTTAGCCACTTCCATCGGACATACACTATATAATTTATGTATAAAACACATTGGTGCAGCGGAATCCGCTATTTTTGTGAATTTCAATACCATATTCGCACTAATTGGAGCGGCCTTATTTTTACATGAAATCATTACACTGCAACAATTTATCGGCAGTATAATTATTATTTCAGGCGTTATAATCGGCACAAGCAATTTAGAGGAAAGACTTCTTCAAAGGAAAAAAAATCGCGATAAACTAGAGTGTTAGAAAAGTAGAGATGCACAACTTTTCCTAGGCTTCTAATCAGAATGTTTTAGTTGGTGAACTAGCTTATTCAGTGTCTCTACTTGATATTTTAAGCTCTTTATTTTATAATAGTACTACATGCCAGTGAGCATCTACTCATACGATGTTCATTTACAACCTGCCTTGTGCAGCGTTGTCCGAACGGTTTATAACCGGATTATATCCGGGGACGTTACGGATTCGACAGGGATGGTTCAAGCTTTGGTCGCGCGTCGGAGGGCTCGGCTCCGTCATCAACGACAGTTATATAATAACTGGCAAACAACAAAACTTAGCTTTCGCAGCGTAAGCTCTTAAGCGCTCTGCCTCTCTATCGCCCATGTAGAGAACGTAGGGCCCAACTTTAGTGGGATACGGTCGATGGTGCCACCTGAGTCATCGGCAAGAGATTTCCAGGTTAGCGTACAGGACGCCTGTTTGTCGGCATAATGTTACGTGAATCGTAAATAGGCAAACTACACGCGTAGAAGCTGAAGTATTGGAGTTTCTGGACGCGGGTTCGACTCCCGCCGTCTCCATACTGTGAAATGTACTGAATTTCACTGAGTGTCATAAACGTTGATATACCAACGTTTATGACACTTTTTTTATGACTTTGAGTTGTACTGAAATTGATTGAATCCTTATTAAAAACCTTATTAACCTTTGTTAAACCTTTGTTAGAAATTAATCGGATTCATTGTTTAAAAAGGCTGTAAATTTATTAATAGTACCTTCTTTCGTTTTTCGCGTAACATGGGCATAAATTTCTAATGTTGTTTTCACATCGTTATGGCCTAAACGATACTGAACTTCTTTAATCGAGGCACCCGCTTCGAATAACAACGAGCAATGTGTGTGACGTAGTCCGTGTGTCGTAATATGCTCCAAACTGTGTTTTACAAGGAAGTCTGAAAGCCATTGTACAGTTTTATTAGGGTCTTGAAGAACGTTGTAAATATTAGAGAACACTAATTGTTGCTTCTTATTAGTGTTAATCCCTTTCTCAGCAAAAATCTTTTCTTGCTCACTTCGCCATAATTTTAAAATCTCAATGGTTTCTTCATCAATTTTGATTGTTCGAGGTTTACCATTTTTTGTTGGTCCAAGATAAAGCCCTTTCTCGCCACGTTTCACTGCTTTAGTAATTCGAACATCAAAAGTATCAAAGTCGATATCCTTCCATTTTAAAGCGAAAATTTCCCCTTTACGCATTCCAGAGAAAGCGAGCAAACGAAAAACAGCTCGCTTTTTAATATTAGGGTCTTCTTGTAAAAGGGTTAAGAACTGTACAAGCTCCTCACGCGAATAAAAATTTTCAAACTCTTCATCGTCCTCATCAATTGAAATTTTTGCTTTGATAATAGGCATTTCGATTAATTCAAAAGGGTTATTATCAATGATGCCATGTTTCATAGCGTACTTCATAACAAGAGCTGCATAGTTCTTCACCATTTTGAAGCGCTTTAGTTTTTTGGCCCATTGGTTTACATGCTTTTGACAGATTGCGGCATCAATATTAGCAATTCGATATGATCCGAAGGCAGTTAAAATGTGATTGCTGAAAATACGTTTAGTTTTTAGTAGGGTGCTATCCTCTACTGTATTTTCATATTGTTCTAACCATAATTCATAGACCTCTTGATACGTGTCTTTAGAAACTTTTCCGAAAGTACCATTTTTAATTTCTTGTTGCAACTCATAATAAGCCTCTTTAGCTTCTTTCTTTGTTTTAAAGCCGCTACGAGTAGTTGTTTTTTCCTTGCCTGTTAATGGATCTGTGCCAATATAAATGTGGAATTTATATCGGAGTTCATTAGTTTTTAGTTTGTAACTTTTAATATTAACCATATGTTCCTCCTGTTTCGTGCTTACGGAGACAAAGAGGTTGTAGTAACTAGTACTACAGTTTCAGTTTATGTGATAGGCGACGCTTTAGCAAATAAGACATTGTAAGACAACAAAAAACGCAATAGAGTTTTGATGCTCTATTGCGTATTAAATAAATATTTATTCGATTAGATATCGGGAGGTGCAGAGTGGAAAGTCATCGAATGAGAATTCCTTAGAGGCACTCTTCGTAACATTTTAAGTCCGGTATTTTCTTTTAAATTTCATTTTTCATCTGTTTTCCTCCTGATTAATTGATATCAAATTCTTTATAGTAATCAAGTAAACATTGTAAAGTATTTTGTTTTATTTTATTTGTAGCATGCGAATAAAACATATGAGTCGTATTCTCCTTTTTTGAATGTCCTACACGATCCTTAATACCAAAAAAGTCTGCTTCGGCTTCAAGAAGGTGTGTCACGTGGGTATGGCGTAAACCATGAACTGTAACATACTTGATATTAGCTTTATCAATAGCTTCAGTTAGATAGTCATTTGGAGAACTTGTTTTTAAATATTTATTGACTGTGTTATTGAAAATTATCTGTTCGTTATCCGATTTACGAGGTAGACCCAATTGCTTCAACTGTCCAATTTGTAACTCTTTCCATGTTTTCAACATCTCTAAAGTGTTATGGTCTAAAGGAATAATACTTCTAATTTTCCCTTTAGTAAGCCCAACATTTTCCCCTTTGTTATATTTTGAATAAGAGTATGCTGAATGAATCGAAAGTCGTCCGTTATCAAAGTCTACATCAGACCAGGTTAAAACCAATGATTCGCTTTTACGCATCCCTGTAAACATAAGAAGACGTAATAAACATTGTTTTTTATAATCTAGTTCGGGTAAAATTTGAAGTAATTTTTTAAAATCTTCTACTTCGTAGTAATTATCGTTTTGAGTATGCGGTGCTTCCTTTGGAATTCGTGCAAACTTGAAAGGGTTTTTATGAATATCGCCGAGACGAAACGCTGTTTCCATAACATCTGAAGCATAGTTAACAATATGATGAAAATACTTCAATTTTTTTGAAAGTTCGATAGCAAATTGCTCGCACATTGCGACATTAATTTTTCCTAATCTCATTTCGCCGAAGAACGGTAAAATATGATTTTTAAAATAACCCTCTGTTTTAGAATAAGTACTCATTGTAATGCCTGATACTTTATATGCCTCGTCCCAAAATACATAAGCATCTTTAAACGTCTTTAACATATTTGTGGGATTTAGCCCGTTACTAAATTCAAATTTTAACTTTTCAATTGCCAGCTCCGCTTGTTTTACAGTTTTAAATTTACTTCGAGTTACGATTTTTTCTTTACCTGTTAAAGGATTAACGCCTAGATATACGGTAAAACGAAATACTGTTGTTCCATCTTTTAATTGATATGATTTAATTTGTGGGTACTTTTTTGAAATATTTTGCATGTTATATATCCTCCTAGACTTAATTTTATTTCATTGAAGAGATTAGTTTTGCGCCGTAATTCCTAGATTTAAAAGCTATTTTGTTTCATAAATTCATCTAATGCTGATTTTGATACGCGTCGAATACGACCAATCTCTGCTACCTCTAACCCCATTGAACGAAAAGTCAATAGCGTTTTGTAAGATACATTTAAATACTCAGCAGCGGTTTTTAAATTCATCCATTCTTCATTTTCTAAATCACGTGGTTGCATCCGATTTTCCTCCATTTCTCTTGCTAGAAGACTTTATTCTAGCTATGTTGTATAAAAGCTGGAAATATAATAACAGCCATTTTTCGATATTCGAATAGCTACTGTTAATTTTTTATCTTTGTTTAAAAGTTTTTTTCAGCCCGATTTACCATCATAGTCAAACTGGAAAAAGCCTAGCTCTTCTAAAGTTTTTAATGCTAATTTAAAAGGGGGCAGTGTCATCCTCTCCTTCTTGTTCAAATTCATTAAGTTATTGTAATAAAATTCCAGTTAATCGTTTCAAATCCGCAAATTATTATATCTTTAGAAATTTTGTATTCTTATAGGTCTAAAGTATCTTTTTGGAGGTTGTGGAAATTGTTTTGTAATGAACAGTAAAAAGCAAAAAGGGCCCCCAATAGTAAAGACAAAAAAAGCATCTTCGATTGAAATTCGGGTATAGATACTTAAATTTCAATTTGGAGGTGTTTCTTATGGGAACAAGAGTGAGGTATCCATATGAAGTAAAAATGAAAGCGAATGAGATGCGATTAGCGGGTGTACCTGTTAAACAGATTCTATTGGAATTAAATATACGGCATAAAACATAGGTCTAAACTTGGATGCGTTGGTATAGAAATAGCGAAGTCAATCGTTTAAAACAACCTTTAGGTAAACAATATATCTTTAATAAAGGTCCTGAACCGGACAACGAACAAACGAAATTAGCATTGGAAAACCGTTATTTAAAGCAACAAATTGAGGTGCTAAAAAAGGACGCAGAGTTGGAGAGAAAGTTGTTGGAGAAGTAGCTGTACAGTTAGTTACATCACTAAGAGGCGTGATGTCTGTAAAGGACATTTGTCTACACTTTGGGATTGCCCGATTTACCTACTATCGTTGGAAACAGGCATCTACAGATGCAAGGTCTCGTCAAGCAATAGAGAAACGTATCGGCGAACTCTGTCGTGCATATAAATTTCGCTATGGGCTACAGAAAAATCACAGCACTCTTGTGTCAAGAAATGGGTATGAATCATAAAGTTGTTCAACATATCATGCAAAAATATGGTTGGCAATGTTGCGTGAAAGTCAAAAAACGGAAACGAACAGGACAACCTTACGCGATCGCCGCGAATTTATTAAATCGCGATTTTGAAGCCACTGCACCGTTACAGAAGCTCGTAACAGATAAGCCCGAATTCAAAAAAAAAAAGCGACCTTCCGGCACGCACGAAGAATGGCCAGCTTTCTTAGTTTTTTTCAGAAAGCTGGCTTTATTATGCACGTGTATAATAAAGAATGTGTATCGTAAACCGTGTGTTGTAATTGTACTTAGCTTAAATTTGTTCTGCACATGCATAATCCATTTATGTGTCTTTGTAGGCTGTAGATATTCATTCCTTTTAGTACTAAATATTAGCTGTTTAGGCTGCATTGTATTGAAAACAAACAATAAATAAACTTGCTTTTACTTCCATGTTTTTTTATTTTGCCATTGTTTTATCTTCCATTTTGATTGTACGTACAACACCTGTTTTCGTAGACTTTACATCTAGCTGATTATCTTTTTCCTCGTGAAAGACCTTTTTAATGCACAGTTCATTTGTTGTGAAGTATAAGTCATTTCATTTAAAGGCTAATGCTTCACCTTTGGGTATTATGCTAAATTTTGGTAAGGTGAATAGAGCATACGCTTTGTAGTTCCTATCTGGCTCTAGGCAAGAAAGGAGCTGAATAAGCTGTTCTTGAGTAGAGATGTTCTCCAAAACTTAATACCTTTGCTACAATAGTTCTTTTAGATGTGGTGGGGTGTTAAAGTGAAAGATTAGATATACTTAGAAAAAGGCTTTTTATTGCTAAGAAAAAATTAAATATAAGTGAATTTTAATAATTACAACTAATAATCATTAGATAATAATCCCCTAATACTATAGTTTTTGAGGTAAAATATTAACAAGTAGATTTTTACTATTTTATAAAGGTGGCAAGCACAGATGGCTTTTGGGCAACATCAAACTTTTTATTTGCGTCAACAATGGTTAAATAAAGGGTTGAATGAAATTAAAGGTAGACCGAGATTTTTCTACGAGGATAATCATTTTGAAGTTCTCGGCGTAGGTAAAAACATGGCGAAATCAATTCGCTATTGGTTGAGTGCGACGAAATTAACAAAAGAAGTTCGAACTACACAAATAGAAGTAGTCCCGACTGATTTAGCTGAAGTTATATCTATGAATGATCCATATATTAAAAATCAATTCTCATTAAGTTTATTACATTATTTACTGGTAACGGAAATTAATGAGGCGACTACGTGGTATTGGTTTTTCAATATTTTTAATGAACGTGTATTTACTAAAGCTATGCTTATTGAGCAATTATCAAAGTGGGTTGCCGAATCATTTCAAAAGCAAGTTTCTACATCAACGTTAAAAAAGGATATTGATTGCTTAATTCAATTATATACAGTGAAAGATTATAATAATCAAACGCCAGAAGACGTAATTAAAAGTCCTTTTGAGGCATTGGAGCTTATTCAAATGACAACTGGACAAAATTATATGAAATCTCCACTAAATTATAAGCCAAGTACGTCGATTCTTTATATTACGTTACTCAAATATTTTGAAAAGCATGAAGTAAATGAGATTAGTTTGAGTGAGCTAGTAAATAACGAAGAATTATGGGGGCGTGTATTTAATTTAGATAGGGATACAATTTTAACTTATATAGATGTAATTCAAGAGAAGTATCCGGTAAAGTTTACACGAACAAATCATTTAGATGTAATTCGAATAGAAAAAACATTCGAGTGGCTTGATGAATTGAAAGCGATATACGAAAAAGAGGTCATTTTATGATGAGTTTCCAACCAAGTATTAATATTTCTTATGACATAGGAAAGATGCAGCTCTTTGAAAATTACGTACCAAATATCAATCAATTAAATATTATGAATGCAATCTTAACAAACGTATGTAAAAATGAACAACATGCACATTTAATTGTCGGCCCTTATGGTGCTGGTAAGTCTTTAGTAGGGGCTATGGTTACTACTTTAGTTGTTCAATCAAAAACAAATAAAAAAGAATACAATCAGTTTTTTGAAAGCGTGTATAAAGTTAGTCCTGAATTAAATTTAAGTATGCGTTGTGCGCTTGTCGAGAATAAAATCAAGTGGATACCAGTCACAATTACAGGGAAAAGCGGTAGTTTTGAGACGGTAATTTTAAATAGCATCCAGAAAAAATTAAAGGAATTAGATATCCCTTTTACATTGAAGAACGATGCATTTTACATCAATGAATTAATCGAACTTTGGGAAAAAAAACATCCAGAAGTGATTCGAAACTTTGAGCAAATATTAAATAGACATGATTTTAAAATAGACGAGTTTGTTAAACGAATAAAAGAGAATGATGAACAAGCCATGTTAATGTTCAAAAATATCTATACAGAAGTTGCATTTGGAATGCCGTATCATAATCCAAATGCAATTGAATTTGTTGAGCAACTTGAATTTTTATTTGACGAGTTAGCAAAAAAGAAAATTGGTATTTTCATTGTCTTTGATGAATTCGGTCGCTTTTTACAGACGATTTCAAATGCGAAAATTTATGAAACAATGCAGCAAATTCAAGACTTAGCTGAGCTAGTAAATAGACAGAAGAATGCATTTGCACTGATGATTACACATACTGGATTACAGCAGTATGCAAACGAAAATACGATGTTAACGAAAAATGAGCTAGAACGTGTTGAAAAGCGATTCTTTGAGCATCGTTTAGAAAGTGACTCAGCAATTTTTTATCGTTCCGCTCATAAGATTTTAAATAAGGTGTCACAATCTGATATGTTTTTAGCTACTGACTTTGATCATTTGAAGTATAACATTTTAAAGTACAGTATGTTCCCTGAGATGACTACGGAAGAAATAGTTGGATTCATTTTAGAAGGATGCCAGCCAATCCATCCTTTAGCGATTCAAATCTTACCAAGTATGTCTAATTTACTTGGACAAAATGATCGAACATTATATTTGTTTTTAAATCAGTTTAAAAAGAAAGATTACGAAGGTTCTTGGTATTATGCAGATCAGCTATTTGATTATTTCTATCCAGATGATTCATTAATTTTCACGCTGGATTCAATGAAATATTATCGTTTAGCGATTAATTATAAGTTGTCAGAAAATGCTCTGCGTCTTGTTAAGTTAGGGACGTTATTAAACCTTATCAACAATCGCTTTACACTATCAAAAGACTTTATTCAGTTTGCATTAGGCATTGATGAAATCGAAGCAGATAAAATCATGCAAGAACTTTTAAATGTAAAATTATTGCGTTTTAATCCGTTTGTAAATGCTTATGAGTTGTACGAAGGTTCTTTGGTAATATTTGAAGATCTTTATCAAAATGTTGAAGGTAAAGTAATAATTAACAATGAATTACGTATTGAAGCAATTCAAGAAATATACGGAGAAAAATATTATTTGCCGATAGGTTATAATACTGCGAAAAGTATGACACGTTACATTGAAACACAATTTGCTTTTGCTACTCAAGATATTAAGGTTAATACATCAGCAGATGGAACGTTAATGTACATTTTTACGAAAAATGAGCAGGAGCGGGAACAAGTCAAACAGTTAATTAGTCACTATAATTCAGGGGATGTTTTATTTGGAATTGTTGACTTAGAGTTGGACAAGTTATTAGAACATGTAAATCAATATGTATTGCTGAATAAAATGCTGTTCATGCCAGAGATATTACATGAGGATGCCAACTTAAAGAAAGAAATATTAATTCGACTTGATGCAGTATCATACCGTATCCAAAAACAATTGCAACCTTTAAAGGAATTTAATCAAGACTATATTACGTTTTATATAAATAATGAAGTTGTGTTAATTTCAAACACTAATAACTTTGATGAGTACCTAGATAGGTGGATGTTTAAACGATATCCATTAACACCAGAAGTACGTAACGAAAGCTTCAACAAACGAAATATAATGAAAATACAACGTAAATCTTCAATTGAATTGTTAAATCAAATTTTGGACCCAACATTTGTAGGGGATTTTGAAGTTTCAGGTTATGGCCCTGATTATTTAATATATGCAACAACATTTAAAAATTTAAATTTCAACTTCGAAAACTTGGATGAACAAATAAACATAGAGTTAAAAGAATTACGTAGTAGATTAATAGAATTTTTAAATACTAATAGTCGTAGTACTATTTATCGTTTATTCTCTATAGCATTAGATGAACCATTTGGGATTCGCGAACCACTTGTTCCATTACTTGTAGTGTCGTTACTAAAAGACAAGTGGAATCAAATGGCTTTTTATTCAAAGGATTTTAGTATTACATCTATAACGGCAGAAATGCTTTATGAAATCATAGAACAGCAAGCGGAATTTTATGAATATGAAATTTATGTACTTGCTTATGAAGAACAGCAGGTGCTAAAAACGACGAATACAATCTTTTTTGAGGATGAAAATATAATTCATCCAAATATACTATTTAAGAAGTTGAACAAGTGGTTGTTAAGCTTGCCTCGTTTTACGCAAATTTCGAATAAGCAGGGTGATGACATAATCAAACTTAAGGAAATTATTCGTGCAAGTGAAACAGATCCTTTAGCAGCAAGTAAGAAGCTTTTTGAGATGCAGTTATCACAAATAAATTTAGAATCAATGAAAAATAACTTAGAAAATTTCTGTGAGCAATTTAAAGAGCAAATTAATAGAGAAACACTGTCTTTATTCAATGTAGATGAAATTGCACAAATTCGAAAGCGTCATAATGATGCAATTCAAAATTCACCACAGCTTAAAGAAATTGTTACGTTATTCGAACAAACAGAAGATATAAATGAAGTTATTTTAAAAGTAGTAGGGATTAGGTTAGAGAATTGGTCAGATGTAACTTATAACTCGTATTTCACAACACTTAATCAGTATTTAACTGTTTCTAATACTGAAGTAATTCGCTTAGTAGATGGAAATCAAGTTATTACGACAATACAAGAAATGGAGCTTTCAGTGAAAGGAAATACCATTTACAATCAGTTGCAGAGGATTGTAAATGCTGGTGGACGTACTATGAATGGAGAAGAAGTGAAGTATATTTTATTCAAATTACTTCAAAAACTTTAAAGTTCCAAAATGACTCGTAATTTAGAAGGTCATATTTTTTATCATATTTTCTAATTTAAAATGTAATTATAAAAAGTTTGAATATGTCTTTTAATATGAGAAATATAAATTTTTCATTTTCATCAAGAAATATTAAATTCTTTACTTCTTAATTGGGAAAGAGGGTGTCCGAAAGTTGGGGAATTTCTTGGACACCCTCTTACTATTTAATAAATGTATCTCTGAAAGTATTGTTGAGAAAGTCGTATCAAAATGAGCACCCTCAAAAAATACTTTTCATACCACCTCTTCAATTATTAAAGAAAGTATTAATTAGAATTATCTTTTCATTAATTTGATTTGGGAATATATTCAAGAGTAAGAACAAACACAAGGAATAGTATCATCTTTCTCACTCAAATACTTCTCAATACCATCACGTTCCATCATTTCACGATACTCACGTAATGTAAAAGCTTTACTGTTTCTTTTAAGAATTGAAACGTCTTTATCGAATTTCTTTCGGAAACGTTCTTCCATAGCTTCTTGTTCCATATATTGATCTGGCCAAACTTTATAAAGTAGAGCATAGTGACCTAGTCCGCCACGTACGCAACGTCCAGCACAATTTGCGTGCGAGAAGCCCAAGCCATACATGCGTGGTAAGGCAATTTTCCACTCATCTCGAATGATTTTTTTCGTATCAAGGTCTTCTGTAAATGTTTCTATCATTGGAAAACGTGTTGCAATCGGTTCAATTGGATTATGCTCGTAGAAATTTTGTAGGTTAATCGCACGATGAGACTCATGTGGACCAATACCAAAATAAAGAATTGGTTCTAAGTTATGTTCGTCACGCAGTTCTTCTAAATAGATCAGTGTTTGACGGACTTTTAATTCCTCAGAACATTTTGCCATACGTGAATTTCCTAAAAAACGTACATCATGAAATACTTCTTCAGGTGTACGACCATCTGTTCGATAAGTGATTTCCATACCGATATATTCAGCAACTTCCTCCATGAAACGATAATTATCGATATCTTCCCAAAGTGTATCAGTAAAGAATAATACACAGTTTTCCTTCCCATATTTTTGAACAATATGATAGGCAACATATGCAGAGGAAGCTCCTCCGCTAAACATTGCTACGTGTACATGTTTACGGTTATGGTTATTCTCAAGTGTACCTGCATTTAAAATACTTAGTGCATTAGAGCCACTTCCGGTTTTTTTAGTTTTTGCTTTATTAATAGAATCTATAGACATAAATAAAGCGACTCCTTTCAAATGAAAAACAAATAATGCCAAATAACTATCATTATAAAATTTTCTTATTTTTCCTTATTCGCTGTGAATAGTTTGGACGGTCAATTATTATTTCATCAATTTCAAGCTCTTGAATCCAAATTAGTAAGGTAGCTAATATATCCTTAACTTCTCTTCTGAATGGGGTAGGATCGTCAATTAATGCATTATGCAACATTGCTGATAATTCCCCAAAATATATTTCGTCATCAATTACGTTAATGAGCCATTTAAAACACTTTAATGCTCTGAAGCTTTTTTTAAGCTTCAGAGCATCATAGGATTCTTCACGCGTTAAGCCAAGTAAAGTTAAATCATTACTCTTGATATCGAACGTGTTGGAACTAATTAAAAAATCACATATCCAAAGATTTTTTATAGAATAGGTTTTAGTAAGATTTAATTCTTGTAAGAACCATTCTTGGAAAATGATATCTCTATTTTTTTCGATAATTTGATTTTTAAATTCTAACATGAGAGATGCATTCATCAGTATCGCATTATCAAAAACCTCGAGTATTTTTGTATAATCTGTTTGATTACAGGTGCCAGTAACGCCACTCTCAATATTTGAATGTTCCTTTATACCTAGGCCAGATAATGTAGCATTCGCACTACCGATAAAATATGTTTGTTTATCAAATACATATATTTTTGAATGCAAATCGAAATTGAAGTACATCTTCCATCCATTACTAACACAATAATCATAGAGTTCGATATCTGTACTATTAGAGAGAATATCTCCTTTTCTGAAACGAACAAGTAGAATCTTCTCCAGACGATTTGTTAAATGTGCATCTAATTCTTTTAAAGCTTCTATTTTCGCAAATGCTGAAACAACAATAAGTTGATTTGAAACTTTTACAAGTTTACCCCTGAGGAAAGGCATTATTTCTTTTGAATGTAAGATTTGCTGTGTCATTTTTCTAATCTTAAGAAATGTTTTGCGTATTTACCCCAATCTTCACGAACAGCTTGAACTTGATCACGGCGAATACCATCTGGAGTCTCATCTTCATATCTCGCCCAAGCAGCCAATAACAGCTTGATTCCTGAAGAGGCTTTTTCTAAACGTTCTTTTAGTCTTGATGTACTATTATCAGCACAATCCTCATCTAGTACTTCTAATAAATTTTCGAATGCAGGATGGTCTTTATTTAAAATAATATTAATTGCTCCACCCTTAGTTCGAACTGTAAAGAAGGCATTTCCTTCAAAAGCATTTTCGATAAAATTGTATTTAGAATTATGTGTAACAGAATGCTCAGCGACAATTTGAGCATTTGCGTTATCAACACCACTTGCAATAAGTGTTTCAGTAATTTCTTCTTTACGTTGTTCAGCAGGTTTTATTTCATCCGCATCACTACTGCCTATAAAGCCTAGTTCTTTACGTTGGTTCGTGATTTCGGTAGCTTGTTTTTCAACTTTTTCATTTTTTATAGACGTAACAGTTGATCGACTGCCTTGATTTTGATTTTTAATGATTTTACGGATAAGAACTAGTTGTCGATTAATGAAGTCACAAATCTCTATTAATGGAGTACGGGGGTCACCTTCTTCTTTATATTGTTCAATAATATCAAGAAGTGTTGTCCCTTTTTCTTGCTCCTTTTTTAAATTATCCATTATTGCTAAAACATCAGAAAAGTTACGTGCTGATTGTTTGTTATTAGTTACACCCATTAGTTCATCTAATGCGGGAGGGAATTCTATCTCAATACCCCACCAACGCTCAACTGGGTCATAGCTGTTGACCAATGTAGTATCCATATCAAGTTCGCGGCCAGCTCGAATTATTGAGATACCTAAATTTGAGTTTGCGTGTTTCCCATGTGGTTTGGCCCCTGTATTGATTCCATCTCTTGCCTCGTCAGTAGCATGAGAAAATCTTACGTAAATAGGATGAGTTTCACCGTTAAATGTAACGTTAAATTCTTTTTCATAATTCTCTATTCCAAAGGCAGGCTCAAACATCGGTTTGTTGTTATACGGCTCTGGACAACTTGTTTTTTCCATTAGATAGAGTGGATCATTGGGTAATGCAAAATGATGAGTAGCACCATCAAATAGACGAGTTTCATTAATCGTTGTAAAATCAATTTTTAAACTGTTATCATTTAAAAATTTTCGATACATTCTACCAATGATTAATTCTGAATGTGTAATTAAAGTTTGCCCTTTTGACCACATGAAACGATCAAGTTCAGACCAAACTACTAATGTACCAGTCTTTTCAAAATTTGCACCTTGTTCCAACCAAATTGCCGGAATTTCTTTTTTAGTTGGCGCAGGCATTTCTTGTAAGTGTCTATTTTTTACTTCCTCAATATCCAAATAGGTATGTAGTGCATTTTCAACACCATCTTGCCAACTCCAGACATCAACTCTTTTACATTGCGAAATAGATGAAGCTGGTAGGCCCATTCCGAAACGTCCGATACCAGTTCGTTTATTACGCTCTAAACGGGTACCATTTCCGAATTGTAAACATAGCTGCAATACATCTGAAGGCATACCTTCACCATTATCCAACACAGCTAATTGATGAAGTTTTAATAAGGTACGATTAGTACCAGCAACTTCTTTTTCTTTACAAATGATTTGTACGTAATTCGCATTAGCTTGAATAGAGTTATCAATTAATTCGGCCACCGCATATGCTGTGTTTTTATATCCATTGTCACGCATAGCCTCAATAGCTAAGTGTGCAGGTACATATGATTGATTATCTGTCATTGAATTTGTCATTCCCATACATCCTCCCAATTTACAAAAGCTTCCGCAATAGATCTAAATCCAGGTAAATCTTCATCAATTACAGTGATGATTTCTGCATCTAGGTTACCTCCAGCGTTTATACCACGAATTGCCCGCCCTACCATCTGACTATAAAGGATTAATGATGTTGTTGGTCGCCCAATAATTGCAGCACTTGTTTTAGGTGCATCGAATCCAGTCGTTAGAACGCCGTAGTTACAAAGAACCTTAGGAATTTCTTCTTCATTCTTAAAATCACTAATGATGTTTTTTCTAGTTGTGTTGTCAGTATTGCTTGTTAAAGAACGAGAGTGGATTCCTTTAGATTGTAAAATAAACGAAATCACGTTGGAACATTCAACAGAGGGGGCAAATAATATAATTCTTTTATGATGTTTTGTTAGTCGAATTGCTTCATTGACTAACAATAAATTTCGTCGCTCATCCTCTGCGAGTTTATTTAAGATTTCTTTTGGATATTCTTTTCTATAATTTAGATTGTCTGAAGAAGTTTGTAAATTTACTAAGTTTTTATTTTTATGGCTAAGTGAAATAAAATTCACTTTTGCTAAATAACCATAGTCGGTCAAATAATCAATTGGGTTATCATAACCTTTCACTTCTAATCTCACTTTTTTACGATGATAGAAGTTGGCTAGTACCATATCTTCTTCAATATTACCAAAGCTGCGTCCAGGGGTAGCACTTAGCCCTAATAGTTTCTTTGGAGGACCAACATTAAGTAATATGTTTACCATATCATTATAAATAGGTGCTACAGATTGATGAGCTTCGTCGAATACTAAAAATGAGACTTTATTAGCTAAATTAGCCATAAACTTTCGACCAACAATCCCTTTAGAATTATTTATTAGCTTTTGTAAACCTGTTACCAATAAGCCTTCTTCTAAATTATTAATATCGAGTTCGTAATTTCCCCAAAACCTAGAGACAGTAATATCTCTATTACCTAACGCAGACCACGCTTTTTCAAATTCCTGTGCAGCTTGCTCACAAAGCTCCTCTGTATTTGCTAGCCAAATAACTGTTGCATTTTCATTTGCCCTTAGGTAGTCAGTAATAATGTTCATGGAAGTTCTAGTTTTGCCCGATCCTGTTGGCATATGTAATAAAACTCTATCGCCACCTGAGCTAAAAATGTTTTTAACCTTAGCTGCTGCAATACGCTGATGTTCGAAAAGGCCATAGTGTGTATTAATTATTTTTTGAATTGGCTCTTGGTCAGGAAGAACAATGACGTTCTTTTTAACATTAAATATTGAGAACAGTGTATTTGAAATTTCAGAGTTTTTTCGGAAGTTTAAGCTCTGTAGTTTGTTATATATGGTTTGGGTGCTGTCTTGAGGGGCATACACTCCTAATATTTTTGCTAATGTTTTTGCCTCGTCAGGTCTAAGTAAATCAAAAATTAAATTTCTGAAGTTACTATCTGAGAGCATTTCTTCCTCGGAATGGAGGTCTAGAATTATTTTCTTAATCTCTCCAATATAAATACCTTCATTACTCATTAGGTTAAGTATTTTTAAAGTTTGAGTACCTAAAATTTCTTGAATTGTTATTTCGTCTGCTCTGTGTAATATTTCCTTTAAATTAAGCAAATAGACCCTCCCTTATTTAAGAAGAAAGTTATACAACGTTATTATTATTGCATAATTTTACTGTTTTGTGGGATAAATTTAAATAGTTTGTTGAATTTAAGAAAGAAAGAGATTTATGGGTAGTAAAATAAGCTATTTGTAAAACATATTATAAAGTGTTTTTATAATTCTGCCAAACATCTACGTCATTATAAATTCCTTATAAATGTTGATATAGCAAGAGAAAATTATAGTAGGGAAGCGGAAGCTAAAGTAACTTTTTCACAGTATCCCCATCTTAGTTAATAATAAAGTGCAAGCATTTTTTTGCTTCAATATAACTTGAAAATGTCATATTTTCTTTAAAAAGTGTTTAATGCTTTATTTTGTTATTGGAAATCTTATGGTTGATTATTCATTTCGAAGTATTTGCTGTAGCAGATAATATAATGTGTATAAAAGCAAATGCATTTTAAATTCGGTCTCCTTAGTACGCAGGTTAATTGGAGAATAAAATCTTTTCTTAACATGAAGTTAAGGAACGGTTTTTAATTTTATTTGAATAATCTAACAAAATATAGCTTATCAGTTATTTGATTTGTTATGATTGTTTAAATAAATGATGAATATATTGATTTAAATGAAGGGGTATATTGGTGTTACATCAAGGGAATGGTTTCAAGATTTAGCTGGGGGAAATTATAGAGAGAAAATAAATTTCTGGCGTAAAAATACAAATCAATTCAAAGTTTTAGAGTCTGGTGTTTTTATACTTTCATTATAAATGTATGGGGGAATTTATATGCGCTTAGAACTAATCAATAATACATTAACGACCATGCTTCTTGACTGTATCAGCCATTATCCAAAGCGCGGTCAGCAAAAGGAATGTTTTGGTTTAATATTTGGTGAACAAAATGAAAAGTCTATCGGTGAATATACGTTTCCGATTGGGAATGTCATTGAGAAAACAGCAGATGGTGTAATGCCAGATGAATATGTAAATAGCATACTTAGAGAATCGAGAAAGCTAGTAATGACGAGTGATTTTGTAGCATATTACCATAGTCATCCATATGATGAGGTGTTCGATTCATGGGCAGATCCAAGTGTTGGTGATGTTCGATTTGCACAATCAATCGGGGAAAACCACATACAAATTATTTTTGCTATCGTAAAAAATGAAGCGGAAGATTCGAATGCTAATCTTCAGTTTGAATATGCAACCGATACACAATATCGCTTTTTTGATAAAAAAGGAAAACATACAGATATTCCTCCTAAGCATGAGCTGAAAAGTGAAAATGGACAAATCATCACAGGTTATTATAAAGATTATGATTTCCAAGTAAGAGCGTATTTTTGGACTGAACAAGCACTTGAAGAAGTACAGCTATACTCATCGGAAGTGGAAATGAATCTATTATTACATCAAAACAACATCTTACTCGAACAATTACCAAAAGATGCAATGTATTATTTGAAAAAGCTAGAGTACTCTTTACGCTTAGCAAATAAAGACAAGTATAAAGAAAAAATTCCATATTTAATTGAAAAACTAAAGTCGGTAGGTGTGAAATAGTGTCACAAAAATTACAAGAAATTTTATACGGAATTAATCCAAGTTTAGCTGAGCTAACACAGGATATCGAAAAGCTCCTTTTTGTTTCACCTAGAGCAGCGATGCAAACAACGCGAACGATGGCGGAAACATTAGTCCGTCAAGTTGCACAATTGGAAGGGCTTGAGCATAGCGAGTTCAATTTTGGAGAATTACAAATGAAATTAAAAAATGAAGGAATTGTTACCCCAACAACGGATAATGCGATTCACTTCGTTCGCCGCCAAGGAAACATAGCAAGTCATGATGGAACGCGTAAAATGTTAATTCGAGAAGCATTAACTTGTTGGGAGTATCAACATTTGATTTTGACATGGTTTATCGAAACATATGCATCACCAGATATTGAGGTACCTGAGTATATTGAGCCGGTTCCTGAGAAAAGCGCGGCTGATAGTGAATATTTAATCGAACATATTGAAGGGTTAATGCAGACGTTTGTGCAAAAAGAGCAGATGTCAGAAAATGTTGTAACCGAGCAAAAGGTTAGTCGCAGAATTTACTATAAAGATCAATTTGTTGAGATACCTGATTTTTTACGAGATGCATTTTTATTACCACAGCGTTTCCCAAAATCCACAACGTTTTTAATTCGTTTGAATGGCGAACAGCAAGCACGTATTATGAGTGAACTGCCATATCAATTAGAAGGTATGCACCGGCATGTAAAGCGATTTAAAGAAGTTAATGATGAATGTTTCTTTGAAGAATTACGATTATTCGTTGAAGAAGAACAAAAACGCAAAATACTAATGGAGCAATATCGTGGAGAAGTCTTGTTATTTTACAAATCAGATTTTGTTATTTTAACAGAAGCATTAGGAAATGTTGCGTTAACGAAGGACGACTTTCCTGGGCAAACGAGCTTGCTTAACTCGTTAGAAGAACAAGGTTTTTTACATGTTAAAGATCTCCCGAAAGAGCTAGTCCTATTAGGCAAGTACCGCAATGTCGGCGAGACGGCATTAGCGAGTTTATTTAATCAGTTGAAGGTGAAGGGAATGGAGTTTACAAAGGTTGAGATTTAAGGTTAGTAAAGGCTGATAGGGAGGGCTTAAATTAGTGTTACTCTAGTATAAAGAAATATATATAAGAAGAAAATATGCTACAAGCAAATAAAGTGTAAGAAGATAACCTAATTACCTATTCATCGGTTCTGGCCTCCAGTAAGTGTTACGAAGGAAGAAGGATATATTAAAGGGTTGACTAAAAGTACATATGCCTTTAAAGATTTGGCACATGTACAAATATAGTTATTTATTTAAGTATTCTTCAAGTTCTTCTTTTTTCAACTTAATAAAAATGTCTAGTGATTTTAGCTCTTTAAACAATTTAATGGAGTCTTCAGTATTATTAGTGTCCATTTGAGAAATTTCGGTAGTTCTTTTTTGTAATGTTTTAATCTCTCTTTTAACTTTTGAATCGATGATTATTTCATCTTCTTCAATCAAAGAATATACTTCCATATAATTCATTTTAGGTGTTCTAAAAAATGTTTTTAGAACGGATTTAGGAGCATTTTCTAACAATTTGTCTGATCTCAAATGATTAGAAGTAATTCTTTTATGTTCAGCTTTATTAACTAAACTATCACGAATCATTTGTTCAGAAAGTTCCTCTACAATATCAGGGTGATGTTGTTTTAATTGCCCAATAAAATCTACTATTCTTGCTAATATAGTAATGGAAAGATTCTTTTTCTGAAGTTTTTCTTCAATATCCATATGAGGATAATAATTAAAAACTTTTAAAGCTTCTCGTACAACTTTCACTCCTTTGTCCGTTTTATATGCAAGCTCTTTCATAGTCCAATTTTCTGTACTATTATTAGAAAGGTCAAAAATATATTTCCCCCATTCATAGGTAGTCCAATCCTCCTTACCTCTTTGAGCTGAAGAAAGTCTATCTAATTCTTCTTCAATACTCTCAGGAGGAGAAACAACATATACTGGTATTTGCTTCATTCCAATTTGGTTAGCTGCATAATGTCTACGATGACCAGATAAAATAATATATTTTCCATCTTTCGGATAGCAAGTGATAGCAGTTTCCCATCCACGATTTTCAAGAATACGTTGTAATTTTTCAGAGTCAATTTTATAGTCTTTGCGGGGGTTTAAAGGGTTGGGTTTTATTTGTTCTATAGGGATAAATTTTAAATGTAAACGTGTCATTTGATTACTCCTATCTGTTATTAATTAGAATTTAATTTTTTTAATAAGGTTTCAACTTGATTCTCTAAGTTCCTGATTTCTTCTAGTATTTTTGATGCTTCATTTTTTCTGTTGTATTTAATACCATTAATGTTTTTTGTCGCCTTTTTTATGATGGATACATTTGTTTTGACATCATAATTTTTAGTTGTGTTATTTAATAAATTTACTTCCTGTATAAAAGAAGATATTTTCTTGTTTGGGTCAAAGAGAAAAGTCATTAACTCATTTTGGGTAGCCTTTTCTATATAATTGCCCTTTAAAATTTCACTGTGTAGACACTTGTTTTCAAATTTTCTAAGCATTATCTCTTTAATATATTTTTCGCCTAAATCATGGTACAAGTTAGGATGGAATTTTTTCACTCTTAAACACCATAGGCGAATGGTATCTAACATATTTACAGAGTAGGTATTATTGTTTAACTGAACTTCAATTTCATTTCTCTCGTAAAATTTACCCACAGCAATGCGTTTTTTTATTGTGGGAATAGACTCACTTAATTTAATTGCAATATCTTCGATTTTAGAATTTAAATCATTTTCAAATAAATTTATAGTGTGCGTAATCCATTCATATGGACTCCAATCAGTTTGATTACCTTGAATTGATCCCAATCTTTCTAATTCTTCCAAGGTGTTTTTAGGTTCTGGAACTAAATAAATAGGGATTTCTTTCAATCCAAGAGACTGACTCGCTTGCCATCTTCTGTGACCACTAAGTATGCAGTAAAAAGGACCAGATTTATAAGCAACGATAGCTTCTTCAAACCCTTTAGTCTTAAGAATATGTTTCATTTCTTTTGATTTGAAATTAGGGTCCTTTCTAGGGTTTTTGGGATTAGGAATGACTCTATTTATATCAGCCCAAATGAGTTTGTTAGTTAGCATAGTTATAGACTCCTATATGTTCAAAATTAGTTTTTGTTTTTTGATGCTTTTCTTTTTCTTTCACGATCTTTTTGTTTATTAATATTCATCTCAAGAGACTGACTCGCTTGCCATCTTCTGTGACCACTGAGTATGCAATAAAAAGGACCAGATTTATAAGCAACGATAGCTTCTTCAAACCCTTTAGTCTTAAGAATTTGTTTCATTTCTTTTGATTTGAAATTAGGGTCCTTTTTAGGATTTTTGGGATTAAGAATGACTCTATTTATATCAGCCTGAATGAGTTTGTTAGTTAGCATAGTTATAGACTCCTATTTGTTCAAAATTAGTTTTTGTTTTTCTGAAGCTTTTCTTTTTCTTTCACGATCTTTTTGTTTTTTATATTCATCTCGGCAGTGAGGATGGAGAATGGTTCTATGATTGCTTAAATTACTTTTTTGTTTTGGTGTAACATTAAAAATAGGCTCTTTACAGAAGCTACAAATGTAATATTCTTTTTTCATGTGGATGTATTTAGCGGTAATAAAAAAGAGATATTCTCGTACAGTATTAAATTTAAAAGTAAGTATAGGTGAAGCATCTGTAAGTATTGGTACAATTTGCAGTTAAGGATTAACAACAGAAATCTCTGAGTTAATCAAGCTATATATTCGGTTTATAGCATTTCCAGATGTACTTTTCTTTTTTAAGTCATCTAATAACATTTTAATTTCATTAGTTAGACTATTTAGGAATCCTGCGTTATTAAAAGACATAAAAATAAAGTTTTCAACTGTAAGTTTATCTGTGATATTTTTCAGATCTTCTGGAGGAAGTAGTTTATAAAGCAAAGGAAAAAAATCTTCCATACTTATATACTCGCCTTTAAAAGGTAACTTATGAGCTAGATGAGTAATGGACTTTATGTCTTTAAAATCTGTTGATAACAATATTAAGAAGATGTCATCATTCATTATATAGACCTCTTTTTCTAAAGTAATTAATAATAATGAAATGATAATAGTTATTAAGTCCTTATTCAAGAAGGAAACGGGGTGGAAACGGTAAAATGGTTCTAAATAACTGTATAAATACCTTTTTTAGGTAATACAAAGTACTTTGAATTGAATTTTTTTTGGTTCTTGAATTTAAAAAGAGATCGTTCTATTGCAAACATTGAGTTATAGATAAGTTGGAGGAGTTGTTTGGTAGTTTAGTCATTCGGTAATCCGGAGTGTAGAGATTAGTAACTGCTTTTCTTTTTTTCAGTGCTGCTAGGACCATTGTATTCTATGTAACCACTATTAGCCAAACATGCCATTAATCCTTACTTACTTCGTTTTATCAAAACAGCACCAACAAGAAATGTCGCAGGATGTGTTAGGGGATGAACATTCACTTTATAAGAGACTTGGAATAAAAGTTGATAGCATTTGCTAAAAAGGTGGTTTATATTATTGTAGTTAAAGAAGAGTGAAAATAAATAAAATAATAAATACCTAAATTGTAAGTGCCTTTGAGAAATAGAATACCTTTAATTCTTAGGTATTTGAAGTCACTAAAAGACTCTGATTAAAGCTATAAATATTACAAAATAGTCCCCCAAAATGTGAAGTGACTTATAAATTTTTTTGATCATTATAGGGGTTTTCCAGAGATATTTGTCTGCTCGGAAGCCATGTAATTGCACGTATGAAACATAGACGTATAAAGGCCTTATATAGGTTTGGGGTTATGAAGTCGTTCATACACTTAAAGGGGTATACTTAGCTATACCCCCTTAAGTGTATGAAACGATGGTTGAATAGATTAAAGAAATTAGAAATTTATAAAAAAAATTATAATATGGAGGCTTAATTAATGAAAATAATCATTCGCAATAAAGTACGTTGAAAAAAATGTAATGACATAATTAAATCTAAGAATAATTATGATTTTAGGTACTGTAAATGTGGCTCGATTTTTGTGGATGGAGGCAAAGAGTATCAGAAGTTTGGATGGGCATTAAAAAATCCAGAAGAAGGAACAACGGTAGATGATTATATAAATTTGAGTTATTCAATTTATGAAGAGAATGGATAATTTATTTTTGCCACTATTAAAAATCGCTATTGCCTTCTATCATTTAATATGTAAGGAAAATATTGGTAATTATATTTACATCATAACAGATAGCTAGATCCCTAATAATTAGAGAAACCGCTTCATTTGAAATCCTAAATATCGGATAGATACTATTGAAAGTACTTATTTGCCAATATGATAACTAATAATAGTTACTATAAAAAATGCTATAGTAACCATTACTGGTGACTATTCAGAATCCCTTCTATAAAGGGGGGATGACCAGTTTAGTCAAGTTGCAATATGTTTAATATGATCAATTGAAACTATTGGTTACTATAAAAGAGCCAGTAATGGTAACCACTATTGGTAACTATTAAGAGTCTCTCCTAAAGGCAATCATTTGGTTTTACCTATAGTAAATAAAGTTTTAACTCTATATACAGCATGTAAAGGAATAAGCTCAATTTCTAACGCTGCTCTTCCATTTTGTCATTGTAATATTAAACAGTCTTTAGAGTAAATAAGGATTTTTTTAAATAGTTCGGCTTTGAGTATATTTTGCGTATTCAATTTTTACTTTTTTTAGTAGTAAATTTAGTGTTTTGAAACTAAAAAATCGCCACTTAGATTCTAAGTAGCGATTTTTTCATTTTACATATGGTTGTAATAAAACATACAGCCCCTTTTTTTGATCATCTGATAACTGTTGGATGATATCAATTAATTTGTCGTCGATTGTTTTAACTTCTACAGGAGAGACATTTAATTTTAAGTCCATTTGCTTCTCGACCATAGCAAAAAATTCAGTTAGTGTAAGTTCAAATACTTCACATACATTTGATAGTTGTGCAAAGTTTATATCAGTGACACCGCTTTCTAGTCTCGAGATTGAGGCCTGAGATAGTGCGACCTTATCGCCTAATTCTTGCATACTCATATTGTTTTGTTTTCGTAAACTTCTTATTGTACGTCCGATTGAGACCGCATTCATCGTCCTATCAACTCCAGTTAATTAATTAGTTTAAGCGTACAATTATTCCGTTTTACAATCAATATTTATTGATTTATACTATTATTGAGAATTATAAAAAACTGCATAAAAGGAGATGGCTATTATCGATAATTTTAATGCAGCAATGCAACAATTTTTGAATCAACGCGTTGATGGAGTATTGTATGAAATCAGTTCAAACGTAAAAAAAGAAGGTTTATCGCAGAGTATCGATAAATTGCTAAATCAATCTAATTTATCCTTGAATAAAGAGGCAAAGGATGAATTTACAGAAAAAATTCATGATTTAGTGTTTGAGTATCAGCATAATATTCTGCAGCAAATTTATCTAGTTGGCTTTCTGGATGGATTAAAACTTGATTCTAAAATGAAAGAGGTCTTATAAATGCATAAATGGTACAACGGTCAAATTACAATTCAGTTAAGTACAATTGTTGAAGCACAAGAAGATGGCACAAAAGAACGCAACTCTGCTCACAATGCTATTAATCTCGATTTTTTAACTGAATTAAAAGAGTTAGTGAAGGCTAAGGGCTACTCTTCAAATTTCGTTGGCTTTGATTTGCAACTTGCTGGCGATGCTACTACGACTGACATTAAAGAGTTAGAGAAAACTGTTCGTCAAGCGAAAGGGAAGGAAGACGTAATTCGAGGAAAAGCTACTATTACTAAAATTTATTTTTAATACATGGACGTTAAGCAGTCATTTTACTGATTGTTTAACGTTTTATTAATATGAATTTACTCAAGGCAAAAAACCCCCAACTCTAATAAAGTGACAGTGTGAGTCACTTCATGAGTTGGGGATTTTCCCTTGCTTTTTATTAATCTAAGATTATATAAAACCTTTGTTCGTTATTGTAAAGCAGAAAGTTGGGAATTTTAAAACAATATAATATCTAAAGGTATAAATATGGTATTATAGAATTAAAGAGGAGGTATATTATGGTAATTTTTAATTCTACTTACGCAAACATTATAGAAAATAGCAAACTATATCAAGCTCAAATTGATGCATATCAGGCCGTTCAAAATTATTACGAACAATTTCCGGAATTTGAAAAAAGAGAAGTGTTAGTTGTTATGCCTACTGGATCTGGTAAAACTGGTTTAATGTCTATTCTACCTTTTGCTAATTGTAAAGGAAAAGTACTATTAATTACTCCAGGAAAAGTTGTTAGAAGAACGGTTTTTGATGAATTTGATACAGTGTTTAATCCTCAAAATTCATTTTTGTATAAACATAACGTTGTTTTAAAGTCAGATCGACTTCCGAAAGCTTTACTATATCAAGGTTTTAAAAAGGGTAGTGAACAGGAAAGAAGTATTGCTATTCGAAAGCTAAAAGAAGCAGATATAGTTATTACTAATATCCATCGAATAAACAGCAGTAGTGATGAAGTTAACTTAATGAATTTAGTTGATGAGAATTTTTTCGATATGATTATCATTGATGAAGCTCATCATGTTGCAGCACCCATGTGGCAAGAGGCATTGGCATATTTTAAAGCATCAAAAGTAATTAAGTTAACTGCTACGCCGTTTAGAGCAGATAAACAAGAGATTACAAACAATCCATTGGATCCAATTTATGAATATACATTAGGTGAAGCTATTAAAGATGGATTATTAAAAGATGTAATAAAAGAAGTTGAAATCCCGGGAGAATTAGAATTTGTTCATAATGAAACTGGTCAAAAATTGACGTTAGAAGAAGCAAAGCAGAAATTAAATAATGACTGGATAAACAAATCCGTAGCATTGTCAGAAGTTTGTTCCAAACAAATCATTCAACAAACAAAGCAAGTACTAATAGATAAAAGAAAAAGCTATCCTAACCATCGCGTGTTAGCAATTACTTGTAATGACGAACATGCCCAATCAATTTGCCGATGGTTTAAAGAAGCAGGTTTAACTGCAACCTATGTAAGTACTAACTCTAATAATGAAAGAGAGAACGATATTCGTTTAACAGATTTTGCACAAGGTAAATATGATGTGATGGTTAGTATTCAAATGCTTGGAGAGGGTTATAATAATCCGGATATTTCTATTATTTCTATATTTAGACCATTTAAATCATTGACGCCATATGCTCAAGCGATAGGTAGGGGCTTAAGAAAAATTCATAATGCCAATTCCGAATTAGATAACTTTTGTAATGTCATATATCACAAGGAACTGGGGCTTGAAAAGTTGTGGGAGTATTACAAACAGCAAAAATCCTTTTCAGAAGTGATTAAATCCCAAAGAGAAAGTATGAGTGTCCAAATTAATATGCTAGAAGAGATGGGGTTTGTAGAGGCAAGGTCATCTTCTAGGAAGTCTAAAATAGGCATTGATGAAGATATTCTAGTAGTAGTTCCACAGCAATTAGGAAGTGTTACAAAATACTCTTCTAAAGGAATTGGAAATGAAGATTCATTTTCAACTGACGGATTTGATCGATATTTAGCGGCCAAAAAAGCTACGAATGATGAAGTGGTAAATAATTTAAAGGCTCAAATAGAACGAATCCATAGATTACAAGAAGAAGGAACAATTTCAGAGGAAGAAGCACAAATGCTAATTGAAAAGAAAGAAGCACAAGCTAATGAAAATATTCAAGTAAATTATTCAGAAGGTGAAGACTATTTAAAGGCACAAGGTCTAAGAAAAGAGTACATTACATGGCTAAATATAAAAATTGAAGATTTCTTTGTACAAAGTAAATTAGATAAAAAAGGTACAGAATTACAAGTTCGCTACGATTTCCAGTTGGATAATGAGGTTGATGATATTGGCTGGTTAACGAGGAATATTCATCAAGCGATTTATCAGCAACTAAAAAAACGTATTGGTGAATTTAATACGAGTGATTATGGAATCGCTAAAAAAATAGTGATTGAAAAATTGGGGTTTTATTGTTGAAAATGAAAAATTTGCTTTCTATTTAATAAAATAGGATAATATAATTGTTCTGTGAAAATAGTTGCAGAAGTGTTAAGTTTCACGCTTGTCAAGGTTATAAATATTTAGAACCTCAACAAGCAAACTAGTAACTTCTATCAAGAACAGCACTAGCTGGATTTCTAGATTGCTAGACAAACTTAGCAACATTGTAATTACCTCCATAGGGTGAGTATAGTGTAATGTTTTAAGAGTAAGAATTCCGTTATATGCGGGAGGGCGTGGTCAGCAGAGCATTCATCTACGGATGGATGACACCAAATTAGGCTAGGAGGTTTTCTGTTATGAAATGGAGTAATGGGCCACAACAATTACATAACCTCTCTAGCTCTTCTAATATTAATTGGGAGAAGTATAGATCTAAAGGTTATTTACATTTTGATGAACGAATACACATAGGGCATATGAAAGCTAACCTCTTGAATAAGGATTGGGTAGCTTCATATGCTTTTTTACCATTTATCCATTTTGAAATGAATTTTAAAAGATTTGTAACGATTAAAGAGATCGATGAGCAGGGGCAAGTAACTAAAAGAAAAGAACGAGGGGAACCTAAAAAACGTAAAATTTTTTATTCTGCTCATAAGGATGGCTATATTTATAAATATTACGGCGACTTATTAAACAATGCTTATAATATCTACGCATCTGAAAATGAAATTGATGATAATGTCGTAGCCTATAGAAATAATAAACTAGGAAAAAATAATATCGATTTTGCATTTGAAATATTTGATCATCTATTTAAGTTTGAAAATGCAGTTGTCATTTCAAGTGATTTTACTAAGTATTTCGATAATATTTCACATAAAACATTGAAGCGGAATATAAGAAGGGTTTTAGGTGCAAAAACCTTAGAACGAGATTGGTATCAAGTGTTTAAGAACCTTACACAATTTACTTATGTAAATAGGGAAGACATTGATAAGTTTTTAGAAGAGAAATATGGAAGAACATTAAATAAAAAAATCAAGACACATCAAATTAATCGAATCATGACTTCTAGTGAGTTTAGGGAATCTAAAAAGAAGTATTTAAAGCCAAACCCTAATTTGGATTCTTATGGAATTCCGCAAGGATCAAGTATGAGTGCAGTTTGCTCTAATGTACATCTAATTGATTTTGATAAAGAAATAAGCGAGTGGTGCAAGCAAAAGTCCGCAAATGCAATGTATAGAAGGTATTGTGATGACTTAATTGTAATTATCCCTCTTGAAAAACAAAGTACAAATGAATTCGCAACAATTCGAAATGAATTATTTGGAATCATTAATAAATATAAAAGTGATGGTTTAGATGTGCAACAGAAAAAAACAGAAATACGGTTATGGAATGGTGACAATATACTAGATGAGCAGCTAAAGCCATCTAAATTAGATTACTTAGGATTTGTAACTGATGGTCAGATGATTCAATTAAGGGAAAAAAGCCTTTTTAATTATTACACAAGAGCATATCGCAAAGCCAAAACAGTCAAACGTATTGAATATGCAACAGAACGACCAGGACCAAAAAGGTCATTGTATGATTTATATACGCATCTTGGATTTGAATATAAAAAGCGTGGAAATTTTGTTACCTATGCCTATAAGGCTCATAATAAAATGTGTCAGTTGCCAGTGAAGAGCTTGATTAAGAAGCAAGTTAAAAGACATTGGGGAAAAATTCATAAACATTTATGAGTTTACTGAATGTAATATGCAAATCATTCCGGAAATTTTAGTTATTTCTTATATAAAATACCCATCCTTATTTTGTTAAGGATGGGTAAAGAGGGAGAGTTAAATCCATTTAGATTTAATTCCATATACATTTACAACTACCTGCTTAGGGGCAGAAATCGGATTCGTAACCATATTTAAATCAGAATTGAATGTTTTTTTGTATTTATCCTTAAAACGATTGCGACGTTCTTCTTGAATGGATGGATTTACAGGTGCATTAATTGCTTTTTCGACATTAAAAATGGAATGACTCATACAAAACACCTCCTAAGGATATGATATCATATTTTTATGAAATGAAATGGACTTCTGCATCTATTATTTCAAGGAATTTTTTTGTGTCTTCTTCAATTTTTTGAATTACTTTATCTTGAGTCCAATTGTCATCTGTTTGATGGGCTATGACATATACAAAATTTTCTCCAAGGTTGTTTGTTAATTGTAAGTTGGAATACATCCTTGCTTTTTTCGAATCAGAAGTACCTTTGTAATTAAAGAGGTCAAGACTCGATTTAATTGACATATAGTCTTTAAGTAAAAACATGGCAATATCAATACCTGACTTACGTCCATTTAGTTTTTGTATTTTCTCTTGAGATAATTCAATATCAAAGTTTACATTCATGCTTTTTTCTAACAAAGGATGTAACAGTTTAACTAGCTCAAATTTATAAGTATAAGAATTATTAATTTTTTCAATTGGTAAATTGTCTAATTCTTTAAGCAATTTTAAATAGATATCTTCTAATTCTTCTATGTCATCGTCTTTTTCATTATAAGTCTTAAAGCTAACAGTAGCTTTTAAATATGCACTTATTATTGCATTAATTTCCTCAAGATTGAATTCAAAATATGCTTGTGAAACAAGATTTAAATCGTCCCCTTCTCTAACGGTTGTATGATCACCATTAATAATGATTTTTAAGAATTTATGGTTTTTTAGTATTCGATACTTATATCTTTGTATAGAGACTACTGTTGGGGTTGAGTTTATAAAAATTTCCATCGCATTAAATAAAGATTTTTGTCTATAAAACTCATTTAACTCAGCGTAATTTTCCCATAATTTCTTTGTTTCAGAATCTAATTGTTTTTCAAGATATTGAATTTTATCAGCTTTAATATTCATATTATAAAAAGTTATGACTAAAGTAATTAGAAATATTATTAAATACATCTGACCATTGTTTGTAAAGTGAGTATTTATTGACTCAATAAGTGATACATCTATCGTGAAAGCAACAGATAAAATTGCTAATAATACACTCACTATATTTAACAATGAATTAGGGCTTATCCAACTAGGGATTTTTTTCAACTTTATAGATAAAATCCAACTATGTAATAAATTTCTAAAAAACAAACCTGTTAAAATTCCAATTAATACTATTGCAACTATTGTCCAAATCATTGTAACCTCCTAGATAATGTATTTATAACTTACATTTAACTATAAATTTATATTTATGGGAATATATTTTGAAGTAATTGTCTCCGTAAGTGTTATTAACAAATTTTGCTAATTCCTTTGTAAGAGCAATTTCTGATGGTTAGAAAAGCCTTGTTAACGTTGATATAATAAGGTTTTCTGATTTGATAGGTAGAACACCCGTCTAAAGAACTTTTATCGTTCTTTTAAATAGCTTTTCTACATTAGAACCTCACCAAATCCCCTATTTATTACTTTCAGCCGAATATCCAAAGTAATATTTATATCAATATCATTGGAATAGTATTTAAATTGTGTCTGTACCGTTATAGTATAATATCCCCTTAATCACCTATGCAAAATGTCATGATAAAAAATGAAAATAATGGCATAATTAGATTGTATAGTTTTATTTGTTTGGATGGTCATATTATGTCCAATTACATAAGTAAGATAGATTTAACGAGGTGATGCAATGAGCCAAGAGAAAGAGCCGCAAATTCATCGTATTTTGTCTATGTATGAGCGTCTTATGAACGGCGAAACACTTATTAAAAAGGAAGAAGCAGCGCGGTTCCAAATAAGTGAAAAGTCGATTCAGCGAGATATTGGTAGTATCCGTAACTTTCTCGAATTAGAAAAAAGCAATGAATATGTCGATTACGATCATTCGAAAAAAGCTTATGTTTTAGAAACGAAGACACCAAGCTGGCTAAGAAATGAAGAGATTTTCGCTATCCTAAAAGTCTTAATTGAATCTAGAGCATTTCCTAAAGGTGAGATGGACAGCTTAATTGATAAGCTAACTCATCTTGCTAAAAAAGGAGACCAAACAATAATTAAGCAAATGATGGCGAATGAAAAGTATTTGTATGTCGAGTTGGTTCATCAAAAGGAATTGCTTGATGTGTTGTGGCAACTATCATTAGCGATTCAGGCGAAAAAAGTCATCACTATGCACTATAAACGCGAATTTGACGAGCAAGCAAGTGAGCGAAACGTAAAACCAGTCGGCATTATTTTTTCAGAGTACTATTTTTATTTGATTGCTTATCCAATCGGGAAAGACTTCGACTATCCAACGATTTATCGGATTGATCGAATTGAGCGATTTGAGCAAACATCTATTACATTCAGAGTGCCGTACCATGAACGTTTCCAAGAAGGTGAATTTCGAAAGCGCGTGCAGTTTATGTATACTGGTGAGCTGATAAATGTAAGGTTCAAGTTCACTGGTCCTTCAAAGCAATCCGTTCTTGACCGATTACCAACAGCAAAAGTTGTAGAAAAGCTGGACGATGGCTTGATTTTTGAAGCTGAAGTATTTGGTAAGGGGATAAAGATGTGGCTGTTGAGTCAAGGGGAGTTTGTGGAAGTGTTGGGACCGGAAAGTTTTCGAAATGAATTTACAATCATACATAAGAAAATCAAACAGAAATACTCGGAAATTGATTATTGAGAGTTAAAATACTTGAAAGTAGGTATGGTGAAAATGAGTATTTGGTATAAGTTGGGTTCTGTTAAAGACGAAGTAGCATGGAAGGCTAGTAAAGCGGGAAAGGCAGTGAAAGACAAAATAGAAGAAGGTTTTACGAAAACGTATTACAAAGTGGATCATATAAAAGAAAATGCATTATTTGAAGCTAGATGGAAAATGCGAGATACGAAAGATTCCATTTCGGACTTAAGACATGATCCTTCAGGTACAATTAGCCAGTTAAAATATCGATTGAGCGATACACCAGCTGATAAGCTAGTAGGTCTTCTATTCCCAGGTAGTGAGGCAAGGTTGTCGGCACAACGTATAAAAGATTTAGATGCGAATTTAACAGCTAAAGTAAACGAGTTAAATAGCATGTTAGATGATAAAGAAGTGTTAGAGCGTAGAGTAGCTATTGAATTTGAAAACGGCGGAATAGTTCGTCAAAATATCCGTAATAGCTTAGCATTCTTTGCATCTGAGTTTGAGAAATTACATAACAAACCAGAGTATAAGCTGAAAAGTATTGAAACAAAGTTAAATGTAAAATTGGCGATTGATCATGGTCAAGGGATAGACTTTTCTAAATTAGATTCAGCACTTCTAAAAATTTACGACAATGATTTTAATGTGTTATCGCTGTTCAAACAAAGTCCGTTTACATCAGCTATTTTAAAGCTACGTGAAAAATCTTTAACAGAAGAAGTCAATCAATGTATGAGCGAAGTTGTGAGCTGTATCCACAACGTACAAAAAATTAATCATGGTTTAACAAAACTGTATGAATTAACGCATTCATTAAATAGTGAGATCATTAAAACGAAAGTACTTTTAGATTCCGAAATTGAAGAGTTTATGGATGTGATGAATGTGTATGGAACAGATTATGAGTTATACGATGAGCGTGCGGATTTAATAATTGATAACGTATTAAAAATGGTTGCATTAGCTGTACGTCTGTTAAATACGCCAATTTATTCGAAAGAGCAGGGTAATGAGTTAAATACGGATATAGCGTACCAAGTCATTACAGATTTGGAGCATAATTTAATAGAAAGCTATGGTGCTGAGAGGCTAAATTCGTTACAGGAGCAATATGATGATTATACATCGCTTAATTTTGAAGACCGTGCCTTAGTAAGTGTTCAAAAAATGACAGGCGGTCGTAGTGTAAGACGTGCTTTTGAGGACGTATTAGTAGGTTATCCTAGTCATTTTAATAATGGGAATGCAACGAGCTATTCGTTAGTTTCTGAAAGACAAAGCTATGATCAGGATTTTGCAGATTATAGACATTCGAGCTTAATTACAGATGCTTATGAATATTTTGTACCCTTCGATAAAGATTACTGGAAAGCAAGCATTAACCAAGTTAATAGTAACCACGATATCTATACAGATCATTCTGGCAGATATTCGATTGTAACAATCGGGAAAACGTTTGGCTTTGACCGTTTTGTAATCTACGATGCGAAAAACAATAAGTCAGCACAGTTTGACTTAAATTTAGGGGAATTCAATTATTTTGATCCAGCCTATCAATTAATAAGCGCTGCTATTCACCCGGTAGGAGAAAATCGTGTTGAAATCATTTTACTTGGCTGCTTATCAGGTAGAATGCAAAATGTTTACTATAACAGATATATTTATGAAAACGGTCGCTTAACAGAGGAAGGTGGACAGCTATGGGACAATACGTTACAAGTATTAAATGCATTAGAGGAGAATCAAACGATTGTTCATATTGAGCCAAGCGATGAGCTAGATGGCTTTGTTTATATGGCGTCTGAGCGATCGTTTATTGACAACACGTATACAAATCAACGCAAACAACCAATTGCATTATATCGCGTCAAAAATGGCGAAGCGGTATCTATACAGGCACCGGCAAAGGTTATGTTAGATAAAAAGAATGTTAATGAATATATTAATAACTTTGCCTTCAATGCGAATAATGAAGATTCAAACTTAATTCGTGATAATTATTTATATAAATATTTAGGTTTCGGCTTAGCTAACAAAGTTACGATTTTTGGTAAGCGGATGTTTGTGTTAGATTATTATTCTGAAACGGGGGAATATCGCTTACTTTGTGATGATTTCAGAAGTCATAAAGGTATAAGTTGTAAGCAACGAATTTTAGAATTTAATCTTGATACAGATGAAATGGTAGCAGAGATTGAAATCGGCATTGAAAATTCAAATGTCCACGAAATTTTATACCATAACAATCGTCTGTATGCAATCGACCTTACACATGGGTTATTAGTATACACAGTATGAACCTTATATAGGTTATAGGTTTCATTGATATCACCTTTATCGTTCTTTGTTAAATAGTAAATAGCAAATGGAAGTGTTATAGATGCTAGCAAATAATTTAAAACAAATGGATACAATTGCAGTCGATGAAAGCCAACCACCGAGCCAATCCATTATGGAGCAATTTGAACATCTTGTCGTATCGTCACTTTTTAAAGCGTTTGGATTAAACCCGGTATTATTTAATGATCAAGATGGTGGCAACGTTGATACACTAGTAACAGCTCGTAAGTATGGCATTAAAGAAGAGCAAGCAAGCCAAGCTTATGCCAATCGCTCTACGTACAACAGTAACGACTATCATGGCGGTGGTAAAAGTAGTGGCTATGGTTCTAAAAATGCAACTTTAAGCAAAATGCGTGATGATGGGACACTAGTAGATGCATATACTGGTGAATTATTAAACGGGAAATTCGATTTAGATCATGTCATATCAGCAAAAGAAATTCACGACGATCCGGCTCGGGTACTTGCTAGTTTAGATGGTGTCGAGCTAGCGAACCAAGATTCCAATTTGAACGCAACTAATTTTTCCATTAACCGTAGTAAAAAGGCCGATAAGATGGATGAAGCAGTTGTCAAGCTACAAGAACGTCAAGCAACGAATGAGAATAAACTAAAAGAGTTAAAAAGCATCAAAAAACCAACACCGGAACAGCAAAAGCAAGTTGAGAAGTATGAAAATCTGTTGAAAGCTGATTTTGAACTAATGAAAAAGGCCGATAAAAATGCACGAGCAGTTTATAATGCACAGCTTGGAAAAGCGTATTATGCTAGTGACAAGTTTTTAAAATCTGCTGGGAAAGATGCAGCAATAAAAGGCTATAAAATGGGCTTACGTCATGTTTTAGGTCTGCTTTTTACAGAGATTTGGGTGTCTGTTCGCAAGGGAATAAAAAATTTAATTCAAAAAATGAAACAAAACTTCCAAATCAAAGAGTTTTTCATGGCCATCGCTGATATTTTTAAATCAACTATTCAAAACGTCATCAGTAAGTATAAAAAATTTATTGAGACGTTTAAGGAAGGGCTGATTGTAGGGATATTATCTTCAATTACGACGACGATTGTTAATATTTTTATAGGAACAGCAAAACGTGTCGTACAAGTGATTCGTGAATGTTGGGCGAGCATTGTTGAAATAACTAAAATTCTATTTTTCAGTGACGAGCATACGACATTTTCTCAAAAGATGAAAGCTGTCGCAAAGATTCTAGTCGGTCTTGCAACTGTGTTACTTGGAACGTTGATTCATGAGGCGGTTTTAAAAATCCCAGGACTCGGTCAATTAGAAGATGTTAGTGATTCACTTGCCATCTTTTTAAGTGCTTTTCTTACAGGGGTTATTAGTATTGGTCTGTTATATTTCATTGACCATGCACAAGAAGTAAAACAATTTTTCACTTTCTCTTATTGGTTAAAGGATAGTATTAAAGAACAAACAGCGTACTACGAAAACGTAAATAAGCAGCTGGCTCAAAAGGCAACTGAGCTGTCACAAATTCCATATCAAGAAATTGAAAAGTTAATTGATAAAGTACGTTCTTATAATAAAAAAATTGAAAATGCTTCTACAAAAGAGGAATTAAATTGTATACTCACGTCCATCATCAAAGCAGAAAATATTAATATGGGATATGAAACAAAAGATCAACTTCGGAAGAAGATGCTCGATAAGACGACAAAATTTGTGTTTGAATAGTCTTAACGTAGTTGTATGGGGGCGGAGATAAGAGAGAAAAATGTAAGTTTATTTTAAGCGTTCTTGAAGATAGTTTTGGTCATAAAGAGAAAGTAGATTTAACGAAGGCAACAATTGAACATATTATGCCACAAACTTTAACTGAATGTTGGAAACAGGAATTAGGTAGCGATTTTGAAGATGCTCATGCAAAGTATATTCATATTATTGGAAATTTAACATTGAGTGGATATAATTCGGAATTATCTAATGAACCTTTTTGAATAAGGAAATCGAAAAATATAGCTCTTGGAACGAACAGTCAATTATTACTACAATATTTCGAAAATATATCTAGTATAAAGGGGGGGACTACACTATGAATCCACGAAAAGCACCTTGCATTTGTGGCTCTGGCTTAGAGTATCGTAAATGCTGTGAGAAAAAAGGAATCAAAAATACTCGATCAATATCCCGTGATCAACTATTAGAAGTCATACGCGTATTAGATGAAGAAGTTCTTCATTTATGCATGGCAAAATTAGACGATACATTAGAAAAAATGATAGACGACTTAGAAAATGAGATTACAAAACTGGTCGCTCAAACATTTTCAAATGAAGGTAAAAAGGCTTTACAACATGTTTTAAAAACCGTACCTGACCCAATAGCATGTAAAAAAATAGAATATATTTATATCTCGGAATTCCCGAAAACGATGTTTCGTTCATTAATGAAAATCATCACAAATGTAAATGAACAAAAACAATCTATTTATCAAAATGCGCCTTATAAAATTAGCTTTGATGAAGATTTTGTAACGGCAGAAAATCAATTTGAAATCGAACAAGGTTTTGTTCGATATATCGGCAAGGACTCATTTGTCAAAATTCCAACAACTATTCATGGTGAAAAAGTAATTGGCGTTGCGGAAGGCGGCTTTTCTAATAATACAATTATACAGGCAGTTTTTTTGCCGGAAACGATTACCCAACTAGCAGACCGTTCTTTTACCGATTGTACGAACCTAATCCATATCGAATTAAACGAAGGGCTTATTGAGATTGGTAAGCATGTCTTTAATGGTTGTCATAGTTTAAGATTTATACAATTCCCTGAATCGTTAGAAGTAATTGATAGCTATGCATTTAATGAGTGCGCAAGCCTCGTTCGCGTGGAGTTTCCAAAGCAGCTTACACATATTGGCGCCTTTGCATTTTCTGAAACGTCTCTTCGCTATGTGGAACTACCAGAGGGACTAACTTTTATTGCAAACGCCGCTTTTTCAGAATGCACTGAGTTAGAATTCGTATGGATTCCGGAAGGTGTTGAAGCTATTTATATGAATAGTTTTGCCTATTGCGTTGCTTTACGCCATGTGATTCTTCCGAAAACGATTCAATCGATTCATGCTTCCGCTTTTGCAAGCTGCTATCACATAAAACAATTGCTAATACCGAATACTCTGAAGGAACTGGCACCAAATGCATTTTTAGACATCCATCCCCATGTGCAAATTTATACACCATTGTCCAAAATAACTCCGATGGAAATAGCAGAAATAATCCCATTTCCACAGCAGCATAAAACAAAAGCGCTTAAAACATTTTTCAAGACCAAAAATTGGAACATTTTAAAGGAAGATGAATACAAGCAAAAAGCACAGCATCTGCTTGAAGAAGTTCGCAATATGTACCATATAATACTTGGACTGAAGCAACCAAAAGGACCTTCACTTGAAACCCAATATATGGCCATGCTCGATCAAGGGATTGTCAAAAAGCGTGCAGGTCAATATGAACAGGCAAAACAATCGTATATCGAAGCAATTCGTCTACTCCCTACTCGATCCGTTGCCTATTATAACTTAGGCAAAGTACTATATATTTTAGGAGATTATCGTGCCGCTGCGAAATCATACCGTACCGCTCTCCAATCCGAGCATGAAGTAGAAGAAACAATGCATCATTTAGGACACGCACTACTCGATGAAACCGTTAGTCCTGAAGAAAAACATATTGTACAATTTTATTTACAGCAAATCGCCCCAGCGAAAAATCTCAAATTTAAAATACCGACAATGCAAGAAATAGATCTTTACGATAAAAAATGCGTAGACGCTGCGACAGATTATATTAACTCACTCGTTTAGGTGGTATATATGAAAATTACGAAAGACTTTTTTAAACATGTTCCCCGCGAAAAACAACAAGCTGTTTTAGAGCGTCTGCAAAGCTTTTCACAGCTTATTCAAGATGCAAATGTTTTTCACGAAATCCCAAAAGGTTTTTGGATTCGTAAAGTAGTTGGAACAAATATATATAAATTTCGCGTCAATAGCGGAGACCGTATATTATTTACCTTTAATGAAGATGGCACCGTTACTTATTTAAGCTTTGAAACACACGATACCCAAATTCGCTCGGCTAAAAAAGTGACAGTGGAACAGAGCGTCATGGATGTACAAATTAATTTCGATCAGTATGAAAACGAAACAATCGACGAGATAATCGATTACTATGCTCAATACGAATTAACGAGCAAACTCATTCAAATGGAACAAAATGAAGTGCATGAAGATGAATACATTACATTAGTGATTGAAGATGAACAATTAGCGAAAGAGCAAGTTATTTTCACACGCGAGCAATTTCATTGCCTTCAAAATCAAGACACATTAACGATTATTATTGGGTGTGCAGGCAGCGGGAAAACCAATATTGCACTACGGAAAATTCAATTACTACAGGAGTTTCATCAGTCTGTCGATTATATAACGTTTTCACCTTATTTAATGAACGATGTAAAGCATCGCTACGAATTCATTAAATCCGAGAATTGTCATGTTGGCTTTTATTCGTTAGCCAAGTTCTTTGAAAACCTATTAGATGAATCTTATACGGTTATTTACGAGGAAGATTTTTACCATTGGCTGCAACATTTAGAATATGACGAATTATTACCAGAAGAACTATATGCAGAAATTTACACCGTTTTAAAAGGTGCTACAACTGAAAAAATATTGACCGAGTCACAATATTTAAAATTAGATAGTAACCTTTCAACCGTAACAAAACGAGAAGTGTATCATATTAGCAGACAATATGAAAAATGGCTTGCTCAAAATCAATACGTTGATTTAAATGATCTTGCCTTCTTTGTGTTAAAGGTAAACATTCCTTATAATCGTTATATCATTGTTGATGAAATACAAGAGCTTACAAAAAAACAATTAGCCGTTATCCAACAGCTAATTGGAAACCAAGTAAAAGCGTTATTTTTAGGTGATACTTATCAAGCGTTGTCCAATTATTTATTCAATACATCGGAATTAACGAATCCATTCAAACGGTCACATATGATGTATAGCTTGAACCAAATGAACAAAAACTTCCGCTCTGGCGACCATATAATATATGTTTTAAATGAATTAAAGGCATTACAAATGGAGTTAGACCCTCATAAAGAGGCACTTTATGAAATTGCTATTCGTCCTGCCGAAAAGCCGAAGCTCATAGTACAGTTAATATCAGACGATGCATATACACGCATCACTAATGATATTGAATCAATTTTTATAGTACCAACCATTAAGGATAAGATTAGTTTCTTGCGAAAAGGGATTCAACGAGTCTTTACAATGAAAGAAGTACAAGGTTTGCAGTATAAGAGAGTTTATTGTTATCACTTGTTACAATATGTGCAAGAAGCTAAAGAGAGAAACACACCGTTTTTAAGTATGTTCTTCCATAGCTTTTATGTGGCTGCATCCCGTGCTGTTTACGAAATTGTCTTTATTGAGGAACAAGAAAGCCAATTGTTTGATAATCCTCAGCTTTTTGAAATTGTAAGTTTAGATCATTTAGTCGTTCCAACAATTAATAGTACGTTAGAATGGCTCGAAGAAGGAAAGAAATTAGAACGGCTCGGTAAATTTACCCAAGCAATCGATGCTTATCGAAAATCGGATGCACAGGAAGACATTAAACGTTGCCAATCAATTATTGATCGTAAATTAAACTACAGCCATGCACAAAACTATACAACGATGATCAAATTTGATTTCGCTGTTGATACACCTGAAAAAATACAAGAAGTGCTAAAAAAGCTACAGGAGTTCAATTTACAAATAAAAGGTTCAACTCGATTCTATCGCCAATTAGCAAGCGGGAAAATCGAATACGAAAATTTGTACATTTATGATTCCATGACGCACGAGGAAATTAGTGAACGCTTATTTTCATTGCATAATCTCACCGACGTAAATCGCCATTCATTTGTTTTATTCGGTGTTTTATACGAACAAAATGAACCGATTTCACTTGCGGCAAAATGGCGACTAAGCAACAGTGAAAACTACGGTCTGCACTGTCGCTTTAACAAAAAAGTCGGCCTACAAATCGAACCGCGCTACATGCTAAATGAAGCAAAGCTAGGTTACTTGCAAAAACGTATTTATGAGCAAAGTCCTGTCTTTTCAGGACTTCAAAAAAAAGTAAAGGTTGAGGAATTCATTGAAAAATCAGTGAAACATCAGAATGCTGACGATATATTGAATGATATTTTTAATTAATCCTATTTTTTATATGGGCTGTCCGAAAAGTCCGAAGTGGATGACTATATTAAAGATGGATGTTAAAAACGTCATTAAAGACATAAAAGGAGGGTGAAAAGTGTTAGAGGTTCGTAAAGGTAAGTCTTCCAAGTCCTATGAGAATGAATTTTTTAGAAAATTATCAAAAGAATTATCACAAGTTTTTGAAAAAAGAGAATGGAATGGTATTTTACTTGGTATGCCAGAATGCAATACTCGAGAGGATTTGCAAATTGATTGCTTACTAGTTACAGAAAATCAGATTATCATAATTGATTTTAAAGATTATAGTGGAACACTCGAACTACCAATAGAAGAAGATTTTAAATTTGGTAGGTGGACAATAAATGGGGATGTAACAGTTAAAGGAGGTAGCTCTCCAAATCCATTTAGTCAACTTGGTAAACAACGAGTTAGGTTGTTAGATGAATTAAAATATCGCTTACATGATTTTGACCGCAAGTCTATTTCAACGATGGTTTGTTTTCACAATAAAGTAGAAATTATCGGTGAAATTCCAAGAGAATTTAAAGTAGGCTTTTCCGTCGTCGATTCAACTAATTATCTTAATAAAATTGTTGATATTATGGATGTTTTAGAAAATAAACGTATTAATTATTTATCTGAAAACAGTAAAAAAGTTTTTATAGAAACTTTGTTTAATGTAGATGAATACTTGTTTGATGTTCATGTCGAATCTGAATTAACAAACCAACCACTTGTTGAAACGAGTAAAGTTAATACAGATGTGTTACAGCAAATTCGAGAATTCTTAGAATCGGATTGCAAAATCATGACTTTAATTGGAAATACGGGGAGTGGTAAGACTGCGTTAATTCCTGATATTCGAGAATTAGCATTTGATTCAGGTTTTACTGATGTCCCAGTATTTGCATATTCTAATAGATTGAGAAGAAAGATGTTAAAAAAACATCCAAATTTAGAAGAAGTGGAGTCTTTATTTAATTCCTTTTTTGATTTTAATAATGAAGCAATCGATGAGTTTTACAGGAAGATTATCCCTTTAAGAGGAAATGATGAAATCCATGACCAAGAAAAAGCGATTTATATTATTGATGACAGTCAACTTATTTCAAATACAGATTTTGATACAGATTTATTGAAATTTGGATCTGGTCACTTGTTAGACGATATATTAAATCAAATTGATTTAGCGGCCAATCCTAACAGGAAAATTATTTTCATTGGTGATAGAAATAAATTAAGCTATGGATCTCCAAATGAAAATGCTTTACATCCTGTACATCTGAAAACACTTCTTGAAAATAAAAATCTTCATTCAGAAGTTATGATTACAGAGTTACCGTATTCTGAAGGGGATTCTGAAATAATTAAAGTATGTAATACGATTGCAAAGAATATAAGAAATAATCAATACAATGAGTTAATAATCCATTCAAATAACGAAATATACGTTTTGGATGAAAAAGAAAGTAGAAATGCATTAGTTGAAGCTGTTCGAAATCCATACAACAATAAAATTCTAGTTTTTACAAATGAACAAGCCTTTAAAATAAACCATTGGATTAAGAAGAATTTAGTTCGAAATGGTAATGAACTTGCTGCAAAAGATCATATTGTCTTTAATTCAACAATTAATGCGTATGGACCTACATTAATCGAAAGTAATCTTTCACCATTTAAAAATTTATCTCAGCCATTTTCTTTAACTGAACCTAAAAGGGTTGATAATGGTTATTTTGGCGAAGTGATTAGTGTAAATCTTGATAAGACAATTGTGAAACATGTGGATGTAAATAAAGAAAAAGTAATATTACGATTTACCCCTTGCCAAATAAAACTACAAGATGAAACAATCATTGAAACACTAGTATTGGAGAATTATTTAAAATCTACACAAAATAAGTTGCTAAAGGAAGAAACGATAGCAATTCAAATAATTTTATCGCATTATGAAAAATTAATTTTTGATGAAGAACCTTTTGAAAGTAGTTTTGAATTTCAAGAAATGATGCAACATCCTAACGAATATATGGAGGTTGAAAAGGAGGGAAAACAACTTTATAGAAATCCTAAAGATAAAAGAAAGCTAACTCATTATGAAAAAGAATACAGAAAACGATTACTGAGGAAACTGAATAATCCAAATGGCGAATATTGGAAAATATTAAATGCTTCGAAAGTGAAGTATGCTTGGGCTATGACGGTACATAAAGCTATGGCCTATGCATTCGATACAGTTTTCTTTAATACAGATCAAGAAGAAAATCGTGGCAGAACGAATAAAGAATATTTCAAATGGATTTATACAGGGATATCCGTTGGGCTACATAATGTAAACTTGATTAATTGGAAACCAATCTCTCCATTTTTGAGAACAGAATTTCGGGAGGGAACTAACGTAAGAGTGAATAAAGACGTCATTCTCAATCTCTCGAATGGAGAAGAATCAAGTACTGAACAAGTAGAAAGCTATTTGAAGATGCAGCTTAATGGAGTTGCATCTATTATAAATATAAATCCTAGACCATATTTAGAGATTGTCACGTTAGAAATGAATAATCGAAATGTTGAATTGTTTTTTGATTATAATGGTAGAGGTGAAATAAAGGTACCTAGGTTTAAGTCAGGTACACAAGAGGATTATCAAACAATTTTACAGTTATTAAAACCAGCTTCCAATACGATTCCAAATGAAGTAGGTGTTATGAAATCCTTTTTCGAAGAGTTAATTGAATTATTTAGGACTTATGATATTCAAATGAAGCTTATTCAGTATCATGAATGGAATTTGATTTTCAATTTTTCTAAAAATAAAATAGATGTAAATGTCCAAATTTGGTATAACAACGATGGAATGATTTCAAACTTCCTTTATAATGAAGGAAGTAATGAACTTTACTTTGAAATTGTGGAATTGATTAAAGAAATTTATATTCTTTGCTAATGGAGGCACGAGAATGTATACTACTAGAAATTTAAATAAAGATTTGTATCATATCTGTTCTAACTATTATGTAAAATACAATTTATTGCAAGATTTTATAAATAGACGTATTGACCAAAGAAATTTTGTGGAGCAGTTAAAGACTAGAAAAGATAATTATGAGATTCAACAAATATTAGCTGAGCTTCAAAGGATTTTAGAGAAAATCCGTCTTAATGGTGGAAAACTAGACCCTGATCCAATTGATATAGCGTCTAAATTAAGAAAAGCGGGTAGAAATCTAGAGGCGTTTAATACTATCGCTCCATATTTACAAGCGAACATAGATGATGAAGATGCTATTATTACCTTTGGTTGGATCATGTATGATTATTTGAAGGGTTCTGAAGAAAACATTGAAACCTACGTAAATAATTTAGGTATATTTAATAATTTCGTAACTCTATCTTTTGAGAAAGCTTATCTTGAATTATTTTCTACTAACAATCAATTTTTAACATTAGTAACTTACTATTTATGGTCTATTCGAAGGGTTGTAATGCAAGGAGAACTGCAAGCTAATAAAGTATTTCTAGAATTTATGAGATTCTGTGGAAATAGTTCGCAGTTCATTGAAAAGAGATGGAATAATAATGAACTTTCATCTTCACGATTACTTTTGAAAGAACTATTAAAAAAATTAAACAATATGAATTATTTTAAATTTATGGATGCTATTGGATTCGATTGGTTTAGTCAATGTGATTTTGAATCATCGACGTATACAAATTTAAATGGGGAATTAAGTGAAGCAAAACCCCTAGTAGAAGAGATGATGAGATTACATGCAAATAAACTGTTGTCATGTGATGAATTTGTGGCAACAGAACAAAGAATTAATGATTTTATTGATATCTTGAATATTCAAATAGAAAAGAATCCTACTTATGAATGGCTTCCTTATTATAAAACAAAGTTATTGATTAAAGTAAATCGAAAAGTAGAAGCACTAAAAGTGATTACTTCATTTGCAAGAATGAAAAGCAAAGAATATTGGATTTGGGATTTAATTAGTGAATTAGTAGATGACGGTGAAAAATTCAATTGCTTATGTAAAGCATTACTTTGTAAGGCAAAACCAGAATTAATTGTGAAGATACAAAAAAAAATCATTGCTCTTTTTATCGAAAAGAAAATGTTCACATTTGCTAAATATGAGTTAGATGAATTAATTTCTACACGAATGAAAAATTGTGGAAGAATACCCCAACAATTAGAACAATGGAAAAATGAAAGCTGGTATACTGAAACGAATGCTGTTACAAATCGAAATGCCCTTGAAGAATTTGCAAACAAAGCTGATGAGATTTTATATCGTACACTTCCTTTCGTGGATATTTATGTAACTTATATTAACGAAGAAAAAGGTGTAGTTAATTTTGCATACTTTGAAAATAATTTCAGTTTAAAAGAAGGCTTTTTCTATACTGATTCTATTAAAGATGAGCGTGATTGGTTAATCGAAAAAACTGTGAAGGTAAAAATGGTAACAGATTCAAAAAGGCCCAATTTATTTAAAATATATGAAATTGCGCCTGGAAATGAAGCCTTTCTTGATAATTTCATACAACAGGATTTCGGTACTGTAGATAAAGGAAATAATAATCCATTTGCCTTTGTAGATGATGCGTATATTTCTCCTGCTTTAGTAAAGGAACATGGAATTGATGATTATGACGAAATTACCTATATTAAAAAGAAGAAATTTAACAAGAAAAGAAGTAAATGGGGATGGATGGTTGAAAAAATACTTTGTGTAGAAAAACATGGTTTAATTGAAAATTAGGAAGAATAGAATTTAGATATTGATTAATTATTAGTGTATTAGCTAAGAGATTCAATATCGTTGCAATTGAACATATTGAATTATTGAATGAAGAATTCTAAAACTGTAAGAGCAATTTCAGATGGTTAGAAAAGCCTTGTAAACGTTGATATTACAAGGTTTTCTTATTTGATAGATAGAACACCCGCCGACTTCATACGTGTAGATATTATATAGCAATGGATGAGCAATTTATTTTAGAGGATTAAAGAATTAAATGGTTAATTTATATTTATGTACCAAGAGGAGAGATTATTGAAGAAATTAAAATGGAACAATTAGTGGGGGTATAAAGAACAATGGCAGAAATCAAATACGAAGTTGTAGAACATATCGGAGTACTTTCAGAATCAGTGAAGGGTTGGAAGAAAGAACTAAACCGCATCAGCTGGAATGGCAATGCACCGAAATATGACATCCGCGAATGGGCGCCAGGGCGTGAAAAAATGGGGAAAGGTGTTACGTTGTCGGAGGAAGAGTTTAAAGCGTTAAAGGGATTATTAGATCAAATATAACAATAAGAAAGCGTATCATGTTTTTATACTGATACGCTTTCATTATAAATATATTGGAGGGAATTTTTATGCACTTAGAATTAACAACCATGTTATTTGACTGCATTAGCCATTAACCAAAGCGTGGTCAGCAAAAGGAATGTTTTGGTTTAATATTTGGTGAACAAAATGAAAAGTTAATCGGTGAATATACGTTTCCAATTGGGAATGTCATTGAGAAAACAGCAGATAGTGTAATGCCAGATGAATATGTAAATAGCATGCTTCAAGAAGCGAGAAAGCTAGTAACGACGAGTGATTTTGTAGCATATTATCATAGTCATCCATATGATGAGCTGTTCGATTCATGGGCAGATCCAAGTGTTGGTGATGTTCGATTTGCACAATCAATCGGGGAAAACCACATACAAATTATTTTTGCTATCGTAAAAAATGAAGCGGAAGATTCGAATGCTAATCTTCAGTTTGAATATGCAACCGATACACAATATCGCTTTTTTGATAAAAAAGGAAAACATACAGATATTCCTCCTAAGCATGAGCTGAAAAGTGAAAATGGACAAATCATCACAGGTTATTATTATGATTTCCAAGTAAGAGCGTATTTTTGGACTGAACAAGCACTTGAAGAAGTACAGCTATACTCATCGGAAGTGGAAATGAATCTATTATTACATCAAAACAACATCATACTCGAACAATTACCAAAAGATGCAATGTATCATTTGAAAAAGCTAGAGTACTCTTTACGCTTAGCAAATAAAGACAAGTATAAAGAAAAAATTCCATATTTAATTGAAAAACTAAAGTCGGTAGGTGTGAAATAGTGTCACAAAAATTACAAGAAATTTTATACAGGAATTAATCCAAGTTTAGCTGAGCTAACACAAGATATCGAAAAGCTCCTTTTTGTTTCACCTAGAGCAGCGATGCAAACAACGCGAACAATGGCGGAAACCTTAGTTCGTCAAGTTGCACAATTGGAAGGGCTTGAACATAGCGAGTTCAATTTCGGTGAATTACAAAAGAAGTTGAAAAATGAAGGCATTGTTACCCCAACAACGGATAATGCGATTCATTTCGTTCGTCGCCAAGGAAATACAGCAAGTCATGATGGTACGCGCAAAATGTTAATTCGAGAAGCATTAACTTGTTGGGAGTATCAACATTTGATTTTGACATGGTTTATCGAAACACCAGCGTACATTGAGCCAGTTCCTGAGAAAAGCGCGGCCGATAGTGAATACTTAATTGAACATATTGAAGCATTAATGCAGAAGATTGTGCAAAAAGAGTCGATGCCAGAAAATGTTGTAACCGAGCAAAAGGTTAGCCGTAGAATTTACTATAAAGATCAATTTGTTGAGATACCGGATTTTTTGCGTGATGCTTTCTTATTGCCACAACGGTTCCCAAAATCAACCACGTTTTTAATTCGTTTGAATGGCGAACAACAAGCACGTATTATGAGTGAACTGCCGTATCAACTAGAGGGTATACATCCGCATATAAAACGCTTTAAAGAAACAAATGATGAATGCTTCTTTGAGGAATTACGGTTATTCATTGAAAAAGAACAAAAGCGTAAAATATTGATGGAGCAATATCGAGGAGAAGTTCTGTTATTCTTAAAATCTGATTTTGTTATTTTAACGGAAGCATTAGGAAATGTTGCTTTAACGAAGGACAACTTTCCCGGTCAAACAAGCTTTTTAAATTCGTTACAGGAGCAAGGGTTCTTACATGTTAAAGATTTCCCGAAAGAACTTGTGCTACTAGGCAAGTATCGTAATGTTGGAGAAACTGCCTTAGGGAATTTATTTAATCAGTTGAAGGTAAAGGGAATGGAATTTACGATGGTGGAAGTCTAAGTTTGTGAAGGTGGCAATACTGCTTTCTGGATTCATTAATCTGGAAAACAGTGTTGCTGCTTTTATTTTGCACATTGCAGATAGAACGGCCAGCTGCGCGGGGTTTCAGATCACTTTTATGGAGAAGATAACTGCAAATGAGATAGCATCTTGCATAAATTTCTTACCGCCCGAAGGAATGCAGCTATATATACCAGATAAAGTAGATGCATACCAACCGCGCTCCTTCCTGAGAAATAAAATTTTGAAGTAACGTGGAAATCACGGTATTTTTAGCCATGAGGGATTCCTCCTCGTAAAAGTTTGTGTAGTAACTTACATTTTACATGAAATCTCCCTTTTTTATTAATCTTTTTGGTAAATACTAGCTAATCAACAGACGTGAGTTTATTATAAACTTTACAATCGAAAAAGTGTATATAAATGGTATGATGTTAGTATGAATGTTATACAAAAAAGTGTTGTTTAGGTCATATTATGTCCAGGTGAAAATGTAGAATAGACAGCAAGGGGTGACATTATGGGCAATGTGAGAGAGTCACAAATATATCGTGAATTGTCTATGTATGAACGCTTAAAAATGGTGAAAAAATTGTGAAGAAGGATGAAGCAGCGCGATTCCAAACGAGCGAAAATCAATCCAGCGTGATATTAAAAGCATAAGAGATTTTCTTGAAGTGGATAATACAAATGAATATTTGGATTATGATCGTTCAATTAAAGCGTATGTTTTAAATACAATGACACCAAAATGGCTTCGAAATGAAGATATCTTTGCCCTTTTGAAAGTGCTAATCGAACCGCGAGCTTTTCCAAAAACTGAAATGCATAGCCTAATTGATTCATTAACCTCATTAGCAAGAAAAGAAGATCAACCAATCATTAAGCAGATGATGGCAAGTGAAAAGCATCTATATGTCGAACTTCAGCATAAGAAAGAACTGATTGAGCTACTTTGGAAAATATCATTAGCGATTCAAAGTAAAAGGTATGTATATGTGGATTATAAACGAGAATTTGACGATGAAGCTAAAAGAAGCGTTTTGCAGCCAGTTGGACTAATATTTTCTGAGTTTTACTTTTACTTAATTGCCTATTCATCTGACAGTAAAAAGGAGTATCCAGCTGTGTACAGAGTAAATCGAATTGAACAATTTGAGCAGACGAGCGCTCAATTCAAAGTTCCATACGAACAAAGATTTCAAGAAGGCGAATTCCGTAAGCGCGTCCAGTTCATGTACCCTGGCGAATTAATGACCGTAAAATTCAAATTCACAGGCCCATCCCCACAAGCAGTACTCGACCGACTGCCAACCGTTAAAATAGTAGAGCGATTTGTTGGTGGTGTCATCTTTGAGGCTGAGGTGTTTGGGAAGGGCATTAAACTGTGGGTGTTGAGTCAGGGGAAGCATGTCGAAGTAATAACACCACTAGATTTAAAAGCAGAGTTGAAAAATATGAAATAAGTTTAAAAAGTACAACACTATTTATTTTATATAAAGAAAATCAAAATGAATATGTACCGCACATTTTCAGCTCTGAAGAATTTCTAAGCATATCGAAAGGATGAATAAATTATGGCGAAGGAAAATGCTATCTTTGGCAAGGAAGAAGAGATAAACGAGGAATTGACGGAATCGTTTAATTTCGATGAGTTAGAAGAAAAACTTCAAAGCCAATTGGAAGAGGAACTTGCAGATATGCAGTTTCTGGCAGAAGAAAAAGAAAAAATAGGAAATCCAGAAAACTTAGGTAGTGTAATTAAGGATGTTATTTGGGAACAGTTTACCAATCAAATTGCTGTCGTTGCAGGTGAGGATTTCATTAAAGAGAATAATGGTCTTACCCTTGATTTACGTAATGAAGCGCACATTCAAACTCCTGAGAATTTTGCTAAAGGTAACATAGCTACACACAACTATAAAAGCAAAGAGCAATTGGAGCAAAACTACGATAGATTTAAGAACACACCTCATAAAGAGTTTCGGGATAATTATGTAGACCCAGGGATGAATGCTACATTAAAAAGAGCTGGAAATTTAAAAAAGGAAGGTATTGACACAGTTACAGATATATATACTGGTAGACAGATTCCAACTGATACAAAATTAGAAAACGGACAACATAATCCTAAGGCTGCCCAAAGAGAGCATGTTAAGCCATCAGCAGAGGTATACAAAAATCCATCACTTCAAATGGCAAATAGTGACAAAGAATTAGCTGATATAATAAATAACCCTGAAAACCTGCAAGGATATACGACAGCAGAGAGAAATAATAGAAAAAGCGATAAGTCATCCGGTGAGATGAGTGAAAATGATAAAAATAAACATTGGGAAAAGGCAGACAAGAAAGCTGAAGAATACATTAAACAAAAAGAAAAAGAGGGAGAAGATCGTCTAAAGAAAGAAGGACGTAAAACTCAAAAAGAAGAGGCATTCCGTATTGGTGGCAAGGCTCTTCGTGCAGTGCTTATGCAGTTACTCGCTGAATTTGTTCGTGAAATTATTGCTAAGTTGGTTAAATGGTTTAAGTCTGCAAAAAAATCATTAGACAGCCTGTTAAATAGCTTGAAAGAAGCTATTCATTTATTTATCGGGAAAATGAAAACCCATATGATTAATGCGGGAAATACAGTGTTTTCAACCATAGCTACAGCTATCATAGGGCCTGTTTTTGGGACAATCAAAAAAGTTTGGATGTTATTGAAACAAGGATGGGGTTCGCTTAAAAGTGCTGTTAAATATATTAAGGATCCTGCTAATAAAGGTAAGCCTGTAAGTACCCTTATGATGGAAGTTGGCAAGATTATTATGGCTGGATTAACGGGTGCGGGTGCTTTGCTGTTAGGTGAAGTAATTGAGAAAGGTTTAATGGCTATTCCAATCTTTGCATTTGAGATTCCATTGCTTGGTAGTTTGGCAAACATTTTGGGGATTTTTCTTGGTGCTGTTGTTGCAGGTATAATTGGTGCCATTGCAATCAATCTTCTTGACAAGTTGATAGCTAAAAAGCAAAAGGAAGAAGTACAAGAGGCCACAATAAACAAAGGAAATAAAGCACTAAGCATCCAGGCTCAGCAGAAGATAATATCAGAAGCTAAATTAGAGGATGATAAAACAAAGGTTCAATCGAATATTTTAAATCGACACCATGATGCAGCTGAGATAATGGCAGAGTCATTTACAAATATAATGGAGGATTTTGTTAATATTCCATCATCTAATGACAATGATGTTCTTGTAATTGATAAAAAGGACGTAGAAATCAATGGTGTCATTGGTGAGGTAAGCGACGACTTAGATAAACTGCTTAATGACTTATGATAGAAAAGAGAATGAGGATGAAGAAAATTATATATTATGCTTCAATGATAGAAGTAGCTATGAGTATTGCGGCCTACTAGATTAATAAAAAGTGTAAATCTAATGTTTCTAAGAATCAATCCATAGAAAATGATGGGGTAAAACCTAATATTTTTGAACAGGAGTTTGTATCTGCACCAAATATTACATAAGAGATTATGGACGCTAAGAATTCAAATGCTTATTCAATTCATGATAGACATACGGAAGCTTCAAACATTATAAATAGTGCCTTTGAAAACATTTACAAAGATATTGAGCCAGTGGAACATGGCGGAAAGAACTGAATCTGTTATTAATAATGGTGAGTTGGATTCGGTTTCAGATGAATTAAATGATTTACTAAAATAGGAGCTAAGATTATGAATGAAATAGTAATTAAAAAGCATAATTTCGAACTGGCTAAAAATCGGTTGAAGGAGTTTTCAGAGAAAAAAGAAGCGGAATTAAAAATTGATAAGGTAAGAACAGATGGTGGTTTTTTAGGGTTGGGCGATCACAAGGTCACTGGATATGAACTTAATAATCGAATGGAAACTATTCAAAAGCATTTAATTGATATTAATACAACAAATAACAAAACCATCAAAGAATTTCGTGAAATATATAATGCTTTGGATGCCCTTGATAAAGATTATATAACCAGTATTGTTGCATCTGTGAAGGCTATAGAAAAAACAAGCAATGATGTTAGAATCCAACAAGGAGTATTGAATCAGCACAATAAAAAACAACAGCTTCAACAAAATAAATTGGATGCACATCAGGGCGAAATCGATAAAATTGTTGATAATATAAAAAAGACTGTTAGTGTGTTAAAAGCATTCAAAGAAAAACTTGATGGTCTTAAACATCTTACAGATATAGATAAAATGTGGTCTGATTGTAAAACAATTCATAATGAAGTTCGTGTCGTATCCGATTCATTTTCTATGTCTATAAAAGCGGCTAATGAAAGAAGTCAAGAGAATGTAAAAAGAGTTGAAGCGCTAAGAACCGCATTAACAATTGCTGAAAAGAAAATTGAGGATTTGTCTAAGCAGTCAAATGGTCTGATTGAAAAGTTGGATTCCGTTATTGCTTTTACAATAGAAGTAGAGCAGATCACACATTTGAAAGACGTTGATGAAATGTGGAAGTCATTATCTTCCATCCATAGTTCTATTGGTAATATTAATGTTGAATTTGGTTCAATTAAGAAGATGATGTCCCAAAATCAAGAGGATATAAATAGATTTCTTACTTTTATGGAAAAACTTTTAGGGGTAAAGTATTTGATGGAAGTAGATGAAATTTGGGGGAAAAATGAAGAACATCAACTTCGTATAAATAGGTTAGAACAGGCAGGCAAAATTCACGCAAATAAATTGGATGAATTAGAGCATTCAGATGCTAGTATTCTTGAACGTATCGATTCAAATGTGAGTGACATAAATCATTTGAAGTTATACAAAGAGAAATTAAGTGGTATCTCCCATTTAGAAGATGTAGATATAATATGGGGAAATGTTGAAAAATATACATTGCAGCTTACTGAAATTCAAAAAAGGGATGAAAGACTTGCTGCTACTATTCAGAAAAATAAGGAAGAAGTAGATGAGAAAATTGCGGCTACGGTGCAGAAAACCAATGCTACTGTTAATACTTTAACCAAAAAGGTAAAGTATGCGTATTTGATTGCCGGAGGTTCTGCAGGGCTAGCAATTGTTGAGTTAATTTTGCTTCTTACGAAGGTGATATGATGGACAAGTACGGCCAAGCACTAATAAATAATGCATCCAAATTGGATGCCGTTACTGACGCTTGTGGTGAAATCACAAAGTTGGCTACTGTGATTGTGGAAGAAAACAGTAAAGCAGCTACGATTGCGCTTCTTAAAAAAATTTCGGAAACTGTTGATAATCATAAATATAAAATTGAGGTTAAACATACTGCACGGATAGTTAATTGCAGTTTGATTGAGTTCTATGGTTATTCGACTATACAAGATATTTGCAAATCAACTACGGTAGTAGACGAGGACACAAGAACGCTTAAGGATTTGTTAGATGAACTGAATGCTCTTGTAGGCTTAGAAAAAGTAAAAAATAAAGTTCAAGATTTGATTGTGTATCAAGAGATACAGAAAATGCGTAGGGAGAAAAATCTTCATTCTGCAAAAAATACATTACATCTTGCTTTTACCGGAAATCCTGGAACAGGAAAAACAACTGTAGCTAGAATTGTAGGAAGAGTTTACGAGAAAATAGGATTGCTTTCAAAAGGGCATTTTGTTGAGGTTTCAAGAACGGATTTAATTGCTGGATATCAAGGACAGACAGCACTCAAAGTGAAAAAAGTAATCGAGCAAGCCAAAGGTGGTGTCCTGTTTATCGATGAAGCCTATAGTATCACAGAAAATGATCAAACTGACTCATATGGTAAAGAATGTTTGACAGAATTGACGAAGGCTTTGGAGGACTATAGAGAAGATCTAGTTGTTATTGTGGCAGGATACACGGAGCCTATGAATAAATTTTTTGAGTCTAACCCAGGCTTGAAATCTCGATTTAATACTTTTATAGAATTTAATGATTATAGTTCAAATGAACTATGTGAGATGTTGACCTCTATGTGTAAGAATAATGATTATACCTTGGATAACGAAGCAAAACAAAAAATTCATTTGTATTTTGAGGAGCAAACATCATCGAAGGATGAAAATTTTGCAAATGGTAGGTTGGTAAGAAATCTTTATGATGATTTGGTTATGAATCATGCAAGACGAGTGATAAATATTACAAATCCAGTGTGTGAGGAATTGTCTACGATTAAAGCGGAAGACTTATTGTTCATAGTCAATAAGATTAAAAACAATTGATATAATTTCACATACGGCGAAAACAAGGGTATCGCGGTGTATTTGTTTACGCATCGTTCAAAACGGCAAAAACATTCAGCCTATTTTGTCGAGCCATAGTGAAACGATTACTTTTTTGGAGCTATCTAATGTATCACGTGTTTATTAAAACATTTTATTTAATTAACATGTGTGTTATCTTAAGGTTAGCAAGTAAACATTTCATTAGCATTGTAAGGATCTAAGGTTTATACTTTGCGATATATGGTGTGAAATATGCATTTTGTGTATTATGCACAGTATAAAATTTGTATCCAAAGTTAGTTGAAATTGATATGCAAAAAGAGACAAGAGATTTTTATGATAAGTTATATAATCTTCAGTTAATAGATGAGCAAGTTCAAAATATGTTAGTTAGATGGAAAACTAGACACAACCTTTTAATAGATAATAGCACGCCTGTTTCTTTGGTATACGCTCGATTTCCGTTGGCAAACATATCTTGAGGAAATCTTAGCCGCAGCTCGACTCATTTATCAAAAATGTGATACTTGAATTTCGCTAATCAACACGTGTGAGATAATAGTTTGATTTTAAAGTCTCCGTAAGCATTTTTACTAAACCTTATTAATTCCTTTGTAAGAGCTGTTTTTGACCCTTGAAAAAGCCGTTCAAACGTTGATATAATAAGGTTTCTCTGTTTTGTAGACTGAACACCCGCCGTCTCTATACATCGGATTTTAATGGAAATCAATGAAGGTCAAAACCCTTGATATATAGGGGTTTTGGCTTTTTTTGTCATTGAATTTCATCTGGTAGCATTCAGACATAGTTAAAAACGTAGTTAAATTAATAAGTGAAAGCTTCAATTTTAACAAATAAATAATCACTTATATGGATTATTAAGTTTGTTATATAAGTATTATATTGAAGCATTAATTGTATCGAATATAGGAATTGGTATTAAATTGGGCTTATTCCAAAGATATTTATGGTATACCAGGCACAGATATAATATACGAACTAGTTGAAAGTTATTTAAATAAGAATTAACAGGGGTGGGGGCGTTGTTAAATTAACAGTTTCAATCCCAGCAAATATAGCCTCAGTTATATTTATTATTTAGGACTACAAAATCACATAAATGCCTTTTGAACAATGAATTAATAATATATAATTAATAATATATGGAAATATTAGGAGGAAAATCTATGTATTACCCTAACAATATTGAAGATGTATGTTATGAAGAAAGTCATATTGAGCAAGTTATAAATGAAGTAAAGGCGCAATTCTATGACTACTTTGATTTATTTATTAAATCAGAAGCTGGAACAACTTTACCAGAGGATCAAGTAAAAAAACTTGCTGAAAATTTTGGTAGTGATGGTATTGCTAAAGTACGAAAAAAAGATACGGAATTAGTTCTAAAAAGAATTATTGCCGACGGTATTGATAAATTTGAAAAAGACCGTAATTCATATATTGAGTTATTAGATGAAGAAGCATTAGAAGAATATGAAGATAATCCAGCAGGATTTAAAAGTGCTTTAAGAAAAGATTGTCCTATCGTTCGTGGAACAGTAAATAGTCCAGCTAAGGAACTAGATAAATATAAATATGAATTTAGAATATCAAATCCAAATGAATTGCTAACAGTTAGTCAAAATCTAGCATCATTTGCAAATTGTTATGCTGAAGAATGTGAAGACTATGAGTATGATTCAATAGAAGCCCTCGAAGATTTGGAATTTAAATTATTAGACACAGAAGATTATTCCGTTTTTGGTGTAATCGGAGGAGGGATCAAAAGTCAATTTTTATTTAAATTACAACCAGCGTATTTTCCATATCGTTCAAAAGAAGCTATTTGGGCGTTTTGGTATCTGACAAATAAAAAAACCTTTGGATGCGAAGAAGGCTCGCAATTTTTAATGATTAATGTTGAAAAGAGTCAAACAAATCAAAATTATTTTTACCCTTATGAATTGTTTAGTTTTTATGCTTATCAAGTATACCTTTTGTTAAAGAAAGAAGCGGAGAAAAATAATGTTCATTTATCTGATAAGTATCGATATGTTTTAGTAGATCAGTTCTTGTCTTTTATTGCAAAAAAACATGATGAAGACATTAAATTTATTTCAAGTAGTTCGGAGGATAAATTGTATTCATGGATATAAATAATTTATTTAACACTTCATTCCCCGATCTGACATTTGATTTAACAGAATTGCAAGCAAAGGTAGTACAGCAGGTGCTTACCAAAGAGAACACACTTTGTATTATGCCGACAGGTGGAGGGAAATCTTTAACTTATTGGCTATCTGGAATAGGTCTTGGTGGAATTACTATTGTCATTTCTCCATTAACAGCTCTTATTGATGAACAAGCAGCAAAACTGGAAGGGCATGGGTACGATGTGTTGACTTTGCATGCCGGTATTGATGCAAAGAAACAAGTAAAATTATTAAAAAATTTTTATAACGGAAAGCTAAATCCTGATTTTATATTTGCGAGTCCTGAAAGAGTATCTACTGATGGTTTATTTGAATATTGTATACAAGCTAGAAAAGAGGAAATAAAATTGATTGCAGTAGATGAAATACATTGTGTATCGCAATGGGGACATAGTTTTCGACCGTTCTATAAACATATTCCAACATTTTTAAATAATATCTATGGTGAAGCTTGGCCAGTTGTACTTGGTTTATCTGCAACTCTGAATAGAAAGGAGATTGCAGATATCTGTGAGTCTTTTAATATTAAAGATACTGGTGTAATTAAAAGTGAGCTGCTTGTTCGTTCAGAGATAGAATTAAAAACTTTAAAATTTATTAATGAAGATGAAAAGTTAGAAAAGTTATGGCAGTTGCTTAAGATTCATAAGAATGAAAAGACTCTTGTATATGTTTATAGAGTACATGGCAAGAACAGTACTGAAGAATTAGCTAAAGTTTCTGTAGATAATGGCTTGAAAGCAGTACATTTTCATGGAGAGATGTCTTCGAAGGAAAAGCAGGATATTATTGATCGATTTAAAAATAACGAATTAGATATTGTTTTTGCAACAAATGCTTTTGGAATGGGTATAGACATCCCTGATATTCGAGTAGTGATACATTTTATGATCCCAGAATCCATAGCACAGTATTATCAGGAAGTAGGACGGGCTTCACGTGACAAAGAGGCATCAACTGCATATTTGTTATATTCGAATAAAAATATTGAAGTAAAGAAGTCGCACTTTATTGATAAATCATTCCCTACATTAGTTGAACTGAAAAATGCTTTTTCTAAAATGACATCAAATAAAAAAGGATATAAAACCCTTCCTTATTTTGATGATGAAGAAATCCAAAAGTGCTTACCATATTTTGTTGATAATGGAATTATTGAAATGGTTGCAAAAAGTATAATGAAACTTGATGTTTTTTCGAACGTAATAGACACGGAGTTAAACGAGCTACTCTCTTTGACTAAAACTAAAAATATTATTACGACAATGAAAAAAAGTGAGAGGTCTGTACTAGAAATTAGCAATATAATTTTTAATGCAATCGTGTCTGAGCAGGTAAAGCTAGAAAAAAGTTTAGGAAAGTGCCTTATTATAAATAGTCACTTTGATGAACTGGATGAACATACACTAGAAAAGTTAGTGCGGTATGGGGAAGAGAAAAAAGAATTTAAGCACGCTCACTTGGATTATTTTGTACATGTTCTTGAAAACTGTGAAAATTCAAAGGAACTCCACCAAGAAATAGGTCGACATCTGGGAGTACCCAAGTTTTTGCTGGGTCGTATTTATAAAACAACTAAAGGGGATCTTGTTCGATCAAAATCGGAGGTTATTATTGCAAATTTATTGCATCACCGTAATATTCAGTACGAATATGAAAAGGAATTGAAGTATGACGGTAATAAAATATTATCTCCTGATTTTACCCTTACTATTAATGGAAAGGAATATTATTGGGAACATCTAGGGATGATAGGAAAGAATGATTATGATGCACGTTGGATAGAAAAACAAGCAATTTATGACGAATATTATCCTAATCGGTTATTGGTAACTTATGAGAATCCAGCTTTGACAAGAACTGTAGAGACTTTGATTACTCAACTACTTTTAGATTAAAACAAATGATGAGCGAAGAAGTGAGTGAAATTGCCTTACTTAGTAAGCGAAGGTTTCAATAGATATGGACCATTTTATTTAGAATAGTTAAATATCTAGTTATTTTAATGTGATTTGTTCAAGCACAGTAGGCTAACGGTATAACCGTTAATATAAGTTGCCACAAGCAGCTATTTTAACGGGATATTTCATGGCAATTGCGGAGGAGCAGGACTAATGTAAAATTAAGGGGTGTTATATTATGGCGAATGAGATGAGTATGTTTGAATATCATAAAGAAAATATTAAGGGCTTTATTATCGATACCATATTCAAAACACAGAAAGTGTATCATTTGATTTCTAACGAATTTGAAAAAGGTGTTGAAGAAGCTGTTTTATGGGGTATTCATTAAGCTGCATTTAGCAGTTTTACAGGTTTAAAAGTATATTACTATCAAAATGACATTTTGGCTCATTACGAGTTCGATAATTTCATTGAGAAATTTTCGCAGTTTAGTAGAGAGTTTATTTCCAGTCGTTCAACAAAACATAGTATGCAACACACATACTTTTATTACGGTGAACTAGTTGATGCTTATAATGAATTGGCTGCTTTATTAGAATTGAATCCTATTGAAAAACCTGAATAAAATAAATCACTATTGTTGAAGCATAACTATGATTATTCTTTAGCTATGCTTCTAATTCTATAGTTTACGGAGGTAAGGATGAATAATTTTAACGACCCATTTCGTGATATACAAAACCTATTGAATCAAATGACTCACCATACCAACAAATACTAGACATAATTAATAGAAAGTTAGAGCCAGCTGGAATCGCTCAACAAAATATTGAAGAATGCAGGTCATTGTCGATTTACCTTTACAACTTTTTTATGCCTCTCAACAGAGCTTACAAAATACTTTACACCACATTCATATAGATTTACTTACAAATATACAACCAATATTAGAAAGATTTTCAGTGTCGTTAATTCCTAGCTTAGATATGTTGCGTGATTCAATATCGTTTGAACAAATATCTCAGTTGAATTTGACTTTTCTTGACGAACTGGATGTTGAAGATACAGAGTTTGATGAAGCATCTTTAACTAATGAAATGCGTGCTTATATTCAGCAAGAGGTTGAGACACAAATACACGCAGCTACATCGAATACAACAACAGAATGGCAACAGTTTATTATGAGGGTGTACCGAGCAGTACCTTTACATGTGTTCTTGATAATAATGCAATTTATTTTTGCTCCTTTTCAAGAATATGTATTTGAAGAACTACAAGCTTATATGCAAGAACTTTGGGAAGATAAAACAAGTATAGATATGTCAGGTGAAACAGTAGCTATGATTTGTGAAGACACGTATTTGAGAGCTGGTAGAAGTAAACAAGCCCTATTAGTATTACAGGAACCTTTAAAGAAAGCGTAAAATTCCCAAGATTCAAAACAGTGTATCAACTATATTTTTTAGCTTTCGATTTAGGACCTCATATTTCTGAAGGGCCAATGATAGATGGTGAAGTTTATACAGAGAAGAGTACGCTAGTAGATGATTTATGGATATTACGAATGACAGAAGATTTTTTGATTAGGGTTAAAAATAGTCAAAAGGCTTCATAAGAATTATGTATCGTAGTTAAATCCGTAGTTAATCTTTTTTATAACGAGGTAAAAAACCTTATAAATACTGCTATTATAGAGATGAGCGGTGATACTCCCAGAAGCCCCGCCCTCTCCATACATAAAGGTGAAGAATATTGTAGCGATAGCAAAGGATAAAGGTATCATCATCTGAAATGTGTGGGAAACAGATATTTTAAATACCCTATGAATAATTTGCTAATTTTTTACTGAAATTAGGGTTAAGCGGTACAACAATATAGGAAAAAGGTTTATATCAACAAAATAAGGTATACTATATTTGTTGAATAGATTTCTTTAAAGGCAGGAAAAGTAGGTGAACCTAAGTGGGGAAATATCAATTGGATACTAAAGGTAAGGCGGCTGTGACGAAGTATCATGAAAAACACAAGCCAGCCAAATTTGATAAAAAGCAGCAACTTGAGAAAATACGTGCGGAGTATTTGAAAAAGAAGCAAGAAAAAACAGATCAATAATTTGAATGAAAACATAGGAAGACTGAAATCTCCCTATGTTTTTCTTTAACATAAAATTGCGGTAGATTTTATTATTCTCCTAAATGGCAGATTCGATGACAGAAAACTTATTATCAGATATCCATTCCTCTTAACATTTCTTGTACCGTACCACCCTAGAATTTTTATTTGTTCATACTCCGTGCATTTGTTGTCATAGGGAAGAAACTCTTTTTTGAAAAACAAATGAAATCGTTGAAAATTTGAGAGAATTTATCCAGCTCATTTTCATTTTTGTTTCGAACGCTTTTATGACAAATGCGAAAATGTCATCGATTCTATCAAGAGCTTTTGAATTAAGTGGTCTTTCTTCAGTTCAACTTAAGCTGATTTTGGCCTCTCAAAGTATTTATTGTAGAGCATGATGCAACAATCTCAAAAAGTACGATTCGCGGGATTCAGCCTAAAAAGATGTGAATGTCATCACTATAATGTATAAGGGTGTGCTAAAAGTCGAGAAACTTTCAGCACACCCTGTTGTATTTAATTGAACAGACGACAATGAAGGAGTAATATACTCCCGTATTTTTCTATCCATTTTAAAAATATAGTATAGTTATTGTAAAAACCGAAATGATCGAGGGGACTGGAATAGATGAACTTACTAGAAGTTGGAGTAAAAATAAAGCAGATGCGGAAGAAAAATAAAATGTCTCAGGATGATTTAGCTTCGCAGATTAATTTAACGAAAAGCCATATTTCAAAAATAGAAAATGGAAAAGCGACACCGAGTCTGGTGACATTGTCCAAGATTGCGGAAATATTTGATGTGCCAATGGCTTGGTTTGTTATTCAGGATCAATTTGATGGCATTTCGATTGTTTCGAAAAAAGAACGCAATGAGACGGTTGAGACGAATGAACTTGGCTATCAATATGAGCTGTTAGCGAATAAGAGCTATATGAGCAATATCAATCCTTCTATTGTTACTGTACATAATGGGGCGGAAAATTTAGCGCCTTATACACACGATAATGATGAATTTATTTATGTCATTTCGGGTAGTATCGTCTTGAAATACGATCATAAATTTTACCATCTAGAAGAGGGGGACTCTGCGTATTTTTCTGGGAAAAAGGAGCATATCTTTATTAATAATTCTGCAGAAAACTCAAAGGTATTAACGATTTATGTTGAGGATTAAATCTTTCTTTTAAACGTAAATATTATCGAAAATACAAATTTCTTGTTTACAATACTATTCAGACAATTTACAATTGGTGTAATGTTATTCAACTAAGTTGAATTATATTACACTTTTTTAAATTTTGGGGGTATGGGGATGACTTCACGTATTAAGGGATTTTATTTACTTTCAGTAGAAGAGCGAATTAAGTTAATCGCTGAAAAATCAAATTTAACCAATGAGGAAGTTGAAGCTTTAAAAAGTGGAATTTCATTAGAGCTTGCAGATGCAATGGTTGAAAATGTTATTGGACATATTTCAGTGCCTCTAGGGGTAGCGGCCAACTTTAAGGTGAATGGCAAAGAGGTATTTATTCCGATGGCCACGGAAGAGCCGTCAGTAATCGCTGCGGCTAGTAATGCGGCCCGTGCAGCATATGAGTTAGGGGGTATTTTTACTTCCAGCTCGGGAACAGTTATGCGCGGACAGATTCAGGTATTAAATATTGAGGACCCTCATGCAGCGAGGGCGAAAATTTTTGAACATAAAAATGAGATCATCGAGCATTGTAATGAAAAGGATCCAACGTTAGTCAAGTTAGGCGGTGGAGTGAAGGATATAGAAGTGCACTTAATCGACACAGCAAAAGAAACTATGGTTGTCGTCCATTTAATCGTTGATACGAAGGATGCAATGGGGGCAAACGCTGTTAATACGATGGCGGAATCTGTGTCACCATTAATCGAACGGATTACAAATGGACGAGTTGTGCTACGGATTATTTCAAATTTAGCAGATAAGCGTATTGTTCGTGCGCGTGGTGAATTCTCGACAGAAATGCTCGGGGGGATAGAGATTGCGAAAAATATTGTAAGTGCTTACGAATTTGCAGATGCTGACCCGTATCGGGCTGCCACACATAATAAAGGGGTTATGAATGGTATTACTGCTGCGGTATTAGCATCGGGTAATGATACACGTGCTGTTGAGGCTGGTGCTCATGCCTATGCTGCTCGTTCTGGTAGATATCGTTCTTTAACAACGTGGGAGCTGAATAAAGCAGGCAATCTTGTTGGGACGTTGGAATTGCCATTAGCTGTTGGTATTGTGGGAGGGGCTACGAAGACCCATCCTGTTGCAAAAGTAGCGCTAAAAATTATGGATGTGCAATCTGCAGAGGAGCTAGCCAGCTACATTGCCGCAGTAGGATTAGTAGAAAATCTAGCAAGCTTACGCGCACTTTCAGCAGAGGGGATTCAATCTGGTCATATGCGTCTGCATGCGAAAAACTTGGCTGTAATGGCTGGGGCAACAGGCGATATTATTGATCGAGTTGTGCAGCAGGCGGTAGAAGAGAAGGATTTCCGTTATGATCGTGTTTTAGAGATTACAAACTCTCTGCGAGGTGAATAATACATGGCGAATACTCCATACAATGGGCAAAAAAATGTAGAGGAAAAGAAGTTTATTGAAATTTTAGGAGACACGGTTTCTGGCAATCAGTTAATTATTTCAATTATTTTAAGCGTTGCCGCAAGCTTTTTAGGCTATCAGTTTGGTCAGTGGGTTTTTCCGAAGTTTGCCGACCCTCAGATGATTAACTCTTATTCACTGTTAACAGGAATCACGGGTATTCTGATTGTTGTTGCTATTAATACGATTCTTTTTAAACCAAAGCGTATTTTAGTAGAGGATGAAGCATCTAGTCATTCTTTAAAGGAAGCATTTGAGGATTTACAAATTGATATAGACGAGGAAATACGCTTAATCGAGGAAGATCCGGTGACAAAAAAGGAGCTTGAGGATTTTGGAATTCTTTCTAGCTTACAAGGCCTGAAAGGAGCGGATAAAAAATGAGTATTTATGTAATAGCTCTTTTATTTGCACTTCTTGGTGCAGCTATCTTTACTGTCATTGGTCTTATCTCAGGTACAGATGAAACAGCAATTATGGTACCAATTACATTGCTAGTTATTTTGCTGGGAGCGCCTCCTGAAGGGGTATTCGCCTTTTTCATGGCAGGCGTGTTAGCCAAGCATTTAACACATGCTGTCCCAACTGCGTTATTAGGAATTCCAGGGGATACTACGGCTGTACCGTTAATCGATCATGCCAATACATTACGCCGTTTAGGGATGCCGCACGTTGCACTACGTAAAATGATTTCTGGCGGTGTTATCGGTGCATTTATCGCCCTACCAACCGCTGTATTGTTAGGTCAGTTTTTAGGTCAATTTGCCGACTTTTTTAAATCTTCATCAGGCATCATTTTTACACTTGCCGCTATTTTAATCGCATTCTTTTCAAAGGGAAAATGGGCAAGTATTTTAATCATTATTCCATTTGCATTTTTCATTAAAGCTTTAGATAGCGTTAGCTTCGCGATGCTGGATAAACATTTAAGTATTACATTCTTTTTAGGAATTGCGATTGGACCGATGTTTTGTAATATTTTAATGGCGGCTTCTTCTGTTGCTAAAAATGATCTAGCACGCAGTAAGCCAAATCAATATAATCTTGCTCCTGAAACGAAATCATGGAAAGGCTATTTCCCGAATCCATTTAAAATTTTATCGAAAAGGCAGACCATTTTTACGAGCATTACAACGTTTCTTTCCTCCCTTACATTTGTCTTTAGTCCTGTTGGGATGACGTCATTGATGGGAGAAATTGTAGGCTCTCGTACAAAAGGTGCCTATAAAAAATCAACAACGAGTCTTACTGTCATGAATGGTGTAACGGAATCGACATATATAGCTGAAGCGATTATTCCATTAATTGCATTCGGTATTCCGTTAAGCCCAGTAGCACTTGGACCAGCATCACCTTTATTTAATGCACCACCGATTTTTACAGTAGATCCAGTTAACAACCTACACACGCTAATGTCTTCATGGGACTTTTTCATTTTTGGGTTAATCGGTATTAGTGTAGCCGCTTTAATTGCTTATCCATTTGCGATGAATTATGCACGTAAAGCATCTGTATTAGTATTGAAATATATTAGCCAGGAAGCAATCGTAGCGATGTTTATCGGATTAGCATTTTTGCTTGCCTATAACGAGGCACAATTGCTAGGAGTAGTGTTAACATTTACAGTCGCAACTGTGGGTGGTTTATTAAATCGTATTTTAGGTGTAGGGGCCGGTGTGCAATTCATGGTATTCTACGCATCAAGCTGGATTATGCTACAGCTGTTCGGCATTTAATTAAAGGAAGTGTATCTTGATGACTTTACCAAAACAAGTGGAAATAAGAGAAGTAGGTCCTCGTGACGGCTTACAAAATGAGAAAATTTTTATTCCAACTGATTTGAAAGTGCAATGGATTAACTTAATCAGTGAAACAGGTGTCCGCCATATCGAAGTATCCTCTTTTGTTAGTCCCAAATGGATACCAGCTTTAGCCGATCATCATGAAGTGTTTGAGCAAATCGCACGTGATGAAAAAATAACGTATGCAGCGCTTGTGCCTAATTTGAAAGGGATAGAAGGAGCCATTCAACACAAGGTTGATGAAATTGCTTTATTTATTTCTGCCTCTGAGGAGCATAATCAAAGTAATGTAAACGCTTCAATTAACCAATCTTTACAGAACTTAAAAGCTGTAGCTGAAGTAGCAAATCGTGAAGGTATATCGTTAAGAGGCTATATTTCAACTGTATTTGGCAGTCCGTTTGGTGATGAAGTAAAGCTTCAAACAGTGAAGGATATCATTGATGCCTATCTAGCAATGGGCGTTTCTGAAATTTCACTCGGTGATACAATTGGGGTAGCGGATCCTGTACAAGTAAAGGCTATTTTATCAGAGCTACTCACTCAATACGATCGTGATTTGTTTGCCCTTCATTTTCATGATACTTATGGCCGTGCTTTAGCCAATATCTTTGCAGCACTTGAGCTGGGGATTACAAAATACGACAGTGCTATTGGAGGTTTAGGGGGTTGCCCCTATGCCCCTGGTGCAAGTGGCAATGTGTCAACAAATGATTTAGTAAATTTCCTGCATCGTTTAGGTGTGCAAACGAATATTGATGAAGAAAAACTATTTACTGCCACACGATTTTTACAGCAGGCAATAAATAGACAGCTTGATAGTAAAGTGTATAAAGTGCAAAGTAATTAAGTAAAAGAGCACCTCTATAGTTAGAATTAAAATTTGAAATGTCCCACCCAATTGGTGGGACATTTTTTACTGAGGGAAAATAGTTTTATGCCAATTAATCATACTACCTTTGAATTCAATAGATGACCCTCCTAAATATGATCAATATACTTTAAACACTTTGCTAGTAGCTGGGTACGATTGGTTACTTGAAATTTTCTATATAGGTTTTGAAGGTGTTTTTTGATTGTATTTTCACTGACAAATAATTGCTGGGCGATATCTAGGTTTTTCAAGCCTTTGAATACAAACTTTAAAACTTCTCGTTCTCGATCTGTCATTTCCAACACGATGGAGGGCTGTGAAAAGTGATGTAAGGAATACATGTTTTCGATATTTCTTTTCAAATACACTAACTTTAAAATATCTTTTTCATTAAATAGCTTCTCTCCTGTTTTCCTTAAAAAGCCAATAACGGCTACGAGCCTATTGTCTATTCTTAAATACATGGCCATTTCATCTTCATAGCGATTTTCTTTCAAAAAAACTTCTTTATAGTGGGTTTGTTTTTGCAGGCACATAACTTCATTCCTACTCATTAGCTGAATGGAAGGCTGTGTATTTATATTTTGGGGGTGCAATGGATCAAAGTTTTTATATCTTTGTAAATAGTCATTAATCGTGTGACTCTCTATATTAAAAAGCACAGGGGCGGTTAGCTCATTATTTGCTATTTCCCAAAATAACATATGGTGATAGCCGAGATGCTGACTAATTGTTTGCAATAGTTCATGTTTAAAACATTCATTGCTTTGTTTCACATTCATATTTGAAATATGATAGCTTGCTTTAAGAATGTTTTCTAAATCATTTTCTAAAAACATGAAAACACCTCATTTCTCTATTATGCATTTATATTCTACTTAAAACAGAATTATCCTTTCGGGTAATATCTTAAATTTAGAATATTCAGTACATTATATTTGCAAGATTACTACTATACGAGGTGATAATATGAATTTACAAGAGTATGCATCCTATGACGGTATTGGGTTGGCAGAGCTAGTAAAATCAAAGGAGGTAACACCACAGGAGTTAAAGGAGCTAGCGTTAGAAGGAATAAAAAAAGTCAATCCATCCATTAATGCAGTTGTTAGTGTGTTAGAAGAGCAGGCTGATAAAGCCATTGAGAAGGTTGATGAAAATGCGCCGTTTGCGGGTGTTCCGTTTTTAATTAAAGAGCTTGTGCTACATGCAGAGGGTATTCCGCATAGTATGGGGAGTCGTATTGGAGAAAATACGGTTATCCCCGTCGATAGTGAATTAATGGCGCGCTTTAGAAAGGCTGGCCTGATTTTAGCAGGTACTACGACAACACCTGAGTTTGGCTATAATGCAGCGACTGAAGCGGTTATTTATGGTGCAACGCGCAATCCGTGGAATTTAACTCATAGTCCAGGTGGTTCGAGTGGTGGGTCAGCAGCAGCTGTAGCAAGTGGTATTGTGCCAATCGCTCATGCCAATGATGGTGGAGGTTCTATTCGTATCCCCGCTTCCTGTAGTGGGTTAGTGGGATTAAAACCTACACGTGGAAGAGTTCCAGCTGGTCCATTCAATAGCGAGCCTTTAAATGGTATTGCCATTGAGTTCGCTGTGACTCGTACAATTCGTGATACAGCTGTTTTATTGGATCAAGTAGCAGGCCCTGACTTAGGGAGCTATTCCAAATTAGAAGTAACACATGCACCGTATGGACAACTTATCCAGGAAACAGTGCGCCCGCTAAAAATTGCTTGGACAACTGAAACAAATTCTGGAGCATTTGTCGATCCGGAATGTATAGAAGCGGTTCATAAAACAGTTCAAGTATTAAAAGAACTAGGACACGAGGTAGTAGAGGCGCGTCCGAAATATGAACAAGCATCATTCACAAAGGCGACGGTCGATATTTGGACAGCGAATATTTATCAAATGATTAAGGGGGCTGCAGCGGGAACTGGTAAAGCAGTTTCTCCAGACTATATTGAAGCCGCCATTTGGAAATGCTATGAATATGGTGGACAATTAAAGGCGGCTGATTTATTGGAAGCTATTCATACAAATGCAGTCGTTTCACGTCAAGTTGCAGGCTTCTTTGAAGACTATGATATTTTATTGAGTCCAACTATTGGCACACTTCCTGCTAAAATTGGTGAGTTAAATGCCAACAATCCTAATATTTCGGCTGTTGAATGGACAGAGCAAATTTTCACGTATGCACCGTTTACAAATTTATTCAATGCTACAGGTCAGCCCTCCATATCATTGCCTTTAGCCGAAAGTAAATCAGGCCTACCAATTGGTCTACAAATGACAGGTAAATTTGCAGATGAATTGACGTTATTACAGCTTGGTAGACAGCTAGAGGAAGCCATGCCTTGGAAAGACCGTCAACCAGCAGTACATGTCAGTGAACAGCCTCAGCCAACCGTATCATAAATCATTAATGCACCAAGTCATATCATAGTATTGACTTGGTGTTTTCTTTGAATTGGAACTTGTTTTTCACCTGTATTAAGCATGTTCTCTAAAATACATGATTAGGGTTTTGCTGTATGAAAATGTATCACTGCTCTTTATAGTTGAGTAGTAGGCTTATAAGTTGGATTATTGTGGTAAAATATCTTAGAGAAGACAATAACTTAATGAAATGGAAGGTGACGGAGTGGTTACAAAAGTAAGGAATATAGGAATTCATGATCTACCGATTTTTGATGATAGTTATGATTTATTTGAAGTTAAACCATATATCGAGGCATTGAGTGATTTTATTCGTGAAAGTGCAACACCTATCACCATTGCTTTACAGGGTGGTTGGGGAACAGGTAAAACGTCATTTATTAATTTAATCAATAAACAGCTTAATCCAATTAAAAGGCTAGGAGAACCTGATATAGCTAAGACATACGATAAATCACCAATTATTACTGTGAATTTTAATACTTGGCAATATACTCAGTTTAATTTAGAGCAAAATTTAGGTATTTCATTTTTAAGCTACATTATTAATAAGCTAACAGAAGAATTACCTGAAGAAAATAAGTTTGTCGCAGAAGCAGCAAAGGCCATTAAAGGGATTGCAAGATTTGGGTTAAACGTGATCCTTGCTCAAGGAGGGATGCAACAGACTAACTCTGATGACGCCAAAAAAGATTCGGTACTGGATCCAGCGCAAGCAATCGAAATGTTAAGAAACTCATTAGAGGATGTTGTAAAAAAGTTAATGGAAAAATACGGGACTCCCAATAATCCTGCACGACTAGTTATTTTTATAGATGATTTAGATCGTTTGAAGCCATCGATTGCAGTAAGTTTATTAGAAGTAATAAAGCTCTTCTTAGATATAGAGGGCTGTATTTTTGTATTGGCTGTTGATAATCGTGTGATTGAGGAAGGAATTACTGAAGCAAAGCAAACATCTAGGGTTAAAACTAAAAGTTTCTTAGATAAAATGATTCAAGTGCCATTCAAAATACCAGTAGAGATTTACAACTATAGAAAGTTTCTGAATGATAATTTAGGGATTTTATCTGAAAATGAGGAGTTATCGAATGAGTTACAAAGCTTGATTCAATTTAGTGTAGGTAGTAACCCACGTGCGATGAAACGCCTTATTAATAACTTCTATTTAAATAATAAAGTAAATATGATTATTGATAAGCAAACGAATCCTTCATCTTATGAACAATGTATTTTAATTGCTATTATTTGTATGCAGCTAGCCTGTCAGCCATTGTACATAACAATGAGAAATTCAGATTCTAAGCTAGAGTTATTAAATAAAACGACGAGTGAGGAAGGTTTGTTTATTGATTTGTTACGAGATGAATTTATTGAGCTAGAGAGTTTAAATTTATTTGAAGAAGATATTAAACATGGTATTGAGACATATGATAGATTTTTAGATTATTTAAAAACAGTTATATTGTTAACCGTTAATAAAAAGGGGACAGAATTATTGATGGAAGAGGATTTAACTGTTTTTAATAAAATTTTAAAACGTTCTGATATGACAAGTGGTTCTCAATCACAAACAAAGTCTGAAGAGAATCTAGGTAATATTGTTAATGTGAAATTATTAGATTTTATTAATAATATGAAAAAATATCGACTAGAGAAAAAACAAACTTTAATATATGGAGAAGTTGGAGAACGTGAAAAAATTTATAATATGAAAGAAGGATTTCAGGTAATTGTAAATAAGGCTGTGACAACAAGAGAGCATATAGAAAAGCTAAAAAATATAGATGGGTTAAAAAATCATAATATCGCCCGAATAGTGTATTTTAGATTACTCCCTGAAAGTGAGTGGAGTGAAGCGGAGAAAACATACAAAACCTTAGAATTTGGTAATCAAGATCTTGGTACTGTTATTCTAGGCCATAGTTTTGCTAACGCTGAATCTGCTCGTCAATTATATAGACTACTAACTTATTTAGATTCAGATATTGTAGAAAATGTCTATTTACAGGCGCGACCAGTTCTTTAAAAGCCTTTCGATATTTGTAATGGAGATACTCCCTTTTGCAGAACTTAATTCAAAAAAAGGTTTTTATCATGGTATACCATTCATATAAATAATATAAAAGCTAATAGGAGTAGTGATTATTGGACAAACAACAACATAAGTACAGATGGATTGTGTTTGTTGCTGTATTGTTTACCTATTTGTTAATGGCAAGTCAGCGAACTGCTCCAGGGTTAATTACAGATCAATTGATGGAGGATTTTGGGGTAACGGCATCGACAATTGGGTTATTGACGAGTATTCAATTTTTTGTGTACACGAGTTTGCAAATTCCAATGGGGATTCTAGCTGACCGATTTGGGCCAAACCTTTTCCTCATCATTGGTGCCACACTTACAGGTATAGGAACGATTCTTTACAGTCTAGGTACACATGAATTCATTCTATTCTTTTCTAGAATACTTACTGGTATAGGAGATGCCACCATATGGGTGAATATGGTGCTTATTTTGGCACAATGGTTTCATAAAAAGGAGTTTGTCCGATTAATTGGCTTTGCAGGTATGACAGGGAGCTTAGGCTTTTTATTGGCAACAGTGCCTTTTGCTACATTGATTCTTTTATTAGGTTGGCGAATCACCTTTTTCTCTACAGGACTTTTACTATGCTTATGTGGTGTACTTCTTTATTTTGTGCTCGTACAAAACACAAAACGCATTTTTTCAAAGGAACCTGTAAGCATAACTAAAGAACTAAAACGTGAAAAAAGCTCCAAATTATTACGAAGAATATTTTCAAGCAGGCAAGCATGGGCTTTATTTTTTTGTCATTTTGGCGTTGTGGGCGAGTATGTTGGCTTTATTAGCTCGTGGGCAGTACCATATGGGATCAATATGTATGAGATGTCACGGTCAGAGGCTAGTCAGCTAATTATGATTGGTCTAGTCGGAGCGCTTATAGGAGCACCTTTAATGAGCTGGATTGCTGGCTGGTTAGGTACGATTAAGAGACCCTATATTGTAGTGCATATTGCGGTTTTAGCGAGTTGGTTTGCCTTTCTTTTATTGAAAGGGCATCCGTCCATTTTCATGCTCATTGTCCTGTTCTTTATCATCGGCTTTGGCTATGGTGCAAGTGCTTTAACCTTTGCGGCAGTTCGTCAAACTTTTCCTTTAGCTGAATCAGGCATTGTTTCTGGATTTGCCAATACAGGGGGCTTTCTAAGTGCCGCATTGCTACCCATTATTTTTGGGTATATTTTAGATTACTTTCAAGCTGCCACAGGCAATGTAAGTGATGGGTACTACTATGGCTTCATTTCGCCTGTTATATTCTCCTTCATTGGTTTGATGGGAGTCCTGTTATTAAAGGAAAAACGTGTGAGAGTGGCTCTAGCATATCCAGATGAATCAAATAAATCCTATTAAAATAGGGATATTGGACGGGAGTAAAACTTTTGTTGAATATCGATTTTCTATTGCTTTTTCCTCTTTAATCACGCTAATATCTGTTAAATTTATGAAATTATATTACTTTTATGATAGATTTTACCTGGTTAGACATCTCCATAAATGCTACACTGATTAGGAATCTTAAAATTCAGAATAAAAAGGGAGAAAACTAGGAAATGAATCAATTGAAACAAGTTATAACAATACTAAGTATGGCTGTATTGATTCTGGCAACAGGAATTGTCTTTACACAAACGCCTGTCAATGCACAAGAGGAAGAGAAAGATATTCATATTACACTCCTGGCTACGTCAGATATTCATGGCCGCTCTATGCCTTGGGATTACGCAGTGGATGGACCAAATCTCACAGGAAGTTTAACGCAATTATATACAATTATTAAAAATATCCGTAAAGATCATCCGAATACCATCCTATTGGAAAATGGAGATTTAATACAGGATAATTCTGCAGAATTATTTAATGACCAGCCGCAGTCACCAATGATGGTGGCTGTTAATGAAATGGGCTATGAAGCTTGGACATATGGTAATCACGAGTTTAATTTTGGTTTGGATGTTTTAGATAAAGTTTCCAGTCAATTTAATGGAGCAAGACTTGCTGGGAACGTTTATAAAGAAAATGGCGAACGCTATTTACCTGCATATACAATTATTGAGCGTGAAGGGGTTAAAATCGGGGTTATTGGCATGGTAACACCTTTGATTACAGAGTATGAGAAGGGGACAAATCATCTTGATGGTTTAGTTGTCAAAAACCCGATAGAAGAGACTAAAAAGGCAGTTAAGGAATTAGAGGGTAAAGTAGATGTCATGATTGGCCTTATGCATATGGGATTGGAAAATGAAAATGGTGTTCCAGGAACGGGTGTGAAGGAAATGGCTAATGCCGTACCAGAACTAGCTGCTATTTTTGCAGGACACAATCATGTACTGATAAATAAAGAAGAAGTGAACGGTGTTTTTATAACAGAGCCTAATAAATATGGAACACATATTTCACGAATTGATTTAACATTTACTCGCCAAGGCGAGAAATTGTTGCTTAAAGAAAAAGATGCTTCAACTATTCCTGTAAAGAATGAAGACGGGACCTTTGTTGAATCGGATAAAGATCTAGAAAAAACGTTGAACCCATACCATGAGTATGCACGTGAAGATGCTAATATCGAAGTAGCACAGCTTAAAGGAACAAATCTTGTTCCCAAAAATGAAATTAAGGGTATACCAGCTGTACACATCCAAGAAACATCTTTATCAGATTTTTTCCATGAGGTCATGCTACATTATAGTAAGGCAGATGTGGTAGCACATCAGATTGATAATGACAAAGCTTCATTGGATGTAGGTCCTATTAAGAAAAAGGATATCGCCTATAATTATCAATTTGCTGGTGGAGAAGTATCAGTTTATGAAGTAACGGGCAAAGATTTAAAAGATTATATGGAATGGGCAGTTGGCTATTTTAATAGCACGCGAGATGGAGATGTGACGATTAGTTTTGATAAAACTCGTCGTTCCTCTAAATATAGTACGAATGATTATTTCGGAAATGTAAAATATGACATCGATTTAACGGAGCAGCCAGGTAACAGAATAAAAAATCTACGCAAATTAGATGATACGCCAATTAAGATGGAAGACAATTTAAAGCTTGGTATGAACTCGTATCGAATGGATTTTCTTGTATCAAAAGGTCAAGCACTTGAAGGGCGTAAGTTTAATATGATTTGGTCTTCTAAAGAAGAAAGTGCCTATGGAGAAACAGGCGGTACAATCCGTAATCTAGCCATTCGATATCTAAAAGAAGAGATGAACGGCGTGTATGAGCCAGTGATCCAGCATAACTGGAAAATCGTTGGTGTCGATGTGAAATCGCCTGCACGTGCTGCTGTTGTTGAATTAATCAATAAAGATATTTTAGCCATTCCTACAACGGAAGATGGTAAGTATACAAATATAGCATCTATTAATGTCAAAGCTTTGATTACAGAAGAAGAAATAAAAATGCTAGCAACAAAAGCAAAAGTAGATGCTAGCCAATTTACTGGGGTAAAAACGTCAGGTGAATTTTATCAAAAGCTGGTAAAAGCATTGAATAAACCTAAAGATGAGCCAGTAGAAAAACCGGTGAATCCAAGTAAGTCAGCACCAGACAAATCGAAGCCAACAATTACTCAGCCAGAATCACTTAAAGGGATTGTTACGGCTTATCACTTAAATGTTCGTTCAAAGCCATCGAACTCAGGAAAAGTATATGGGACAATTTCAAAGAATACCGAAATTACAATTTTAGAGGAAATACAAGGCTGGTATAAGATATCTTATAATAATAAGTCGGGGTATGTTTATAGCAAATATGTAACGATTAAAAAATAAGAGCTAGCATAAGGCTGAAGGAAACTAGATTTGCATCTATTCCTTCAGCCTCTTTACATACGGCGATTTTTAGTCAATTAACACGTTGGGCTTTGTTATTGTAGTAGAGCGTTATTAAACTTGTGAATGTAGGTTATTAAAAGTCAAAAAACCTTATCCCATATATACACTAGCACAAGTATCTGGAGCAGGTTCATAAAAGCAATGATTCTTAAATTGTCCTGTAAACGGCTGACCATACCATGTTGGGGGACATGGTGCATATGGATTGAAGTACCAGAGTGCGTATTTTGCTGGATGTTCTCGCCAGAAATCTAAGTTTTGTTTCGCTAATCTTTTTTCCGTTTCTCTTGCTCGTTGGTAAAACATATTGCCTTTTTGAACAGCTTCGAAAGAATAGTTTCCGCCTTGTACCTGGTAAATAACCTGCTCAATCGTTCTTACATCATTGAAGTCTAAACAGGACGCCACTGCACGATTCACAATGACATTGCCCACGTAAAGCATACCTTGTTGACCTTCACCCTCTGCTTCTGCTCTCATCATCCTTGCCATTAAAGCAACGTCTGCATCACGGTATTTTACTCTTGGCATTTTTCCACCTCCACCTTATAGTATGAAAAAGAACAAGGCTAGTTTCACTTTATCTTGAAATTCGTTGTTTTTGTATATCACTCCATAAAAAACACCATCTTTACTGTTCAACAGCAAGATGGTGTATTTTCATTAAAAATTGTTTTTGAAGTATGGCGTTTTTTTCAGTACAACACATACTGGGATGGCGATAACTAAGCCTACGATGTTTTGAATGACGTCCCCAGGAATGGATGCCAGCGGGGCAATCCAGCTGTTGAACATAATGGCTTGCCCAACATAGTAAACAGCAATCATCACGGGCATTGATACTACTGCTCCTAAAATATTCAGCCCAAGATTATCACCTTTATGTCCTTTTGACCAAGCAATTTTACCAACAATGAAGCCTTGTAATGCGCGTGAAATAATGGTTGTGGGTGCCCAAAATAACCAGCCACCTACGATATCGAATAAGCCCATTCCAATAGCTCCAGCAAGTGCTCCTTTTTTTGGTCCAAATAAAATAGCGGAGATAAACAGCATAGATGTTCCTAAGTGGATAAGACCCCCTTGCCCTATCGGTAGCTTCAGATTGATAAACATTGTAGCAACGAAAACAAGTGCTGCTAAAATGGCTGTAATGACTAAATCAAATGTTTTTGTACGTGATTTTGTATAGGATGTTGGCCTTTGTATATTTTGCATTTGTCTCTTCCTCACTATGATGAATATTTTGATGATTTTTACTTTAACAAAGGACTGACTATTGTAAAAGTGTCAATTTCATAAAAAAGTTAAGGGTCAGTTTGAGGTTATTTTCGCATCTTTCTAATTGTGATACGATGGGGAGAGTAAAAGCAGGATGAGTTAGGTGGAATGTATGATGAAAAAAGTTGCTGTAATTCAAGATATGTCGTCCTTTGGAAAGTGCTCGTTAACGGCTGCGATGCCTGTACTCTCTGTGATGGGTGTGCAAGCAGTCCCACTACCAACAGCTATTTTAACGGCTCAAACAGGATATTCAAGCTTTTATTGTGAAGATTTAACATCAAAGATGGACTCTTTCATAGATGAGTGGAGTAAGCTTGGAGCTACCTTTGATGGTATTCACACAGGCTTTGTTACAGGTAAGGAGCAAATCGATAATATATTTCGCTTTTTAGACGTGTTTCACTCCAATAAGACGACGTTGCTTGTTGATCCAGTAATGGGTGATCATGGTGAGGTTTATAAAATGTTTACGGGTGAATTGCTTGATCGTATGAAAGCATTAGTAAAGTGTGCTGATATTATTACGCCAAATGTTACGGAATGTTGCTTGCTTACAGGTTTATCCTATGAAAGGCTATTGAGCTATAAAAATGATACAGATTATATTCATGCCCTTAAGGAAGCAGGTCAGCAGCTACAGCAAACAACTGGAGCAAACGTCATTATTACGGGTTTGAATCCCCCAGCAGGTGATAGGGACAAGCGTTATGTTGGGAATATGTTTGTCGATTCTGAGCGGTCTTTTCATAGTATCCGCAACTATAATGGTGAGAGCTATTCAGGCACAGGCGACCTCTTCGCATCCATCATAATGGGCGGCATGATGCGCGGACAAGATTTAATGGAATCAATGACACTGGCAGAAACATTTTTAGCCGCTGCAATTGAAGCTACTTCGAAGGAGCAAGTACCTCGTGAGGCAGGCGTGCATTTTGAAAAGTTTTTACGTATGCTGCTGTAAACGTTAATAAGCCGATAATAAGTAATAGTGATAAAAAATTCGTAAATGTCAGATTCGTAGTGACCTTTACGGATTTTTTTGTTGAAGGAAAATTAAATAGTCTAGACTTGGTGCAGTATTATGTACAGTCTATTCTAAGCAGCTCAGTCAATTAGGATGGACAAGCTCGATGATTTTATCAAAAAGATTTTATGGGATCATTTTGCTTTCATTTATCGCTACATATGATGTCATGTTTACTTATTTGCTTGAAAACATTGATTGGATTTTATTGATGACCGTCATCGGTGTGTTGATACCAATGTATTTATTACAGAAGGGTATTCAATATTGTGAAGTATTTTTAGTCATGATGTCATTGTGTTTTATTCCTGTATTCACCTTCTTTTTTCAGCTATTCGATACACGGTTACAATGGTCAAATATTACGTTAATGGGTGTGTTGTTACTGTTATTGTTTGGAATTTTAAGTGTAGTTCTAGAACAAAGAGCTCGTAGCGTTTCCTAATGAAATTTTTCCCATGACAAAGTTACTATACAGAAAAATCCAGAGCCAGTTTTGATGGGCATAAAATCAAATTGGCTCTATTTGATTTCTTTAATTGTACCTTTCAAATTCTTTCCTCCTAAAAGCCCTTCCATCCTATTAAAGTGATGCCTCTCATGAATAGCCAACAACTGAATAGCTTGAATGAGATTAGGATAATGCGCAATGGGATCAGGAAAAACAATATGCCCTGCAACATCCTCGTCTATATTTTGTACTAACTTTTGCAAAGCAAGTGTCTCGTTGATAAGTAATTGCTCGATATCATAACTGTTTAATACAAAGCGTATTTTCTTAGGTGGAATCAAAATACTGGGTGCTCGCATTCCATGTCCTTTTTTGGATTGATATTCTTCATAAATATCATGTATTTCAGTAGAGAATGGCTTGTTTCTTCGCATTTTAGCGATAGGCGTAAGGAATAAAGAATATTTGGTTGCTGTGTGGAGCATTTTGAGAATCAAATAAAGGTGATAAAAGTGTTCACCAATGGACCATTTTCCCTCGCGTGTTACTCGCCATAGTTCTTCCTGTGAAAGTGAATGAATAGCTGGTAGATAGTGTGCTCGTTGCGCCTGTAATGTAAGAAAGTGTTTTGACATATTAGTAGATTCCATAGATTTTCAGCTCCCTTATTTCCATTTTAAGGATTACTGTAGGAAAAGTACATCAAATGCCAATCGTTATGGCCGATAAATAGGAAAAGTATGATAGGAGGAAAAGGCATGGAAATTAGACAATTAACAGCTGCAGATGCTGAAGTATATAGAGATTTAAGATTAGAGGGATTGCAAACAAATCCAGAAGCTTTTGGCGCTAGCTTCGAGGAAGAAAAGGATTTGTCAATTGAGTCGTTTGCAAGTAGGCTCGAAGGACAGGGAACATTTACGTTTGGGGCATTTGACCAGGAGGATTTACTCGGTGTGGCGACATTGGTGCAAGCAAATAAAATGAAGCTAAAGCATAAAGCGAGTATTTTTGCCGTTTATGTTTCTTCAAAAAAACGGGGATTGGGCATAGGAAAACAACTAATGATAGAGATCATCAATCAAGCAAAGACACTAGTAGATGTCGAGCAAATTAATTTAACAGTTGTTTCTTCCAATGAATCAGCAAAAGGATTATACAAATCGTTAGGTTTTCACGTTTTTGGAACAGAACGAAACGCCTTAAAAATAGGGCAGCAATATTTTGATGAGGATTATATGGTGCTGTATTTCTAAAAATGCTAAAAAGCCTTTGAAGACTTCCATCTTCAAAGGCTTCAATTTATTAGGATGAGTAACAATGGAACAATGGAATTAAAGCAAGGAATAAAAGAATCCCCGTAATAAAAAGAATAAGTAAAGAGCTAACAATGCCCACTTTTTTTATAAGTAACCATAGACTTAGCAAGATAGTAAGGACCGATAATGGGAGTGCCAGCCAAAATCCAAGATTCCCCAAGTATTCAATCATAATGGGGAATGAATGGTGAAAGTAATTGTAGGGAATATCTAGCATGAGAAAAATGGTCAATATAAGCTCCATAAAATCCCCCCATCTACATATTTGTTCTTACATATATGGTATGCAGAAGCATCTTTAAGTCACACGGCAGCATCCTTTTTAAAGGATGCTGCCGTATATTTTTTTATAGGCTTATTAATTTTCCTTTTTATCTAACAATTTCAAGATGACCGCTTGCAAATTTTCTATTTTCTTCTCAAAACGCATAAAGAGATAGATGGTAATGGCAATAGGGAAACCTGAATTACCTATTAGGTGAACCCACATTTGTATAGTTTCAATTGGTATCATAACATCTTCCTCCCTCATTAATGTGATGCTTACAGTTATGAAAAGTGAACGTACGATTAATAAAATCAATATGAATGAATAAATTAGGGAACATTTGTTCTGTTTTTGGTTTATAATAGATATATGATATTCACTTTAATGAACAAGAAGGCGAATATATAGGAGTGATGCGAATGTGTAATGAGTACAAAATAATAGAAGAGTTTTTTTACAGAAATAGAGAACAGGTTAAAAACCCAATTATCAGAAGTTTTTTGGCAGATGCACAAAATCTTTATTTGGTACAACATGCAATCTTATATCCCAATGATTGTAATTTGAAAATGGTTGATGAAACATTTCAAGCTCATTATCAAAGGGTACAGAAAATAAAATATATCAGCAATTTAATTTATTTCTTTAGCTTGGATTTCGATAAAAAAAAGAGAAGATTGCAAAATCGCTTTTTATTAGTCGCAGATAGTGGTCTAATGGACGATGGTATAAGAGACGAAGAGAGCGAAGAAGAAGGATTATTAGAAAAAATTGAAAATGAACAGCTCTTTAAAGGCTTGCAAAAATTAACAGACAAGCAACTGCAAATTTTAGAAATGATTTATGTCAAAGACTATTCTATAAAAGTAATTGCTGAAACATTACAAACAACACCACAGAATATATCCAACCTGCATCGAAAGGCTTTAAAGAAGCTTCATCATATTATTAGAAAGGAGGAGATTTAGTCAATGCAGAACAATATGAATGAGGAGATGCTAATAATTATCGAAAATTTTACGCCAAAAATTAAGCAGTGTCTTCATCAAACAAGTTACCAGGATAGAGAAGACTTGGAGCAGGAGATTAAGCTGAAAATTATTGAAAAGCTGACAACGAAAGAATTTGAAAACACACCTAGTTTTTGGAATTTTTTTGTATAATAAAAAAAGAGCAATGCCCTTTTAAGAAGGACAATTGCTCTTTTTAATCATTAACCCTTTAAGAAATCTGGTTTCGCAAAGCTTGGATTTGGATATGTGTAGAAGCCTTCACCTGTTGCGCGGCCCAATTTGCCTTTTTCGATGTACTCTGTTTTTAAGAGGTTAGCTAATTTTTTCATGTTTTCATCACCAGTGGCAGTTGCTTTCGCTTCCACAATGTTATAGGCAGTGTTAATGCCAACGATGTCTAGAATAGCAAATGGTCCTAGTGGAGCGCCTGTACCAATCATCCATGTTTTATCAATTGTTTCTGGATCGGCCACTTCTTTTACAAGTAAAGATTCAGCTGCATCTAAAAACGGAACTAGTAATGAGTTTAAAATATAGCCAGGTTGCTCTTTATGCAATGGTAGTGGTACCATGCCAATGGCGCGTGCAAATTCAATCACTTCATCAAATACTTTCATATCTGTACCAGGGTGTTTCATAATTTCCGCAGTATTGTTTTTCCAAATTGTATTAGCAAAGTGAAGAGCTAAAAATTTATCAGGACGGCCAGTTGCTTCAGCAAATTGGCTTGGTAGTAAAGTAGACGAGTTTGTTGCAAAAATTGTTTTTGCTGGTGCTACTTTTCCAAGATTCGTGTAAAATTCTGTTTTGATGCTCACAACTTCAGGGATTGCTTCTATAACAAGATCAGCATTGGCAACGGCTTGCGCCAAGTCACTATTAAAAGTAAGACGTGCATAGGCTGCATCCACTTCTTCTTGTGTAGCACCTAAATCTTGTTGATAAAATGGTTTTAATTTTGTAATACGATCCTGTGCATTTTTTAACGCCTCATCGTTAATGTCATACACTGTTACATTAAAACCTTTGAAAGCAGATTGATAAGCAATTTGGCTTCCTAATACACCACTACCTGCAACCGTAATGTTTTGATAATTCATCGAAATTCCTCCTTTGAAATTGTTACATCAATATAATAGTGTGGATATGTAGATCAATCCTTCGTTACAATTCCATACTACTTCTACCGTTGAATAAAAATCAAATGAAAGCCTCTAACATTATATAAATATAAAGTATATTGAAAGAAGTTTCTTTCCAAGTATGTACCCGCTGTTAAAGAAATATAACAAAGAACAGCCTTTAAGCTGCCCTCATTTGAGAGATATATCTAATTACATATGTAATTGTTGTAGATAGCATTGTAATTTGTCTTTTTGTTAAACTAGTTTCAAACTCAAAAGTAAAATAGGAAAATTATAATGTGTTAAAAATGGGTCTTTTATATAATTATTGTTTAATTCCCATATTTTTATAGATTTATAAACTGTTGTTTTAGTACACTGAATCTATGAATTGAAGGGGGAAAAACAGTGAAGAAAATAATGTTAGCTGGTGCACTGAGTATTGCATGTTTTACAGGGGTTGGTGGACAGGCGTATGCACAGGATGTAGTAAATGTGGCAAATATAATCCATCCAAAGCAGAATGTTGCAGCCACTAGTCAGTTACAAGCCATGCCCTATCAAGATATTTATAAAATGCTTTTGTTATCTAAAATAGGCTTTGAAAATAACGAAGTGTCGATTGTTACAACAAAAAATAGTATTACAGTAAAAATTTCATTAGAGGCGATTCTTCAATCGTACAAAGATGGTACAAACCTCTATCCAGAGGGAGAAAAAGAGTTTAAGGAAAACTATGAAGAACTGAAGAAGTTATTTGGGCCTGCGATTCAAATAAAAATTACACAAACTAGTAATGGCTATAAGAGTGAGGTATATACAGCTGGCAAATGGGAAGCAGTTAGTGCAGAAGATTTAAATGATATGGTACAGGTATTTGCTCGTGCCGACGTTGAGTTAAAAGCAGGTGGATATTTCAAGGATGCTATTGGTCATTGGGCTGAAAGCTATATTCAGTTACTATATCAAACAGATATCATTAATGGGACAACGGCTACTACGTTTAATCCAAATGGACAAGTGACGCGTGGAGAACTGGCGGCTATTATTTTCCGTGCATCTGGCTTAAATGTGAATGAAGATTATGAGGGTCCTGCTTCTTATACTGATCTTAGTGGTTTCTGGGGTGCTAAGGAGGTAGCGATTCTTGAGGAGTATGGCTTAATCGATATTTTCAATGGTGAAAAATTTGAGCCGAAAAAGCCCGTTACACGAGAGGAAATGGCCTATATTACTGCTAGGTATTTAGAAGGTATGGAAGTGAATGTTGCGCAAGTGAGCAAAAACAATTCATTCACAGATAAAAATCAAATGCGTCAAGAAACAGTAGAGGCTATCGGTCTATTGCAACATCTAGGTATTTTAAATGGTACGAATGGTAAGTTTAACCCAAAAGGTAATCTTACTCGGGCAGAGGTTTCTAAAATTTTAACGCTTACTTTAATGCTAGTTAGTGAAGAAAAATAAAAGAGGAAAGGGATGTTTCATGCGCGGAGACATCCCTTTGTTATTCAACAAGTATATGGAAAATATAGCTTAGGAAATAACCTAGAAAGAGATACATAAAAAATGCTTTAAATGAGACTTTCTGTAGCTGATGCAAAATGAATTCAGAAATACTAGCTGTAGCAATCAATCCTATCGAAATGCCCATTAAGATCCCTTGTGCTTTGTCTGGTAAAGCCCAATACTGACCAAACCAGATGAAAATACTAAAGAAAATAGAGAAGATGAAGAAATAAATGAAAAGTCTCCAAAGCCTTTCACCTTGAGAGATGAGTGCAGTAGATAATGCAAATCCCTCTGGAACATGGTGGAGAATAATGGAGGCTGTGAGAGAAATACTTAATGCAGCATTTCCAAGTAAATTTCCAACAGTGAGACTAATAGGTATTGTATGGATAATCATAGCTAGTGTTAATAGAGAGACAGAGGGATTCTGTGCATGAGAAGCATGAAATAAGGTATCTAGTAGTTGGAAGATGAAATAACCAATAAAAATACCTAATATAATCCCAAATGATTGATAGATTTGAAAGGAAGAAGGGATGATATCTAGCACAAGTAAGCCTACTAAAAAACCTCCGCACAATAATGATAACCCCTGTGTCGTATGCTGAAATAGCTTAGAGAAAATCCAGGCAATCGCGCCCCCAATGCTCACACTGAAAAATAGAAAACCGCCAAGTATCATTGCACTCACCTGTAAAATTCCTCCGCCCTATCATCAACTTAATGCCTTTTTCAAACTATATGCTAAGTAGAAATGAATATGCTTGACATTGAATTGCCTGCATAAAAACGATAATGACAAAGATGTACATACTGCAGGTTAGCGAAGGAAAGAATAGAGTCGAAAATATATGCTTGTTGTGATGATACTATGCAAAGGGAGTGTTGTCGTGAAGGCTGTAACCTATCATGGAAATAAAGATATTAGAGGGTCCAACTGTTAAAAGAAGGACGATATTATTGTGAAAATCACTTCTACTGCTATTCGTGGAACTGATTTGCATATTTCCAAGGCGCTATTTCTTCACATAAGAATTATGTAATAGGTAAGAGCATGTGACAAAAGTGAAAAAGGGTGACTGTGTCCTCTTGCCTTTTAATGTATCGTACCATTACATATCAATTGCCATTAGAAGAAGCAAGTAGCCTATGAAATATTTTGTGGACGGGAAGATAACTGTATAAAGGTGATTCTAAACCCTAAATCGAGTGAGTATGCTCCTTTTTTTGTGGAAAAATAGGGAATGGTTTAAATTGACTGAATATTGGTTTAATTCTATACTTTTTAATAGAAAGGACAGATTCATCGATTTAGCTCATATAGGGAGGAATGGTTGAATGAAATGGGATGCTAGTTATGATGTAGTAGTAGTAGGCTCTGGTGCAGCGGGATTGACAGCAGGTTTAACAGCAAAGTTACAAGGAATGAAATCATTAGTGATAGAAAAAACAGATCGCTATGGTGGTGCTTCTGCTATTTCAGGCGGTGCTTTATGGATTCCTAATAATCATATCATTAAAGGTGCAGGTGTCCCAGATACACATGAACTTGCACGCCAATATCTAGATTCAACAATCGGTGATCGTGTGCCAGAAGAGCTAAAGGAAGCTTATATTACGAGAGGGCCTGAAATGTTACGCTTTTTATACAATAAAACAAAGCATATGCGCTTCCAATATGCAAAAGGCTACTCGGATTATTATCCAGAAAAACCAGGTGGGTTATCACAGGGACGCTCCATTGAACCACTTATTTTCGATTTAACAAAAATGGGCTCTTTAGCAAATTCTATGCGTCGTGCAACTCTATCAACAAAAGGCTTCACGATGAATAGCTACGAGTTTCATAAAGTAAATATGATTACCCGGACGCTAAAAGGTAAAACTACTGCACTGAAATTAGGGGCGCGTTTAGTCAAGTCAAAGGTGACTAAGAGCGATCCAGTAGCATTAGGAGAAGCTTTAATTGCACGTTTACGCCTCTCCCTTGCAGAAGCAAATGGTGAGCTTTGGCTATCAACGGCCTTTAAAGATTTCATTATGGGCAAAGGAAGAGTAATTGGAATTATTGTGGAACGAGATGGACAAGAGCTTAAAATTGAGGCAAAGAAAGGTGTAGTTCTGTCATCAGGTGGCTTCTCACATAATCAGACACTTCGTGAAAAGTATTTACCAAGTCCTACGAATGCTGCATGGACTTCTTCTCCAGAAGGTCAAACAGGTGACATCCTTGAACCTGGCGTAAAAATTGGTGCAACGTTGGATTTAATGGATAAAGTATGGGGAGCGCCTTCTGTTATTGATCCACAAGGACATCCATTCTTCCTTGTGGCAGATCGTGGCGTGCCCAATATGATTGTAGTGGATAGTGCAGGGCAACGTTTTGTCAATGAAGCGGCTCCATATCATGAATTCGTGGATACGATGTATAAGCATCAAGAGGTCACACAGCAGGCAGTTCCTTCCTGGATATTAATTGATGCTTCAGCTAAAAGCCGTTATATTTTTACAGGATTGTTCCCAGGACAGGCATTCCCGAAAAGTTGGTTTGAGCATGGAGTTGCAAAAAGTGCGGAGACAATTGAAGAGCTTGCCAAACAAATGGAAGTGCCAGCGGAGAACCTAGTAGCAACGGTGAATCGTTTTAATGACTTTGCGCGGAACGGACATGATGATGATTTTTACCGAGGAGATAGTGCCTACGATAATTACTACGGGGACCCGACACTACCAAATCCAAATTTAGCAGAAATCAAGAAAGCACCATTCTATGCATTGCGTCTATATCCTGGAGACATCGGCACAAAAGGTGGCCTCGTAGTAGACGAATATGCTCGTGTAATAAAGGAGAATGGCGAACCCATTGAGGGGTTGTATGCTTCTGGCAATTGTTCAGCGTCTATCATGGGGGAAACGTATCCTGGCCCAGGCGCAACCATTGGGCCTGGTATGACACTAAGCTTTGTGGCGACAGCACATATGGCCAATGCAGTGACAAAAGATGAGGTATCACTTGTAAACGTGTAAATGAAACGAAGCCCTTCCTTTCTAATAAGGAGGGGTTTTTACGTTGGTGTAATGTTCTAATACTTTCTTGCTAGGAATATAGTGGCTACTAAATGTATGGCGATGATCACATGAAAAGGAGCGATTTAGTTCATTGCTAGCTTATAAACTCATAACGACTATCGAAGAGTTAGAGCCCTATCGGAGCATTTGGTCAGAGATTCTTGAAAAAGAGTATAATAATAACCCTTTTATTGAGTATGAATGGATTTCAACTTGGTGGACAACGCTCGGGATTCATGACAATGTCAAAATTTACATAGTGGAGCATCAAGGTATAGCAGTGGCCTTTTTTCCGTTAGTGCATTCTGTACGATTTGGTACAATCCATTATTTCAGCTTTTTAGGACAAGGTTTTGCGACCTATATGGAAGTGATTGCTGATAAGGAGTGGTTAGAACCTTCCATTACGTTTCTTTTGAAGGAGTTTTCACGAAAATATAAGCGTTATTTAATCGTGTTACATGGATTATTAGAAAGTAAAAATACCTCTCAAGAATTAGAAAAATATGCGATTGAATATCAGATGCCTCATTCGATTTTTCGAACTGTCACATCTTATATTGATTTCCACACCATTCCTATGGAAACATTTCTAAAGAAGCATCGTAAGAAATTCAAAAGCCTTAAACGGCGTGAAAATAAATTAAAGTCTCTTGGTCATGTCGTCTTTCAGGAAGTGAATCACAATCATCTACAAGACATGTTTACGTTATTCAAGAGAAGATGGCAAAAGAAAATTGATAAAAGTGGCTTTACCGAGAAGCAAACTCGTCTATTTTATGAGCAGCTAGCTAAAACCAACAGTAAGGAGCTTCGCGTAGAAGTCGATAGCTTACAATTTGAAGGACAGTGGATTGCTTTTACAATTGACCTATGCTGTAGAGAGCGAAATTTTTGTCAGGCAATGGGCCATGAGCCAGATTTTAATCTATTTGGTCCAGGACGCCTCATTGAAAAAGAGAATATGCTAAAAGCACATCAAGCTGGCTATCGTTATTATGACTTAGGAAGTGGCTATGAGCCATATAAGTTTGAATGGTATACACATATTGATTTTACTAGGAAGTTTGTGATGAGTACAAAAGGAATTAAAGAGCGTAGTATTCGATTATGGATGGTCATACGTGATCGCCTAAAAGGGCTATTAACGAATAATCATCAGCTAGTAAAATTGAAGCGAGACCGATTAGGAGAACTGCGTTATTTTCTGAAGCATGCAAGCACGAAAGATTGGCTAAGAGCTTTTACAAAAATGTTCCAACGAATGCTAGCCATTCATATTTTAGATGTTTATATTGCAAAGCAACAACAGAGTAACGGAAATGTGAGATTTCAAGAATTATCAATGAAAGACATCATGACAACGAAGGATCGAGCGAAAAATGTTACAGATTTCTATAAGGGCTATCGACTCTTTGCAGATAGCGATCATGTCATCTATAAGCGACACGATCAAACGGTAGCCGAAGAAACGGTTAACTATTCCTATGAGCTGTCAGACAATATGTCGTTTATAAAAGAATATGATAGCTTGCGACTAGAGGAGATCGTTGCAGATGTGCAGCGGGAAGGGAGAGCAGTCTGTACAATAGTCCCTTGGTATAAGAGAACCAGACGAAGAAAGCTCATGCAGGCAGGCTTCCATAAAGTAGCTAAAATTAATATAATAAAGATTTTCAAGTGGCAAAAAATATACGATATCTAAATAACAACACCCTCAGCATATTTGCTGAGGGTGTTTCATTAAAAATGAATACCAGGTTTATCAATTAGCTTACAGCCTGTACCATATTTGGCTTTTAAGGCACCTTTGAAAAGAGTGTGCTCCAGCTCTGGGAATGTCTGTTTCCAAAGTTCAAAGACATTATGGCTAGATGCTTTGCCGTCCTTTGTTAATCGCGCAATATGGAAGCCATATTCATCATTACAGCGAGCCAATGGGCGGTTTTCTCTTACTGTAATAATTCGACCACTTGCCGTCATTTCATATAAGCCTTCATAGCCAGCAATCGCACGGCTTTCTTCTTGTCCTTCAACTAAAGGCTTTTCTTCATGTGGTGCTACATTTTCCTCTGTCGTTGCTTCTTGTTCAGAAGATTGAGTTTCTTTAGCGCTGTTTCCTGTTGGTAGTTGTTCAACAATCACAAAATCTTTTTTTGAAGCTTTATCGCTCATTGTCGCCATCACGTTCATGATAGAGCCTACATAGCGTAATGGTTTTTCTCTTCCTTCTTCGAAAACAAAAATATTATACTCGGTTTTATTAATCTTTTTCATAATAATATTACCCGTTGTAATAGTAAAACCGATGAATTTGTTCTTTTTAAGTGCTTGTATTGCTTCTTGCTTTGTTAAAATCATTTTGAAAATCTCCTAAAGAATTATTTATTCTATTCTACCATAAAAATTATCACATTGTTTTTCGTAAAATAATGGATGATTTTGTACAATGCAGGGAAATATCCCTATTTTCTCAAAATTAATAATGGTACTATTAAGAATGTTTGGGGAATAAAACTCCTTTAAAAGGAGCTTTCTTAATAGAGATACAATTTTAGCGGGGAGTGTTGATAGGTTGATCAATGTGCTTGGGGGCATAGGTTTATTTTTACTTGGAATGACGATGCTAACAAACGGTTTAAAGGAATTGGCAGGAGATGCCTTGAAAAAATGGCTCAATCGTTTTACAGGTGGGACCATTAGCTCGGTATTATCTGGTACATTTATGACAATGCTTGTACAATCCTCCACGGCCACGACCTTGATTACGATAGGTTTTGTCAGTGCTGGACTTCTCACATTTGTCCAATCGATTGGCGTTATTATTGGCGCCAATATCGGGAGTACGAGTACTGGTTGGATTATTTCATTAATCGGCTTTAAGATCAATATGCAGACAATGTCACTACCTTTTATTGCGCTTGGTGTATTTGTCCAATTGCTCGCACCACGTGATTACAAAGCAATTGGAGGGCTAGTGACTGGTTTTGGCTTATTATTTTTAGGTATTGATGTTCTTCAGGGAGGAATGGCTGCGGTACAAGATAAAATTCCATTCGATGCATTTAGTGCAAATTCTATTAGTGGCAAGCTAATTTTAATTGTTTTGGGTCTTATCATGACGGTTATTATGCAGGCTTCTAGTGCTGCAATAGCAGCCACTTTAACAGCTTTATATGCAGGTGCTATTGATTTTGAACAGGCTGCTTATTTAGTCATTGGTCAAAATATCGGGACGACAGCTACAGCGTTATTTGCTGCGATTGGTGCATCAACAGCTGCAAAACGAACAGCTGTGACACATGTAATGTTCAATGTAGTCACTGCTATACTAGTGACATTCGGTGCAAGGTTTATGTTTGCTCTTACAGAGTTTGTCACGAAATCCATCAATGGTAGCTTTGATGAAACACTCGGCATTGCTGTTTTCCATACATTATTTAGTGTGATTGGCGCGATACTCTTTGTGCCATTTGTTCGTCCTTTTGCAAAGGCCATTGAAAAAATGATACCTGAAAAAGGAAATTATTTAACTCGTAATTTAGATAGTAGTGTTGCCAAACTACCTGGAGTTGCTGTAGAGGTATCCTTTAATACATTGCAAGATATTACTAAGGAAATGACGACAGTACTCGTTTCCCTTATTCAAGGAAAAAAACGCACAGCTGAAACAGACAGTAGATTGGCTCAAATAGATGAGGCAATCGAAAAAACACGTTTATTTATGGATGCTATTCAATCTTCCTCTCAAAAAGAACGGTATAAGCATATTGCCCTTTTACATGCTTTAGACCACTTATATCGTTTGTCAAAGGCATTACGTGAGCAACATCCAAATGCCTTTCAATTACAGGAGACATTAACCCAAAAGTGGTTAGAGGTATTGGAAAAAGTACTACTAATCATTGATGAGGATGAACGTCTACCTGAGATTGCTACCTTGCTTGAGGTTACTTCCTCTGAAATGGCTACGGTGCGTCGTGATAAACGAAACGCATACTTTGAGCACACTGTTGAAAATGTGGTAGAGTTAGAGACAGCTGTATCGAAAGTGGAGACTTTGCTGTGGATTGATCGACTTGTCTATCACTATTGGCGTACGACCGCTCGTCTTGCAGAGTACCAAACCGTGACTAAGAAAGGTCGTCATATTGACACAGAAAAAAATACAGTAACAGTTGAATAAATGGAATGCTCGTCTTACGTTTGTAAGCGGGCATTTTTCTTCGCTTTACAAATAAAGGAGGATCTAGAATGGTTCAGCATAAATTTACAATGGACTTAACTTGGTCAGAAGGAAGAAACGGTACAGGAAATATCCAAGCTAGTAATTTGCAAACACAAATTTCTATTCCTCGGGAAATGAATGGACCTGGCATTGGTACAAATCCAGATGAAATGCTTTTAGGGGCAGCTGCAACCTGTTATTTAATTACACTAGCTGCTTTATTCGAAAGGTCAGAAATAGATGTACTGGAATTATCCATGCAGGCCCATGGATTTGTTAGTGTAGAAAATGGCATTTTTACGTATGAAAAAATTGTCCATAAACCGACTATTATTGTGCAAGAGCTAACAGAACATCTTGAAAAAAGACTTCTACGCTTAGCACACAAGGCTGAACAAACATGTATGATCAGTAAAGCATTAAAAGGTAATGTTGTAATTGAATGTGATGTTCAAATTTTTGAAGCAAGCATATAATAAGACAGCAAGAGTTATTCAGCAAGTAACGCTGATATAACTCTTTTTTTCATAAAATAAGCACTTTTTCTAAAATAGTTCTAGAAATGTTCAAAATGAATATATAGAGTTAAGTGCTAAAAAAATGCAAAGGATGATGTATTGCACGTTCAGACAGCTCAGAATCTCACATTCTATGGTCAGTACGGCAAAAGAATATTCGATATTATTGGGGCATTATTTTTGCTTTTTATAACAATTCCTCTAATGCTAGCTATATTCCTCATTTTACTCATAACGACAGGTCGCCCCATTTTTTTTAAACAAATCCGAACTGGCCTCGATCATCACCGCTTTGTGATTTGGAAGCTACGAACAATGTGTATTCAGGCAGTTCCAGTCAATATGCCGACTATTTGTGCTGATGGTATCCCTGATGATTATTATTTTAAAACAGAGCAAGATACACGCATCACAAAAGTGGGCGCTATTCTTCGAAAACTCAGTATTGATGAAATTCCACAACTTTTAAATGTGTTAAAAGGTGATATGAGCATTGTAGGTCCACGTCCTGAAGTACCAACGATCACGAATGCATATAATTCCTTACAGGCTCGGCGTTTGGAGGTAAAGCCAGGATTAACAGGCCTCGCTCAAATTAATGGTAGGTCGAATATTTCACATGGACAAAAAATATCATATGACATTGAATACGTTGATCATTATTCCTTTTGGTTGGATGTCCAAATTTTGTTGAAGACAATTTATGTTGTCGTTGCACGCACAGGTGCTTATTAAAAAATAAGGAGTGGCCATACTGAAGATCGTTCAGCTTATTACACGAATGGATAAAGTTGGAGGTGCGCAAAAACATGTGGAGGCACTTGCTATCCACTTAAAACAGGATGGGCATGATGTCACAGTAGTGACGGGCTCCTACCAACCATCACTGTGGCACTTACAAGAGCATAAAATCCCTGTTATCAGTATATCTGCTCTTCAACGGGCTATTCATCTAGCGAAAGATCTTCAAGCATTTTGGCAATTAAGAGCCGTTTTCAAACATCTACAACCAGATGTTATAGCCACCCACTCCTCTAAGGCTGGTGTGATTGGTCGCATAGTTGGTAGGTTGTTACAAATTCCAACTATTTTTACGGCACATAGCTGGAGCTTTACAGAAGGTGTTCCTTACAAGAAAAAGCTATTCTATCAACGGATGGAAAGATCAATTCAGCCATTTACGACAAAAATTATTACAGTGTCTGAATATGATCGGGAACTAGCACTAATGAAAAAGGTCGCTCCTGCTCATAAATTGCTGACTATTCACAACGGCATTGACCCTATCGAGAGAAATAAGACAACTGAAAAGATATGCATGGAGCAGCCAGTCATTGTCATGGTTGCTCGTTTTGAAGTGCCTAAAAGACAAGATGTCCTGTTAAAGACTTTAGCGGAACTGACAGATATCCCTTGGCACCTTCAATTGATTGGAGATGGTTCTCTGCGTCCAGCTCTAGAACATTTCGTTGAACAAAATCGATTATCAAATCGTGTAACATTTTTAGGTAATCAATTAGACGTTCATTCTTATCTTGAGAAAGGCCACCTATTTGTTCTGTTATCAGATTGGGAAGGCTTGCCGATTTCGATTATTGAAGCGATGCGTGTAGGACTTCCTATTATTGCAACAAATGTAGGTGGTGTGAAAGAGCTTATTATTGATCATGACAATGGGTTTTTAGTGGAGCGAGAGAATAATGAATTATTGAAGAAGAGGCTGCATCAATTATTAATGGATGCTCCTTTAAGAGGGGAAATGGGGACGGCAAGTGAGCAGCGTTATTTACAGTACTTCACCTTCATCCCCATGTATCAAAAAACATTAATGGTTTATCAACAGGCTGTTTCAGAACTAGTGAAGAAAGGGGATTAAATTGAAATTAATTCGCATTAGAACTGATGATGAGCTTATGTGGTACAAGGAAATTTGGGATGCCATTTTAGAAGAAGAGAACAATGATAATCCATTTATAGAATTTGCTTGGTTTTATAATTGGTGGCAAATTGTAGGACGGAAAGAGCGTGTAGAGCTTTACGCCATTGAACATGAGGGGACAATTAGGGCCTTTTTTCCTTTTACAGTGTCTATTCGTTGGGGGGTAAGGGTGTATGCTTTTGCGGGAGAAAACATCGCCAATTATACAGGGGTTGTGGCTAAAAAGGAATGGTTACAGCAAGTTACAACCTTTGTTTTTGATGAGCTCATTAAAAAGCATCAGCATATTCTTTTTTCCTTGCATGGGTTATTAGAAAGCAAGGTGTCTACTAAGATCTTAGAGCAATACTTTGTAGAAAGACAATTACGTACAAGCCTGTTCCGAGTTGTGACACCCTATCTTGCTTTTTCGGAAATTGATTTTCATCGCCATTTCAATCAACGTCGAAAAATGCATGGCGTTGATCGACGAGAACGAAAACTAAGAAATTTAGGCTCCTTAGAAAGACGTGAGGCTCCACAGGACGAGCTTTGGCAAATGTTTCGGTTATTTGATCGACGTTGGGCAAAAAAACTAGATACAAGTGGCTTTACAAAAGGCAAGAAAAGAGATTTTTTTGAGCGTTTAACGATGCTTAAAGGTGAGGCGTTACAGGTAGAGGTCGATGCACTTGTCTTTGAAAACCAGTGGATTGCTTTTACCTATGGATTATGCTGTCGTGGCCGCTATGTAACCTATGCCCTTGCACATGAGCCAACTTTTAATTTATTTGGTGCTGGTCGGATAGTCACTCAGGAAGCCATCCAGCGAACGTTTACTGCTAACTATCGCTTATATGATATGAGCATAGGCTATGAGTCTTATAAATTTGATTGGCGCTCAGACATTGATTTTACAAGACAGATGCTTGCTAGCAGCGGTACGAAACGTACAAATCTACTGGCAGGTTTTTTATCGTTAAAGCAAAGGCTCAAAGAATTTATGAAAGGGAACCAACGAGTCGTAGATTGGAAGCGTAACACACTGGGCCATTTACGATATTTAGTAAAGTATGGAAAGGTAAAAGATTGGCTAGAATATGGACAACAATTCGTAGAAAAATTTATTCGTTTGAAACAAGTGGAGCTGTATGAATTATCCCCATCAGATGACGTATCACCACAGCAACCTGTCGGAAACTTATTTGAAGAAATGTCGATTCAGGAAGCGATGCAACTTGATCAGGAAGAAGTCATGGCCCTCCTTTATAAGGGCTATACGATTTATAAAGACTCCTTTGCGGAAACGAATAAGCTGGCGTTTGCATTACATGCCACAAACTGGCGAGTGGATTCAATGCAAATTGTAGAAGCCTTACCGAAGCAAACCTATTTTTTAGCCTATGATGTTTTCAAACAAATCGACATTATTACAGCTTTTTTACGGAAAATAAAACCAGCACAAACATTGTGGGTATCGGTAAGTTTTTGGCAATGGCGCAAGCGCAAGCGCTTAGTACAACTAGGCTATAAACCTATTTCTCGAATGAAACATTATAAACTTGCTCGTTTTGAGCGACACCGTGTAGAAAAATATACAGAGAGTGGGGGCGATGTACATTCTGTCCATTAAAAGTAAGCGATGGCATATCGCAATGCAGCATTTTTATTTTCTCGAAAAGCCAGCCAATTTTCGAAAGTCTATGAAAGTTGTAGGCTATACGCATTCATTGGTACCAAGTCGGAAGCTTGTAAAAAGCGAAACGATTCACATTTATTTGCAAGAGCATGAGCTTTCATTGTATTTAGCACTGTCTGAAGGTAATCGTAAAATCTTACGACGTGCCCAAAAAGAATCCTATCAAGTCATTTTGTATAAAGAGCCATCCATAGAAAATTTGAAAGCCTTTCAGCAATTTTACAATCAATTTGCCAAAAGAAAAAAAATTGAAGCAATCGGCAAGTCGCAAATGGAAACCATTCTGCTCCTCAATGAACAGGGTGCCTTATTATTATCGGAGATCCAGAGTTTTTGTGGACAGACATTATGTTATCGATTAGATATTGTGCATGAGAAAAAAGCGATGTCTTATTTTGAGGCAACATGTCATGCAACCGCATTGCCTGCACAATTAAAACGTCCTTTCCGTTATGCAAATCGGTTTTTAATTTGGCATAACTTGCTACACCTAAAGGAGCAAGGTTTTGTCTTATATGATATGGGAGAATTAACGGACAATCGAAATGTACGAGCCTTTAAATTAAGCTTTGGTGGCCAGGTTGTTCATGTTTACTCAGGCTACATTATCCAATCAAAAATACGTGCACTTTTACTAGGTGTGCAAAAATGGAGGAAGTAGCAACATGAATGGTGGGGGTCTCGTTATTTCATTAGATTTTGAGCTGAATTGGGGTGTCCATGACGTATTTCGTTATGGCCAATACAATAAAAACCTATATGGTGTCCGTAAAGCCTTGCCCAGGATACTAGCGTTATTTGAGCAATATGACATCCATGCAACTTGGGCTACAGTTGGATTATTGTTTGCTGAATCAAAGGCAGAAATGGCTCATTATTTGCGAGGTATCCCTGTGAAATATGAAAATATGCGCTTTGCAGCACATACACAGCTAGCAAAAGTTGGCGAAAATGAACAAGAAGATCTCCTGCATTTTGGTAAATCATTAATTGAGGAAATTAAACGTACACCACATCAGGAAATAGGAAGTCATACCTTTTCTCATTTTTATTGCTTGGAGAAGGGCCAAACGAAAGCTGCCTTTTGTGCGGATTTACATGCAACGAAAACAATCAGTGACGGCTATACTGCGCCTATGAAATCGATTGTCTTTCCTCGTAATCAAATAAACAAAGACTATTTTACAGCTTGTTTAGAAGAGGGATATGTTTGCTATAGAGGCACCGAAAATCATGAGCTATATGACGCACAAAAGTTTACGAAAAAGGGAAGACTTTTAGGTGCTAAGAAGTGGATAGATAGCTATTGGAATATAACTGGTCATCATATAGCCACCCTGGAAGAAATGCAAGAGGAGCAACTGATTAATATTCGATCAAGTGCTTTTTTAAGGCCATACTGTAGTCCATTACGTATATTCGAAAATTTAAAAGTAAAGCGAATAAAGGAAGGCATGCTCAAGGCTGCACAGGCACAAGCCTTTTATCATTTATGGTGGCATCCTCATAATTTTGGTAAGCATATTGATAAGAATTTGGCGATGCTAGGAGAAATATTAAGTTATCATCAAGAGCTGCGTAGTCAATATGATTTCCAAAGCTATTCCATGTATGAGGTAGCAGAACTTTGCGAAAGCCTTTCGAAACAGCAGAAGTAATAATGGAAGAGCTCTCTGTACGAAGAGTTGGTAAAAAAGAGGTTTGCTCTCTGAAGAGTAATTAAAGTGCTTGCAAACGAGAGAAAGTCATTTATTAAGAGTGTCAAAGCGCTCAAGGTAGGTGAACAACACTCAAAAATTTGAGAACAGCCACAATCTCCTAACAAAAGAAACATGTAATTTCTGAGCAAACTGATTTCAAGTTTGCTTTTTTTGTTTGATCAAAAGAATATTTTCACTATAAGAGAAAAAAAGAAAAACTTTGACGAAAATCATTGTACGAATGGTACTATTACTATAAAGAAAATATGTTAGGACATTTACAGGGGAGCACCAATTGATTTAGGTCAATTGAACTTGAATGGAAAAGAGAAGAAGGTGGTAGATGAATATGTTTATACAATCAGAATGCCAATGGAAGCAGGAGAATGGATCAGCTATGCATCAGTGGATAAAGCAGCAAACAAATCCGAATCCGAATGAGGTGGATATTGTCGTATATGGAGCGCTTTTATCATATACCAATGGTGCGTCGTCAAAAGCGCAATACCCAACAGCCTTTCGTAAGGCTTGGCCAGGTTTTCAATCATATAATTTAGATGAGCAGGTGAATTTACGTGCCCTTTCAGTTGTGGATATTGGGGATGTGGCGATTCTAGAATATGATCGAATGCTTTCGGAATCTGCCATCGAGGCTGCTGCAGAAAATTTAAGTATAGCCTTTCAAAGAAGTTTTACTTGTTTGATTGGGGGAGATCATACTATTACAGCGCACTCCATAAAAGGTATAAAAAATGCCTTCCCACAGGATCGCATTGGCATCATTCAGATTGACACGCATTTAGATGCAAGAAACCAAGAGGAAATTGGTTTAGCACAAGATTCTCCAATTCATCAGTTAATTGCAGCAGGGGTTGTGGAGGGGAGACATGTCTATAATGTCGGTTTGCATGGCTTTTTCAATTCACCCGAAATGATTCATTATGCTAAAGAACAAGGCATTCATATGATTACGTTAAAGCAAATGCGGCGTGATGGTATTCAACTCACAATACGTGAAATGCTGCGTCAGCTTATGTATGAAGTAGATCGCATTTATGTGTCTGTGGATTTAGATGCACTTGATATTGTATTTGCCTGTGATGTTCCTGCAGCTTCACCTGGTGGTTTAACGGCTTATGAGTTATTCGATATCCTCAAGCTTATTGGCGAAAATGAGGGTGTTCGTCATATTGATTTTGTTTATGCTGATCCTAAAGAAGGTATACTACGTCCAGAAACTGTTAAAATCGGTGTAACTGCATTTTTACAATGGTTGACAGGCATTCAACTAGATCATCGCAATCGTATCTCGAAAAAAGGAAAGGTTATGTTGTAAAGCAAGTGTATTTCCGAGTATTAACAATGCTGATTTTTAAAAGTTTGCTATAATGTTTAAATAGAAAACAATAAATAAATACAAACTTTGTATTGTAATAGAGAGGAAATTTATGATGACAACAAAACCAAGATTATTGATTGTCGACGGTATGGCACTGTTATTCCGTTCTTTTTTCGCTTCGGCTGCCATGGGGCATTTTATTCGCTTGGCAGATGGAACACCTACGAATGGGGCCCAAGGATTTGTGCGACATGTTCTAACAGCACAAACTATTATGAAGCCAACACATATGGCTGTTTGCTGGGATATGGGCGCACATACATTCCGCAATGATTTATTTGATGGCTATAAAGCGAATCGCCCAGCACCTCCAGAGGAAATGCTACCACAATTTGATATGGCGAAAAATTTATCGCAGCAAATGGGTTGGCAAAATTTCGGGGTGAAGGGCATGGAGGCAGATGATTTAATTGGCTCCATGATAACGAAATGGCAGGACGAGGCAGACATTACGGTCATTAGTGGTGATAAGGATTTACTTCAGCTTTTAAGGCCGTCTACAGAAATTGCGTTTATGAAAAAGGGCTATACAGAATACGATATTTATACACATGCTCGCTTTAAAGAAGAATATTGTATTGAACCTTCACAGTTTGCACAGGTGAAAGCCTTTATGGGTGATTCAAGTGATGGCTATCCAGGTGTGAAAGGGATTGGCCCAAAACAAGCGTTAACGCTTATTCAAACATATGGCTCAATAGACAAAATACTGGCATCACTCGGTGAATTGAAGCCAGGTCAAAGAACAAAAATTCAAGATAATTTAGATATGTTGCAGCTATCACATGAGCTTGCAACGATTCAAACCAATGTACCAATTGACGCTGATTTTACAAGCCTTGTGTTACCAACTTACGAACCACATATTTTTAAAGCAATAGAAGAGCGTGGCTACACACTAATTGCCAAGCACGCCCGTTCTTTGTATTCGCTTATTTAATCAATCATCGCAGAGTATAGTTATATGCTCTGCTTTTTTTATTGTAAGGAAAAGAATAGAGAGCAAAAAGAAGGCTAATCGATATTTGCTCTAGTAAGGAACCATTTTCACGAAGGATAATACCTTTTCGTTGTCTTTATAGAGAGCCTGACGAATTTGGCTATCACGTTGTGGACCACCATTATCATGGAATATTAGCCATAGCTCATCATTTTTTATCTCATAGCCTATAAGCGGTACCCAATGATAAGCAAAGGTTGATTTTTTATCACGCCACTGAAGGCTAAAATAGCGATCAAAACGCATAGCAACTGGTCGACCTGCGTCAATTTCCTGTAGAGCTTCCTTTAATGAACATGTTCGAATATCCCACGTTGGAAGCAATTGACGAAGATTGTGAATCAGTCTCCATTTGAATAAGCCAATTTTTGTACCACCAAGCAGTTTATATAGCTCATTAATAGAAGGAGCTGACTCATTTAAAAATTTTAAGATGACATGAATCGTAGTAGGTCCACAGGCAGAATTGCGATAGCTTGATGCAATGGAAATCTCATATTGTGAAGCCCCTCGTAGTGCCAATTGTTGACGCATAATAAACTCCTTTCAAAAAGAGCTGCATTTCAAGAAGAAATGCAGCTCTCTCGCCATTATTGTTGAGCAGATAAAAATTCTGTTACTTGCTGAGGTGTTTTTGCATTTGCACTATGTAAGTGTGCAAGTTTTTCACCATTTTGGAAAATCAATAGACTTGGAATTCCCATAACATCGTACTTATCAGCGATTTCTGGAAGCTCGTCTCGGTTTAGCTCATACCAATCATATTGGTTGTACTCTTCAATGATTGGATCGATGAACATATTCATACGTGTGCAATCAGGGCACCAGCCAGCATAAAATTTCACTAAAACTTTTTGGTCGCCAGCGATTAATTCGTTAAATTGTTCTGCAGTAGTAATAGTTTTCATTAAGTATTCACTCTCCTTGCTTTCCATTCTACACATTTTTCTCGCAATCTGAAAGTTTTCTGTTTGGCCGTTTCAATCGCTACTTCTTGTCCTCTTTTAGCTCGTTAAAAACAAAAAAAGATGTATACTGCAAAAATAATTCTTGAAAAAAGATTGCTAAATTAGACAAAATAATCTACACTAAAAACAGAAAAGTAGTTTTATCTTCATTCATTAAGAAGTGTCATTTTGGAGCGAAGATAAACCTTAGTCGTGCTTGGTTGAGTGGAGGGAATCTCATTCAACAAAAGGACAAAAAATTCACTAAGGAACACTTGATATTTTTTTGGCCAAAAAATGAATGGCTATTCATTCAATGGGAGAATAAGGGGGAATTGCTTGTGACTTACAACATTAAAAAAGCAGCTGTTCTAGGTTCTGGGGTGATGGGCTCTGGAATTGCAGCACATTTAGCAAATATCGGTATACCAACATTACTATTGGATATAGCACCGAAGGAACTGACGCAAGAGGAAGAAGCAAAAGGCCTTTCTTTAGAGCATCCAGCTGTTAGAAATCGTATTGTAAACGGAGCTTTGCAAAAGTTATTAAAGCAAAAGCCAGCACCACTTACTTCTAAGAAAAATTTATCACTATTATCAGTTGGCAACTTTGAAGACGATCTAGGGAAACTAAAAGATGTAGATTGGATTATTGAGGTTGTTGTAGAAAATTTACCAATTAAACAAAGTCTTTATGAAAAAATTGATGCGGTTCGTTCACCAGGAACAATCATTAGTTCAAATACATCTGGTATTAGCATTAATGCGATGGCAGAGGGACGTTCAGATGATTTTCAAAAGCATTTTCTTGGCACACATTTTTTCAACCCACCTCGCTATTTAAAATTATTAGAAGTGATTCCTGCCAATACAACTGCACCTGAAGTAGTTAGCTTCATGAAAACGTTTGGGGAAGATGTGCTTGGTAAAGGAGTTGTACTTGCAAAAGATACACCAAACTTTATTGCCAACCGCATCGGAACATATGGTTTACTTATCACTTTACAGGAAATGTTAAAAGGTGGTTACTCTGTTGGTGAGGTAGACTCTGTAACAGGTCCGCTTATCGGCCGTCCAAAGTCTGCAACTTTCCGTACGCTAGATGTAGTTGGTTTAGATACATTCATTCATGTAGCGAAAAATGTTTACGATCAAACAACAGGTGAGGAGCAGCAAGTATTTGCAGTACCTGAATTTTTACAAAAAATGGTCACAAACGGTTGGCTAGGAGCAAAATCAGGTCAAGGTTTCTTCTTAAAACAAGGAAAAGAGATACATGAGATTGATCCAGCAACCTTAACGTATAGTCCAGCCAAAAAATTAAAAACACCTTCTATTGAAATGGCAAAACAAACTCGTGGATTGGCTAATAAAGTGAAGGCGTTAACCTATGCAAAGGATCGTACAGGCGAGCTATTATGGGGGATTTTTGCACCAACGCTCCTTTATTCTGCACAGCTACATGGGGAGATTGCAGATGATATCGTAGCCATTGATAACGCGATGAAATGGGGATTCGGCTGGCAACAAGGGCCATTTGAGATTTGGGATGCTATAGGCGTAAAAGACTCTGTGGCGAAAATGGAGGCTGAGGGCCGAGAGGTACCTGCTTTTGTCAAAGAGATGTTAGCAAATGGCGTGGAGACATTCTATACAGAATTAGACGGAGATTTAGCTTACTATAATGGTTCACAATATGTGAAAGTGCCAGTCAATGAAAAAGAGATTAATTTAAAACGTTATAAGAAAAAGCATGGTGTGATTAAATCAAACACAGGTGCTAGTTTAATAGATTTAGGGGATGGAATTGCATTACTGGAGTTCCATTCGCAATCCAATGCAATCGGCTTGGATATTATTCAAATGATTAACTTTGCGGTAGATGAAGTAGAGGCTAACTATAAGGGCTTAGTCATCGGTAATCAGGGGAAAAACTTCTGTGTTGGGGCAAATCTAGGAATGATTTTGGTAGAAGCACAGGATGATAATATATTTGAGCTAGATTTCGTCATTAAAGCATTCCAAGATGCTATGCAGAAAATTAAATATTCACGTAAGCCTGTTGTAGCAGCACCGTTTGCCATGACATTAGGCGGAGGAGCAGAGGTTTGCTTACCAGCTGCACATATTCAAGCAACAATGGAAACATATATGGGCTTAGTGGAAGTAGGGGTTGGATTAATCCCAGGTGGTGGCGGAAATAAAGCGCTCTATCAGAAATTCCTAAAGGGCTTACCAAACGGCGTAGAGGTAGACTATCAACATATTGCTAATAAAGTATTTGAAACAATTGCGATGGCGAAGGTTTCAACATCTGGTGAGGAAGCACGTGAAAATAATTTCCTAAACTTTGCGGATGGTATTTCAGTTAATCCAGATCATCAATTGTATGATGCGAAGCAGGTTGCATTAGCACTTTACGAAGCGGGCTATCAACCACCTGTACCAACAAAAGTGCCAGTGGTCGGTGCATCAGGCTATGGTACATTACTCATCGGTGCGCAAGGGATGTTTGAGTCAGGCTTTATTAGCGAACATGATTTAAAAATTGCTAAAAAATTAGCTTATGTTATTGCAGGTGGAAAGGTTCCGTACGGCACATTAGTCGATGAGCAATATTTATTGAACTTAGAGCGTGAGGCATTCCTTAGTCTTGTTGCTGATCCGCTATCACAGCAGAGAATGCAACACATGCTGTTAAAAGGTAAACCACTTCGTAACTAATTGACGAAATAGATCAATCTTGCACATGAAACAAAGGGGGATTAATACGATGCGTGAAGCCGTTATTGTAGCAGGAGCACGAACTCCAATTGGAAAAGCAAAAAAAGGTTCTTTAGCAACAGTAAGACCAGATGATTTTGGTGCTGTTGTAGTCAAAGAAACATTGAAAAGAGCAGGCTATGAAGGGCCAATTGATGATTTAATTTTAGGCTGTGCAATGCCAGAAGCAGAGCAAGGAATGAATGTAGCACGTAGTATTGGGGCACTAGCTGGATTACCAGATACAACGCCTGCTCTGACAATCAATAGATTTTGCTCATCAGGTTTACAGGCAATTGCTTATGCAGCAGAGCGAATTATGCTAGGACACTCAAAGGCTATTCTTGCTGGTGGTGTAGAATCCATGAGCATGGTGCCGATGGTAGGGAATACACCACGTTTAAATCCGACTTTAGCAGAAACGGCTCCACAGTATTATATGGGCATGGGGCATACAGCTGAGGAAGTAGCTCGTCAATATAATGTTAGTCGTGAAGACCAAGATGCTTTTGCTGTTCGCTCGCATGAGCTTGCTGAAAAGGCAATTAAAGAAGGTAAATTCAATGATGAAATTGTACCAATTGAAGTGGAACAGCATTACGTAGACGATAACAATAAACCACAAGTGAAAAAATTCACATTCAGTATGGATGAAGGTGTACGTCCAGGTACATCAGTTGAAGGTTTAGCCAAACTACGTCCAGCTTTCCACGTAAAAGGCAGTGTAACGGCGGGCAATGCCTCTCAAACTTCTGATGGTGCAGCAGCTGTACTAGTAATGGATCGTGAAGAGGCTGATAAGCAAGGACTGACACCAATGGCAAAATTCCTAGGCTTTGCAGTTGGCGGTGTACCTCCTGAAGTAATGGGTATCGGGCCTATCGTGGCAGTGCCAAAAGCGTTGGAAATTGCAGGTTTATCCATCGAAGATATTGATGTATGGGAAATCAATGAAGCATTTGCTTCACAGTCATTACAGGTGGTACGTCATTTAGGCATCGACCAAGAGAAAGTCAATGTCAATGGTGGAGCGATTGCATTAGGTCATCCACTAGGCGCAACGGGAGCTATTTTAACATTAAAGCTAATTCATGAATTGAAGCGTCAAGGGAAGAAATATGGCGTAGTGACAATGTGTATTGGTGGCGGCATGGGTGCTGCTGGCGTATTTGAAATTCTATAATTTTTGCTAGATCAGCTTGAGGTGTACTGTTTACGGTTGCCTCCGAACATTGTATACGTCAAGCTTTTCTATACATGATCATTAGGGGAATCAACTAACAAAAAGATATATTGGGAGGAATTAATCATGACTGAAAAAACAACTGATTTCATTAAAGGTGGCGGATTTCTTATTGAAGATGTGGAATTAGATCGTGTATTTACACCGGAAGATTTCACTGACGAGCATAAAATGATTGCTAAAACAACAGAGGAATACGTTACAAATGAAGTTTTACCAGTAGTGGAAAATTTAGAGCACCATGAATTTGAGCATTCAGTGCGTCTCCTAAAAAGTGCAGGCGAATTAGGCTTACTTGGAGCAGATGTGCCTGAAGAATACGAAGGGTTAGGATTAGACAAAGTTTCTTCAGCTTTAATCGCTGAAAAAATGTCTGTTGCAGGTGGTTTCTCAATCACACATGGTGCCCACGTTGGTATTGGGTCATTACCAATTGTTCTATTCGGTAATGAAGATCAAAAGAGAAAATATTTACCTAAGCTTGCTTCAGGTGAATTAATCGCTGCCTATGCATTAACAGAGCCAGGTTCAGGTTCAGATGCTCTAGGTGCAAAAACGACTGCAAAATTAAATGAAGCTGGCACACATTATATTTTAAATGGTGAAAAACAGTGGATTACGAATGCAGGCTTTGCTGATGTATTTGTGGTCTACGCAAAAATTGATGGCGATAAATTCTCTGCCTTTATCGTAGAACGTGCCTACAATGGTGTTTCAGTTGGTCCTGAAGAAAAGAAAATGGGGATTAAATCATCATCAACTCGTACATTGGTATTGGAAGATGCCGAAGTACCTGTAGAAAATCTATTAGGCGAAATTGGTCGTGGGCATATCATTGCGTTCAATATTTTAAACATTGGTCGATATAAACTAGGCGTGGGCACAATTGGCGGATCGAAACGTGCATTGGAGTTAGCTATTCAGTATACAAACCAACGTCAGCAGTTTAAGACAAAGCTTTCTGATTTCAATCTGACAAAAGAAAAATTATCAACGATGGCTTCTCAATTGTATGCTTCAGAATCATTAAACTATCGTACTGTGGGCCTATTTGAGGATCGCTTAAGCCAATTAAGCCTAGAAGAGCAAAAGCAAGGTAAAGTAATTGCAGGAGCGATTGCTGAATATGCCATTGAATGCTCTATTGCTAAAGTATTCGGTTCAGAAACTTTAGACTATATTGCTGACGAAGCTGTCCAACTTCATGGCGGTTATGGCTTTATGGCTGAATATGAGGTAGAGCGTATTTACCGTGATTCTCGTATTAATCGAATTTTTGAAGGTACAAACGAAATTAACCGCATGATTGTACCTGGCACATTTATGAAAAAGGCGCTAAAGGGTGAGCTACCATTATTACAAGTTGCCCAAAATTTACAGCAAGAGCTGCTTATGCTAATGCCAGAGGATATCGGTACAGAGCCGTTAGCACAAGAAAAATATTTAGTGAAAAATGCCAAGAAGATTGCTGTATTAGCTGCAGGATTAGCAGCACAACGCTTTGGTGCAAAGCTTGATCAAGAGCAAGAAGTATTGGTAAACATTGCGAATATAGCTAACCAATTATTTGCAATGGAATCAGCTGTCTTACGTACAGAAAAAGCAATTGCTCGTGACGGTGCTGAAAAAGCACATCAAAAATTGCTATACACACAAATTTTCTGCCAAGAAGCATTCGCAGAAATCGAAAAAGAAGCAAAAGACACAATTCTTGCTTCAGCGGATGGCGATGCAGCCCGTATGACATTATCTGCACTGCGTAAGCTAACGCGTAATAATCCATACAATTTAATTGCGAAGAAGCGTGAGGCTTCCGTTAAATTAATTGATGCTGAAAAATATATTGTATAATAGTGCAAATTTAACCTAGCTATCTGCAAAAGATAGCTAGGTTTTTTATATGAGATGGATAATCGTAAAAGGAGCGGATAAATTTGCACAACTGGTGGATAAACTTACAAAAAAGAGTGAAGTTCACCATTGAAAACAACTATGATGGTATACTACAGAAAAAGACAGAAGAGGAGCATTGTAATGACGATTCAATTTTTCCATTATCCGAAATGTACAACATGTAAAAAGGCACAGAAGTGGTTAAATGAGCATGAGGTTTCCTATGAAGAGGTACATATCGCAGAGCAACCTCCCACTAAAGAAGAACTAACAGCTATTTGGCAAGCTAGTGGACAGCCTTTGAAGAAATTTTTTAATACCTCAGGCATGAAATATCGTGAGCTTGGCTTAAAGGACAAGTTAGCGGAAATGACGGAGGATGAGCAGCTTGAGCTACTTGCTTCAGATGGCATGTTAATGAAACGTCCCATCGTGACAGATGGAAAAAAAGTTACTTTAGGTTTTAAAGAAGTAGATTTTGAGCAAGCTTGGAAATAACCGTATTAAACCTTGTATTTATAGGAGAAGTATGGCACACTGAAAGTGAATATATTACATATTTATGGAGGGGTTTTTTGCATGAGCACACCTAAAGACTTACGATACTCTGAAGAACATGAATGGGTAAAAGTAGAAGATGGAAAAGTACGTATTGGTATTACTCACTTCGCACAATCTGAATTAGGAGATATCGTATTCGTTGAGCTTCCACAAGTTGGCGACGAAATCAAAACAGATGATCCATTCGGTAGCGTAGAATCAGTAAAAACTGTTTCTGAATTATATGCACCAATCTCAGGTACTGTAGTTGAAGTAAATGCAGATTTAGAAGATAGCCCAGAATTCGTTAATGAATCACCATATGAAAAAGCATGGATGATCGTTGTTGAGCCTGCTGACGCATCAGAAGTTGAGAAACTAATGACAGCAGAGCAATACGAAGAAATGATCGCTGAATAAGACAAGCCATAATCGAAAAACGTCGGAAACTACCGGCGTTTTTTGTTATATAATGACTTATAAGTGGGGATCTCTAAATGGAGGTGGCGTAATGTTCGAGGGAAAATGCTTGATAGTAGAAGGGCGCTCAGATAAGCTACAAATTGAGCCTATTTTGAATGAGAATGTTACAATACTATGTACGAATGGTACAATTGGTGTGCATCAATTAGAAGAACTACTGGATCCCTATGAGGGCTGTGAGCTATTTACTTTTTTTGATGCAGATACTTCTGGTGATAAGCTACGTGCATTAATGGACAGACATTATCCAGAGGCTGAGCATCTGCGCACAATGCCAACATACAAGGAAGTAGAAACGACACCAAGAAAAGTGCTAGCAATGATCTTACTGCGTGCACATTTTTCAATCCATAATGAATATATTTTGTAAGGTTGCGTGAGTAAATGGAAGAATGGTCAATAGAGCAGTGGGAAGCGGCTAAACAGTCGGGAGAGAAAACTGCATTTTATTTATATACACCGATGTGTGGAACGTGTGCAGTGGCATCTAAAATGATGTCCATTATTGAGCAATTACTGCCACAGCTACAAATTGGTAAAGCAAATATCAACTTTTTGGAACACATAGCTTATGAGCATCAAATTGAAAGTGTTCCATGTCTACTCATCAGTGATGGCGGAAAAGTGACAGAAAAGATTTATGCTTTTCAATCCGTACCATTTTTATATGAATTGTTAAAAAAATCAATTGACTGAACTTTACTAGCGTGGTAAAGTATCAAATATATTACTAAAACATTAAATATATCGAACTCTTATGAAGAGTGGCGGAGGGAAGTGCCCTATGAAGCCCGGCAACCATCACAATGTGAAAAGGTGCCAAATCACCCAAAGATTTTTCTTTGAAAGATGAGAGAACGGTTTAACGTATCATACGTGACCCCTTCTACTTGTCTGTGAGTGAAGGGGTTTTCTATATGAGAAAAGGAGTATTCGCTATGATCCAGCTTCAAAATATTACAAAGAAATACAAAACAGCAAATGGCGAATTAACGGCAGTCAAAGACGTCAACCTTACTATTAATAAAGGTGAAATTTTTGGCATTATCGGCTATAGTGGTGCTGGTAAAAGTACCATGATTCGTTTATTAAACGGTTTAGAGAAACCGACAGCAGGAACAGTAACGGTGAACAATCAAGAATTTTCATCGATAAAAGGGCAAAAGCTTAGAGCAGCTAGACAAAAGGTAAGTATGATTTTCCAGCATTTTAATTTACTTTGGTCAAGAACAGTTGCCGAAAATATTGCATTCCCTTTAGAAATCGCAGGCTTCCCAAAGGCTCAACGTGAAGCGCGTGTGAAGGAATTAATTGCCCTTGTAGGCTTAGAAGGGCGCGATAAGGCATATCCATCCCAGCTTTCCGGGGGACAAAAGCAGCGTGTAGGAATTGCACGTGCATTAGCGAATAATCCAGAGGTTTTACTATGTGATGAGGCGACATCCGCACTCGACCCTGAAACAACGGATGCCATTCTTGATTTACTCGTAGATATAAATGAACGCTTAGGCTTAACAATCGTCCTGATTACCCACGAAATGCATGTCATCCGCAAAATTTGTCATCGTGTAGCGGTGATGGAGGCAGGCGAAATTGTGGAACGTGGTGAGGTATTACAAGTCTTCCAAGCCCCACAGGCGGCTATTACTAAGAAGTTTGTATCTCAAATTACAGACACTAAGGAAACACAGGATACGGTAGCACAAATTAAAACAAACTATCCAACTGGACAACTTGTCAAATTGATTTTTGTTGGTGAAAAAACAGAACAGCCTGTCATCTCACATCTTGTGAAACAATTTGATGTAGAAGTAAGTATTGTTCACGGAAATATTTCGCAAACAAAAAATGGTGCATATGGTACATTGATTGTGCAAATTGATGGCTCTCAGACAAACGTCACTGAAGCCCTTCGTTATTTAAATACAGTGGAAGTACAGACGGAGGTGATTGAAAATGCTAACTAATCTCTTTCCGAATGTAGACTGGGAAAATATGTGGCAAGCTACCTATGAAACTTTATACATGACAGCTATATCAACGGTTGTGACATTTATTCTTGGGTTAGTCATTGGTATTGTTCTATTTCTAACTAGCCCCAATCAGTTATGGGCAAATAAAATCGTTAACTTTTTAACAGGATCACTCGTTAATATTTTCCGTTCCATTCCATTTATCGTATTAATTATTTTATTAATTCCATTTACGAAGTTTTTACTAGGTACAATTCGCGGTGCCAATGCGGCGTTACCTGCTTTAATTATCGGTGCAGCACCGTTTTATGCTCGTATGGTATTAATTGCGTTACGTGAAATTGATAAAGGTGTGATTGAAGCAGCCCGTTCAATGGGAGCAAAAACTTCTACGATTATTTGGAAAGTATTGGTTCCGGAATCATTACCAGCTTTGATTTCTGGTATCACTGTAACGGCTGTTGCTCTTGTAGGATATACAGCGATGGCAGGAATTATTGGTGCAGGTGGTCTTGGTAACTTAGCTTTCTTAGACGGCTTCCAGCGAAATCGCCAAGATGTGACATTAATGGCAACTATTTTGATCTTAGTAGTCGTATTTATTATTCAATGGATTGGTGATTTAATTACCGAGAAAATTGATAAACGCTAGCAAGAAAAAGGGGTTATTCCGGTTTTTACCGCTAACATATTTTAAACAAATAAAAGGGAGTGTCATAAATGAAAAAGTTATTAGCAGGATTATTTTTATCAATACTTGTACTAGCATTAGCAGCTTGCGGTACAGATAAAAAAGAAGATGAAAAATCAGCATCTGGCGATCAAACAGATAGCAAAGAAAACGTAATATTAAAAGTAGGTGCTTCTAATACACCACACGCAGTTATTTTAGAAAAAGCAAAACCGATCTTAGCTAAAGAAGGCATAGACCTTAAAATTGAAACGTATACAGATTATGTTCTACCAAACCAAGATTTAGACTCAAAAACACTTGATGCAAACTATTTCCAGCACATTCCTTACTTAGAGCTACAAATTAAAGACAATGGCTATGATTTCGTTAATGCAGGTGGCGTTCATATTGAACCAATCGGTATTTACTCTAAAAAATATAAAACGTTAGAAGACCTGCCTGAAGGCGCAACAATTTTACTTTCTAACTCAGTATCTGACCATGGTCGTATGCTGTCATTGTTAGAGGCTAAAGGCTTAATCAAATTAAAAGAAGGCATTGATAAAACAGCAGCAGAATTAAAGGATATTGAAGAAAATCCTAAAAACTTTAAATTCGATGCAAATACTGCCCCAGAAATGCTTGTACAAATGTACGAAAACGATGAAGGCGATGCAGTACTTATCAATTCTAACTTTGCCATCGATAACGGTTTAAACCCAATTGAAGATGCTATTTCTCTTGAAGATAAAGAATCTCCATATGTTAACATCATCGCTGTACGTGCAGGTGATGAATCAAAACCTGAAATTAAAAAATTATTAGAAGTATTAACATCTAAAGAAATCCAAGACTTCATTTTAGAAGAGTGGAAAGGTGCAGTAGTACCGGTAAAATAAGAATTAAAAATTTTATAAAAGGGTACATAAGTTTAACGACTTATGTACTCTTTTTTATTTGTAGTTAAATTGATGAGAAACTATGTATTTTTTATGACGTCTATTTATTGTTTAGTCACATTTATTACTATAGTAATGTTGTTAATCTACGAAATAAATGATAGAAAGTAATAATAAGAAAAAACTAGATGGAGTGATTCTAATGAATGATATAAAATTCACCCATGACATCATGCAAGAACATGAAGTAGAGCGCTACTTTAAAATATGGCGAGAAAGTGTTATTAGATCACGCCTTACTATAACAGCAGTCTTTTTAAAAACAGCTAATGCTACACAACTGAATGAAAATGTGAATGATCAAGTTACCTCGTTTTTACAATCAAAAATACGCAAGACAGACTTGCTTTTTCAATTATCCGACGGGGATCATTGGGGCATCTTCTTTTTACAAAGTAGTGATGTAGAAGCTAGGGCGTTTTTAAAACGAATATTTGCCATCTTAAAAGCAGAACGGAAGTTCCAACAGATTGCATTAAAGGCCTCTATAACAGAAATAAGAAATAATAACGTTATTTTTGAAGAGCTGTTAAATAAAAATAAACAGATGTTATCAGGGGATGAGCAATTAACATGGAGTATAGCAGAGGTAAAGGATTACTGTGAGCAACCAACTGAATTAGTGAAAGTTAGTATTATTGAGCAAAACGCCATTTTTAGACAAGTATTAGAGTCAACGCTTAAGCAAATAAATATCCCTTATTTTTCTTTAGATGTAAAGGTTTACGAGGATGGCTATAGCTTTTTACAATCGGATGATTATAAATCAGGGCATATGCATCTAATTCTTATGAATGATATTTTACCTCTGAAAAATGGCTTAGAAATATTGCATATCTTACGACATATGCCAAATGAAAAGAAATTTATTATTTATATGATGTCAGAACGCAATTCTGAAGGGGCAGCGCTTAATGCTTATGAGGGCGGTGTTGATGAATATATTGTCAAACCATTTAATTTACGTTTGCTCGAAGCCAAAATTAAAAGAACGTTTGCGAGGTTTTGGCAATGATCAAGCTGACTGTTTCGACGCTTTTGGCAATAATTTCTTTCTTATTAGTTGTGCTCTTTATCTTTTTAATGTATTTACTTGTTCAGCGACAGCGTGAAAGCTATTTTGAAAAAGTTCGTGACCGTTATTTACAAAATTATTCTCAACTTTGGTATGATTACTTATTCAATAACGCATTATTTAGTATCGTATTGGTACCTAGAGGAAGCGCCCAAGTAGAAGCTATTGAAAAAATTTTTTCATCCTATTTAAAGAATATAAGGAATGAACAGGTGGAACTAAAAATTAAACAATTCTCCAATCAATATTTAAAAGCATTCTACGAAAAAGATTTATCCAGTAAACGATGGAGTATTCGAATGAATGCCCTCTATCGAATTGCAGACTTACAAATAGATGAATTGCTAACGAAGTGCCAAGAATTCGAAAAAAATAACATTACAGATGAAGAATATTTCCAGTTAATGAAAATATACTCGCTTTTCCAACCAGATTTATTTATGGAGAAAATAAAAAATTCCAATGTAAATTACGCTGAAAGTGAATATAGAAGACTATTTATATTATTAGATGATAATGTATTTATTCGATTTTTCCATGATTTTAATAGTTTGTCGGCCAAAATGCAATTTGCTGTTATTGATACTGCTGCTGTAAAAAGAAATATGGAGTATTTGGATGAATTAAAAAAATTATTACACCATGATACACCGGAAATTAACATCAGAGCATTAAAAGGGCTATATGAAATAGGAATTATTGATGAGATGGATCCCTTTGTCTCTTTTGTGACTTCTGAAATGTGGGAAGCCAGGTTAATGGTTGCCAAAATTTTCAAGCATGTACCGCTTACTTACACTTATAGTTATTTAGAGCAGCTTCTTCAAGATGAGAATTGGTGGGTACGTTCCCAAGCGGCAAAAACGATTGTAGAAGATCGACATGGTATTGCCAAATTACAGCAATTCATTGAATCCTCAAATGATCAATATGCAATTGAAATGGCCCAAGAAATTGCAGCGAGAAAAGAGGGGAAGTAAATGAAAATAATTGATTATTGCATGATGTTTTTTGGGGGCATTATTTTATTTTATATGCTGTTCGTTATCGTGTCATATTGTACAATGTTCATCATTGCTATGCTGGATTTAAGAAAACGCTATCGTCTCGATCTATCAGAGTATGATGATGCACATATCGATGCCTTTTATTCAAAACCGGTATCGTTACTTGTTCCTGCTTACAATGAAGAAGTAGGAGTTGTAGATACAGTATATTCATTATTGAATTTACGTTATCCTCAAACTGAAATTATCATTATTAACGATGGATCTACAGATCAAACCCTTCAAACGGTCATCGAACATTTTCAAATGAAGCCAATCAATAAAATTGTTCGAACTAACATCCCTACAAAAGACATTAAACAAATATATGAATCTGAAATCTATAAAAATTGTATTTTAGTAGATAAAGAAAATGGTGGTAAGGCTGATGCGCTAAATGTGGGTATTAATGTATCTCAATATCCGTATTTTTGCTCCATTGATGGTGACTCCATTTTAGATGAAAAATCCTTGCTGCGGGTGATGAAGCCTATCATTTTATCTGATGGTGAGGTCATTGCAGCAGGTGGTAATATACGTATTGCAAATGGCGCGAAGATGCAGTTTGGCTCTATTTATGAAACTCAATTACCTAGTAATTACCTAGTAATCATGCAAGTAATCGAATATTTGCGGGCATTTTTAATGGGGAGAATAGCGTTAAGTAAATTCAATTTAGTCCTTATTATTTCAGGAGCATTTAGTGTTTTCTCTAAAAAATGGGCTGTTGAAGCAGGTGGATATTCAACCAATATTATTGGGGAAGATATGGAACTGGTGGTGAATATCCATCGACTTATAAAAGAAAAAAAAGAAAATAAGCGTATTGAATTTGTACCTGACCCAGTTTGCTGGACGGAAGCACCTCAAACATTAGGAGTACTACGCAATCAACGAAGAAGGTGGCATCAAGGGTTATTTGAAAGTCTATGGAAGCATAAAAAAATGACCTTGAATCCTAGATATGGAATGATTGGATTTCTTTCGTTCCCGTATTTTTGGCTAGTGGAATGTCTAGGGCCTCTTGTCGAGTTAGGAGGATATATTTATATTGTCATAGCCTTTTTCTTAGGGAAAATTTATTATGAGGTTGCACTCATGCTGCTACTACTATTCGTTATTTATGGTGTTATTTTTTCAATAGCGGCAGTATTGTTTGAATCATGGAGTATGAATACGTATCCGAAAAAAAGAGAGTTGTTACGCATGATTCTTTTAGCGTTTACAGAAATTTTTTGGTATCGCCCACTAACATTATTCTGGCGCTGTGAGGGATTACTTCGTTTTGTCTTAAGAAAAAGTGACTGGGGTAATATGAAACGTGTCGGCATTGCTGAAAAGGAGAAAAGTGTATGAAACGAATCTATATAGGGGTTATGGTCGTACTAGTCCTCATGATAATCCCTATTACATGGTGGTACTTAGAAGATGAAAAACAGCTTAATGTGGCCATTATAGATAAAACCGTTCCGAATGAGTCTTACCGAGAGCACTTAGGGGTGAATTGGTTTTTAAACCATTATAAATATAGATTAAATAATGAACCTTATGACGTAGAACGCGATTATTATGGTACGGTCCCAAATGATGAAACTAAAAGTGTTGTAGAAAAGAATTTGCCAAATGATTATAGTGACTATGATGTCATTTATTTGGCAGATACGTACGGAGTTTATAAAGATGATTTACAACAAACAAAACGTTTAGGTGAACGTTCTGAAAAAATTGTTGGGGGACTTGAACAAAAAGAATGGCAGGCAATCGTCGAACGCTTAGCCAGCAAAAAAAAGAGCATGTTAATAGCTGAGTATAACACGTTTGCTTCACCAACATCAGGGGAAGTTCGTAAAGAATTACAGGATTATTTAGGAATCACATGGTCTGGCTGGATCGGGCGTTATTTCGATGAGCTTGATTATCATAAAAATTTAGAAATACCGCAATGGGTGATCGATGAACATGGCGATAATTGGTCATATAAAGGTGGAGGCTTTTTACTATTTAACGAAATAACTGAGGAGCTACTTGTTCTAGAAATGAAAAAGCATGTTAAATCTGAAGGTATTCAAGTGCAGTTTACTGAAAATGGGAAAAAATTCTTTCATTCATCTGCAAGGGCGCAATACGATTATTGGTTTGATATTATTACACCTAAATATGCTGAAGATGCTCTTGCAAATTATAAATGGGATTTAACAAAAAAAGGAACAGAGCTGTTAAAGGATAATGGCATTCCAGAACAATTTGCAGCAATTGTAGGCCAAGATAAAAGCTACACATCTAGTTATTATTTTGCGGGAGATTTTAATGATATCGCACGGGTACCGAATATTTATAAAATAAAAGGGTTACCTACAATCTATAAATATGCTGAGAAGTATGCGGACAGTTCGTTTTATTGGTCCATTTACATCCCAGTAATGCATAAAATATTTGATTCATTTGAGCACAAAGAGGTTCAGGATACTGTAAATCATGAGAAATTAAACTATAATGCAAGGATTCAGGGACAATCTTTTGAGGTGCTAAGAGATGGCAAATGGGAACCAATCGTATTTAAGGGTGTCAATATCGGAATGGGGAAACCTGGCGCCTTTCCTGGAGAAGCAGCAATTACTGAAGAGGAATATTATCGATGGTTTAAACAAATAGCAGACATGAATGCTAATACGATACGAGTCTATACATTACATCCACCAGGCTTTTATAGAGCACTTGCTAAATATAATGAAGAACATCCAAAAAAACCATTATATGTTTTACATGGAGTTTGGATTAATGAAGAGGGCTTAGCAGGTTCATTGGACGCCTATGATAAAGATACGTTAGAAGATTTCCAATTAGAAATGAAACAAATGGTAGATGTCATTCATGGAAATATCTATGTGGAGCCTCGCCCAGGACATGCATCTGGCTTGTATGATGTAGACGTATCAAAATATGTTATAGGATGGGTACTAGGAATTGAATGGTATCCACACATGGTTGTGGGAACGAATGAAAAACATGCAAATATTGGTCAATACAACGGTACTTTTTTTGAAACAAAGGGTGCCTCTCCGTTTGAGCATTGGCTAGCAGAACAAATGGATGTGGTGTCAGTTTATGAAAAGGAAAAATATAACTGGCTACGTCCAATGAGTTTCACGAACTGGGTCACAACTGACATTCTTGAACATCCGTCAGAGCCATCAGAGGAGGAAGATTTAGTAGGGGTCAATCCAAATGTTATTTATACAAAAGGAGAGATGACCGCACCAGGACAATTTGCTTCCTATCATGTGTATCCTTATTACCCTGACTTCTTTAATTTCGATAAAGATTATTTAAATTATGTCGATTTCCGAGGGAACAAAAATAGCTATGCAGGTTATTTAAAAGAGCTCCATGAAGCTCATACTATGCCTGTTCTTATTGCGGAATTTGGTATCCCAGCATCACGTGGTAAAACACATGATAATGTATATGGTTGGAATCAGGGGCAAATGTCAGAGCAAGCACAGGGAGAAACACTTCAACATTTATTTGAGGATATTATGCATGAGGGGCTCATGGGAGGACTTGTTTTTACATGGCAAGATGAGTGGTTTAAACGAACGTGGAATACGATGGATTATGATGATCCGAATCGTCGACCATTTTGGTCCAATGCTCAAACAAATGAGCAACAGTTTGGATTATTAACCTTCGATAGACTTAAGGTAAAAGTAGATGGAGAGACAACGGAATGGACGGGTAAACAGCTATATGATACTGCACCAAACAACCCAACAGATTTTGCAGTAGACTATGATGAGCGCTATTTGTACATTAAATTAAAAAGTGGGGAGTTAGCCAATACCTCCCCTCGCATTTTATTAGATGTTGTACCAGGTCAAGGAAATACGTCAGCTACATCTATAAAAAATATGACGTTTTCCAATGGTGTTGATTTTATAGTTGAGCTTAATAAAAACGGTCAATCTAGGGTTGTTATTGATGAATACTACGATTTCTATGATTATTTATATGGCCACCGTTTAAATTTAGTTGCTCCCCGAATGGCAAATGCCTTGAAAAATAGTGGAAAGTTCGCCCCTATTTACTATGTGTTAAATAAACAACTATTTTTACCTGAGCAAAATAGAACGACTGATTTTAGTATCTACGAAACAGGAAAATTACTTCAAGGAAATGCTAATCCAGAAGCAAAAGATTATGATTCTTTAGTTGATTATACTTGGACCGATGACAATGTTATCGAACTTCGCATCCCTTGGTTATTGATTCAAGCTAAAGATCCGAGTCAGCGTGAGTTTATAGGTAACCTGTATAAAGATGGCGATAAAGCGGCGGTTAAAGTAGACAATATTTATATTGGTGCTTTATTTGTAGATAAAGAGAACAACGTTGTTCAATCTATGCCAGCAGCTTCTAATGGTGTTTTACCACCACTCTCTACTTATACATGGGAAACATGGCAAGTACCAAAATATGAAGAGCGCTTAAAACAATCCTATTATATTTTACAAAAATTATTTAAAGCATATTAAAGGAGCTAAGGGTAGATTGTTCTGCCCTTAATTCTTTTTTATTTACCAATCCCCTTAAGTGTCGGTGGTCAACCTGAAGTGACCCCTATAAGTTAGACACGGTTATTTCGTTTAGGCAGCTTGGGTAAACTGAGTTCGGTATTCTACCGGACTCAGTTTTAATTTTGCCTTTAAACGTCTCGTGTTGTAATACGTTATATACTTTTCAAGTTCCTTTTTAAAATGCTCGACACTATCAAATTCCT